>NZ_NEVM01000005.1:1843587-2150852 GCF_002261225.1 Bordetella genomosp. 10
GAGACGATAATGCGCGACGCCGAGCTGCCTTACTCGGGCGTAGGCGTAATCATCGCGATGATCGTTGCCCTGCCCGAGACGCTGACGACGGCACGAGCGGCGCATGCGGGCCAGGTTCAGGTCAGTTTCAATGTCGCCTTGGGCTCTGCCATGGCCAGCATCGGCCTGACGATTCCCGTGGTGGCGCTGGCCTCGACGATCCTCCACATCCCGCTCGCCCTTGGCCTGGGCCCGAAGGAAATGGTGCTGCTCGTGCTCACGACGGTGGTCGGGATCCTGACCGTGGTTTCCGGGCGCGCGTCCGTCTTGCGCGGATCACTCCACCTGACGATTTGCGCGGCCTATTTATTCCTCGCATTTGTCCCATAGCATGGCGCGGCGCTCTCCGGACCGTGGGCCAGCGGCGGGATTGACGTAACTGGATGAACCATGACTACAAGACTGCTTGCCATCACTGCCGAGGCATTGACCACGACGGCCTGTCTGGACGCTGCCTATGCGGCGGCATCGGTGCTCGATGATGCCGAGATCGAGGCGCTGCACGTGGTTGTCGACCCACTGCAACTGATCGGCACCGCCGATGAAATCGCCCTGCAACAGGCCAGGATTCCCAATGAGGGTTCGGCACAGGAACGAGAGACCGCGGTATGGAACGCGTATGACCGCTGGCGGTCCAGGCACCCGGATATCACGATGCCGGTGTCGTGGAAAACGCTCGTGGGCGCCGAGGAGGATGGCGTCCAGTGGGAGGGAGCATCCTTCGACCTGCTGGTGATCGCGCGCCCACGCAATCTGGATGGACAAAATGCCTTGCATGCCGCCATTTACCATACCAGGCGCCCGCTGCTATTCGTCCCCGGGACTTGGCGCGCGAACGACGCACCGCCCTTTGGCCGCCATATCTGCATCGCCTGGCGCAATACCGCATCATGCGAACGCGCCGTCGCGGGCGCCATGCCCTGGCTGCGGCGCGCCGGCCAGATCACGTTGTTGACGATCGGCGTTGGAACCCATGGCGTCGGCGGACTCAAGGAACGTCTATCCGGCGAAGGCCTGCCGGCCCAGGTCTTCCAGGTCGAGTCCGAGGCGGCGCATCCTGGCGAGCAAATCCTCAACGAAGCCTACGGCTTGGGCGCGGACCTGCTCGTCATGGGAGCCTATCGGCATAACTGGCTGTTCGAGCTGCTCGTGCACAGCACAACGCGGCAAGTGCTCGCCAAGGCCGACCTGCCGCTACTGATGTCGCATTAGGCCATCGCGCGCCACGACTTGCCCGCCCGCCACCACCAGCCGCCGCACCGGACGCGCGACCACGGCTTCGGCTACGCCGTGGGCGTCGACCAGCACCAGGTCGGCACGGCAGCCGGGCTGCAGGCCGTAGTCGGCGAAGCCGCAGCCGCGGGCGCCGGATTCGGTCACGCAGTCCAGCGCGACGGCGAGTTCATCGTCGCGGCGCAGGTTGTAGCGCAGGCCGATGAGCATGGCGCGCTCGAGCATGTCCGGCACGCCATAGGGCGTCCAGGTGTCGCGAATACCGTCGTTGCCGCCCACGACGACGACGCCGGCGTCCCGGCAGGCCATGAGCGGCGGCACCGGGCGCGAAGCCGGCGCGCTGGTGATCAGCACCACGCCCAGCCTGGCCATGCGCGCCAGCAACGCGTCGCGTTCGGGCTGCGTCACCTCTCCCAGGCAGAAACCGTGGCTGATCGCCACGCGGCCTTGCAGGCCGTGCGCTTCGGCGCGATCCAGGATCAAACCCAGCGAAAAGGCGCCCATGGCGCCGGGCTCGTGCAAGTGAATGTCGATGGGCGACGCGTGGCGCTCGGCGATGCCGAACAATACGTCGAGCGAGCGCACCGGATCGCCGTCGATCGCACAGGGGTCCAGGCCGCCGAGCACGTCGGCCCCGGCGGCCATGGACCGGTCCAGCAACTCGGCCGTCCCGGGACGCCCCAGCAGGCCGGATTGCGGAAAGGCCACGACCTGGATCTGCTGCACGTCCTGCAAGGCGGAGCGGGTGCGCAGCACGCCTTCCAGGTGCCGCAGGCCGGCCTGGGTATCCACGTCCACATGCGTGCGCAGCCGCGTCGTGCCGTTCGCCAGGAACGCGCGGGCCAGCGCCAGCGACTGCGCGCCCGCGTCATGCCCACTTGCTTCGCGGAAAGCGCGCTCGTTGTCGATCTTGTCGATCAGTTGGGGGCCCACGTCGTTGCGGTACCAATCCAGGCCCCACATCGTCTTGTCCAGATGCGTGTGGCCTTCGACCAGGCCCGGCAGCAGCAGTGCGCCGTCCCCCTCTTCCACCCGGGCCGACGGTGAAGCGCCGAGATTCGCGCCCACGGCCGCGATGCGGCCTTCGCGCACCAGCACGTCCACGGGATCCCCTCCTAGCGGACGGACGTTGCGGACCAGCAGTTCGGGACCAGACGATACGGAAACCATGATGAAACTCCAGAAACCTTGCGTGGCTCAGGCTGCGGCGGGGACCCGCTCCGAGCGGGTCCAGGAACGCGGACCCGCCAGCGCCACCAGCGTGAAGACGACCGCATTGGCGGCCAGGGCCACCAAACCGACGTTGATGGATTTGACCATGATCGAGGCGTGCGGAAAAAGTTGCGCAAGGCTGACGCCGCCCAAGGTGTTGAGGCCGACGATCAGGCCGCCCACCACGATGCCCGCGATCGCGGCCTGCTTGCTGCCGAAGGGGTTCGGCCGCAAGCTGAACAGCAGCGAAGGCAGAAGCTGCGTCAGCAGGCTGGAAGCAAAGATGGCGACCGACACGATGGTGCTGCCGCCGCGCAGCACGAAGTACACGGCCACCAATGCGAACAGCGGCAAGGCGATGCGCGCGGCGCCCGCCACCTGGCGATCCGTCGCCTGCGGCGCGAAACCTTCCTTGTAGACGTTCCTGCCGATGATGGTGGAAGCGGTGAGAAGAATCATCGAGCCCGGCACCAGCGCCGTCAGCACGCCGGCGCCGCCTATGACGCCGACGAACCAGGGATCGAAAGTGATCTTGACCAGATGGAAAAGCGCCAGGTCGACGTCGGCGCCCTTGAGCCCCGGCACCTTGAGGATGGCCACGAAGCCCGCCAGGAACAGGAGCGCGATGACGATGGTGTAAAGCGGCATCAGGATGGTGTTGCGCCGCACGGCCTGCGCGCTTTTGGCCGTGAATACCGAGGTCAGGTTGAATGGATACAGGTAATAGCCCAGCGCCGTCAGCAGGATGGTGCTGTTGTACCAGGTAAGGTTCAAGCCTTCCTTCGGAAAGCTGAAGTAATCCGGATACTGGGCGTGGATGGCCTGGAACATCGGCGCGATGCCGCCGTAGTAATGCCAGGGCAGGTAGAAACCCAGGAAAACGGCCAGCCCCAGGACCAGGATGTCCTTGACCACCGCGATGTTGGCCGAACCGTGAATGCCGGAGAACAGCAGGTAGCCGACCATGACGGCCACGCCGATCCAGATGGAAACGCTGGGCGCGATGCCGCCGTAGGACGCCTCGGAAACGATGATGCCCAGCCCGCGCAACTGAATGGTCAGCAACGCCACCATGCCCGCCAGCGCCACCACGGACACCACGACGCTCAGCGCCCGGCTCTGGTATTTGTGGGCATAGAAGTCGGAGAACGAAACCAGCTTGTGCGCCGAGGCGTAGCGCCACACGGCCGGCAGCATCCAGAACGCGATGACGAAACCCACGCAGCCGTAGGCCAGGATGTAGAAGGTCGGCGCGCCCTTGCTGTAGGCCCAGCCGCTGGCGCCCAGGAAGGTGAAGGTGGAGAAGGCCTCGCCGGCCATCAGCAGGAACACCATGATCGTGCCCAGGCCGCGGCCGCCCAGCGCCCACTGCTCCAGGCTCATCTTGCGCCCGCGCCGGGCAAGAATCGCGAGAATCACCGCGAGGACCAGGAACGCGGCAATGACCGGCAGCGCGGCGTTCATCGTCCACCTCCCTGCTCGCCGCCCGCCGCCAGCGGATGCCGGCGGTCGATGAAGGCCAGGATCAGCGCGGTCAACACCATCCACACGACGTTCCAGAAGAGCAGGAAGGGAACGCCAAGCACGAAGGTCGGCGCCACGCCCGTGAGCCATCCCCCGCCAAAGAAAGCAAGGACCGGCAGCGCGGCCAGCCAGTAAACGGGTTTCATGCAAGGCCCCTTGAGATGAAATATAGTTGACCAAAAATAGGTATTTGGTTAACCATTTTAGATAAGCATGGTTCCCGGGACTGCCCGTGTAAACCCGAATGAAGACGGCATCCGTCCCAGTCCGGTCCCCTCGCAAGGTATCCCGCGGTAACATCAACGGCCGTTGAACCGATCCTCCTTTCATGCAGGCTTCCCCTCCCCGCCGTAACGCCGCCCGCCGCGCCGCGCCGCAAGACCCGCCTTCGAGCAACGAGGCGGAGGAGCGCGTCTATGCCGCCATTTCCAGCGCGCTGCTGAGCGGACGGCTGCGCCCCGGCACACCGCTGCGCGAGCGCGCGCTGGCCGAGGCGCTGGGCTGCACGCGCGGCGCCTTGCGCAAGGTGCTGGCCCGCCTGGGAGCGGAAAAAAGGCTGGTGCTGGAACACAACCGGGGCGCCTTCGTGCCCAGCCCCACCGCCGACGACATGCGCGACGTCTACCGCGCCCGGCGCATCATCGAGGCCGGGCTCGTCGCCACGCTGTTCGGCCGGCTCACGGACGAACAGACGGCCGCCTTGCGCCGCCACGTGCAGGCCGAACATAAGGCGTCCAGGGAAGGCCGCCGCGAGGATTCGGTGCGGCTGGCCGGCGAATTCCATCTGCTGCTGGCGCAGATGGCGGGCAGCGAGGAGCTGCTGGAATACACCCGCCAGCTCGTCGCCAACACCGAGTTGTACAAGGCCCTGTTCGACAGCGCGGCCGCCTCCCTCTGCGCGCCCACCGAACACGAGCAGATCATCGATGCGCTCACCGGCGGCACCTTGCGCCGGGCCTTGGACAAGTCCCTGGCGCACCTGGATCACCTGGAACAGCGCGTCATCGCCGGCGCCCGCGCGGAGCAGCCCGTGGAATTGGCGGATATTTTCCAGCGGATCTCGTAGCCCGTTTTTGTCGCCTGTTTTTGTCGCCTATAAGCATCGAATCCGCCCCCACGGACAGAATCCGATGCGCCACCCGGCCGACCGCCCACCGGCGGCAGGCCTCCCCGATAAGGCCCTTATTGCCACGCCCGGCGGAACGGTTCATGATGCTGCGACGCATTACCACATCTCGTTACCGAGAGTGCAGTTTCCGCATTGCCAGCCGAACCCGGGTTCGGCACTCGCCGGAGATACGCATGCCCCAGCCCGCACCTGCCACCCCCGCTTCCATTGCAGGCAACGCGCTCGATCTGGCGCTCGATGCGACCTACTGGAATCCGCTGCTGGAGAATCTCGCCGACTCCCTGCGGGGCGAGCACACCATCCTGATGCTGCGTGACGACCGCCCCGAAAACGGCGGCCTGACCGCCAGCGCCCGCCTGGCCTCCGACCATTTCCAGGCCTTCCTCGATCCCTCCCGGGCGCAGGAAATGGCGTCGATCAGCAGCCGGCTGGAAACGGACCGGGCAGTCAACTGGTCGCAGTTGATTTCGGAAAACGAATTCGAGCGCACCCCTTTCTACAACGAAGTGGTGCGGCCGGCCAACGGCTTCCACGCGGCGGTGATCCGGCATCGCCGGCCGGGATGGTCGAGCTTTCTCGCGGTCTGCCGTCCCCGCGGGCGCGGCGCGTTCGATTCGGCAAGCATCGCGCGCATGCAGGCCATGTCGGACGCCGTCACCATGAGCCTGGACCTGTACTGGCGTTTCTCCGCCGCGCGCACCAAGTCCGCCATGCTGGAGCGCATACTGGACCAGCTCGAAGATGGGGTCCTGCTCACCGACGCAAACGGAGCGCCGCTCCATGCCAACACCAGCGCGCTGCGCATTCTCGCGCAGCGAGACGGGCTTGCGCTGGGACGGTCGGGTCTGGTCGCGACCGCGGCGCCGTCCGCGCAGGCACTGAGCGACGCCATCGCGGCGGCGAGCCGGCCGGACACGCACGCCGAGCAGCGCCTGCGGATTTCCCGGCCATCGCGCCTGCCCATGCTGCTCACGCTTTATCCCATTCAGCATGCAGGCATGGAAATCGCCGGCGTGGGCAAGCCGGCCATCGCGATCTTCATCCACAATCCCGAAGCGCCCCGCGTCATCGACCAGAAGGCCGTCGCCGGCGCATTCTCCCTGACGGCGAGGGAGAGCGAGATAGCCTGCCACGTCGGCAGCGGCTGCTCCATCGACGCCATCGCCGCGATGCTGGGCCTGCAACGCAGCACGGTTCGTTCGCACCTGATCCAGATCTTCGGCAAGACGCAGACCCACAGCCAGGCGCAATTGGCGGCGTTGATGAACAGCTTCATCAGGCCGTAGCCGTCCGGGATTTCGGCAAGGCCGCGCAATGTGCGCCTTCCCACCATTTGGTGGATGCCGACCCAACGAAGTTTGGAAAGAATAATCCGGACGACGCCGAAGCACGCGACATTCCTGCCTCATGAGACGCCTGGCCTGACCCGGTCGCGGAGGACTGCCGGGCGCCGTCACCCTCTGCCTCGCCAGGACACGTCTTGCCGGGCGCAATGATTTCGACGGAACAGAGGCACCTACTCCATGATGAACGATCGATTTTTTGCCGCCGGGCCGCTCCCAAGGCAAGAAGCCCCCTTGGGGGGCAGCAAGCCGCGCGGCGTGGGGGCATTTTCCGAGCACCAGGCGGAGACCGTCGCCGCCGTTCCCATGACGCCGGCGACAGCCACGCGCGGCATCTATAGGAGATGCCTGTCCAGGCTGACCAATTTCTTCGGCGCCATCAGGGTCGTCACTTACGTTCCGACGATACTTGCCCTCTGCGAAAGCGGGAATTCCAGTCAATACAGCATCGCCACATGGCTGCTATGGATCGCGGCCAATGTCACGATGACCGTCAGCTTGTGGGAGCAGAACGACCGCAAGCCGAACAACCTGATCGTGATCAATCTATTCAACACCATGATGTGCCTGATAACGATCGGGTTCATTGCGTATTTCAGGCTCCCTGGCAAGGTCTGAATGAACGTCATCGCCGCTCCTACCCAACGAGGTGTCGCCATGCCAAGAAAGTTCCGCGGTTACGAACGTCTGGTGATATTTGTCCTGGCCTTGCTGTGCCTGATAGCCACGCCGGCGATCGGCCAGGTGTTCACGCAACCCATCCATGGCCTCACCGGTCACGGCAAGCAGTTCCGCATACAGTGCCAGGGCGGCGCCTGGGTCAATGGCATCACGATCCACAGCGGCGGCTGGGTCGACCAGCTCACGGCCCACTGCGCCGCCTTTCCCACCGGCAATCTCGACGAGGCGTCGTTCCGGCTGTCACGGAAGGTGCCCGATACGGCCAAGGCGGGAGGCAACGGCGGTTCCGAGGAAAAGACCTTCACCTGCCCCAACGACGGCTATGTCTCGGGCATCAAATACGGCTTCACCCGCAACGGCAACCAGCCGCAGTACCTGGACTATGTCGAGGTCAAATGCAGCACGCTGGACGACCATCCCGCCATCACGACAAGCTGCCTGTCGGCCGGAGACGGATGCTGGGACAAACATCCCACGCCGGGATCGTATAACGGCTACGGCCTGTCGTTTACCTCCAATTGCTCGGATCGCCCGCCCAATTCGCCCCCGAGTTTTGTCGTAGCAAGCGGCGTGGTCGGCTTTATCGGATGGGAAGGATCCTATGTCGACTCCCTGGGCATCGTTTGCGGGAGGCTGCCGGACAAACCGGTGAAGGCGGGGGCTGGGCACAATATCAAATAAGGTCGTGCCGGCGCTGCCGCCGGCCCCACTGGCGGGCCGGCTTGCCACTTACGGCGGGCGGACGATCAGGTACGCGCAACCCAGGCGCCATCGACCTCAGCCAACTTCCGACTGATTTGTTGGGCGGCATCGATCACTGCCGCACGAAACGGCTCGAGCCTGCACTGGTCTGCCCGGACGATCAGACTCAGTCCCGCCACAACGCGCTTTTCCAGAAGAATAGGCGCGGCGATGCCTATCGTGCCCGGGGTAATTTCCGAATCGCTGACGGCCACGCCGGCCTCGCGGATGGCATCGAGTTCCCGGCACAAATCCTTCAGGCTTTGCCAGTGCGAAACGGCACGAACCTGTTCTTCATTCGCGAGATACATGCGTTCGAGCGTGCGGCGGCTCTGATGCGCCAGGATGACCTTGGAGGTGGCGCCGCGGAACATCGGCATCGTGGCGCCCCGCTCGTAACGGCCGATCCGCGCTGCCGGATCGCCGATCTCCTGGTGAACGCACATGACTTTGTCCTGGTAGCTTCGCGTCAGGACGGTAGCCGATGAGGGCGTGGTAGCCGCCACCAGCCGGCGCATATGCGGCTCCGCCACTTTCAGCAAGGGATCGCCTTGGCGCATCAAGAGATCAAAGTGCGCGAACGTCGGTCCCAGCACATATCTGGCGCCTACCACCGGCGTCAAGAAATCGGCGTGAACGAGCTCCTGCACATCGCGATAAGCCGAGCTCACAGAAACGTCCATCTCCCCGGCGATCTCTTCGACCGACCATGCGCCCCGCCCGTCGAACAACTGCAGGATATGCAGTATCCGATTGCGCGTCCTGATTTCACCTGCCACGTAGACCCCTCGAGTTAGCGCGCCAGCGGGCGCACTCCAATTCGCAACAGTTGCGAAAAAACGTCATATCCAATTCTAGCAGTGTGCTCGGCAGGTCCTGGCGTCCTTGGCAGCCTCGGTGGAATCCCTTACTTGCCAAGCAACAGGCACAATGCAAAACTTTATTTATTCGCATTGATTGCGAATATCGTATTTTTTGCAGGAAATTGGCCGTGGACACCGCATCGTCTTCCGAACCTCGAATTCCAGTAACGCTTCTGACCGGCTTCTTGGGCAGCGGCAAGACCACTTTGCTCAATCATTGGCTGCGGGATCCCGCCCTGGCAGATGCCGCCGTCATCGTCAACGAGTTCGGTGAGATCGGCATCGACCACGCGCTGATTGCGAGCAGCAACGACCATACGATCGAATTGAGCACGGGCTGCCTGTGCTGCACCGTGCAGGGCGATTTGGTGGAGACGCTGCGCGAACTGCGTAGCAAGCGCAGCAATGGCAGCATTCCCGCGTTCAACCGGATCTTGATCGAGACCACGGGCATGGCCGACGTTGTTCCGGTAATCCAGGCCCTGATGACGTTTCCGGTTGCCTGTTCGTTTCGCCTCAATCGCGTCCTGACCGTGGTGGATGCGGTCAACGGACTTGCCACCTTGGCAGCGCATCCGGAAGCCGTGAAACAGGTAGCCGTCGCCGACGCATTGCTCGTCACCAAGACCGACCTGCCCGGCGCACAGGGCGCGATCCTGGAAGACACGCTCGCGCGCATCAATCCAGCCGCGGCGCGCATTGCCAGCGGATCGCCTGCTCGCCCGGATGCCGCCGTGCTGGACGGACCGGACGTCTACGACGCAGCCGCAAGACCGGAACTGGCCCGGCAATGGCTCAATGCCGCGATGTACGCAACCTCGCATGACGAAGAAGGGACGGGTGATGCCGAGCATGGCTATGGCTTCGGCCATCGTCCCGCGTATTCCCATGGCCATGCCCGTATCGAAAGCTTCTGCTTGAGCTTCGACCAGCCATTCGAATGGCTGCAGGTCAGCGCCTGGCTGGATGCCCTGGTCATGGCGCATCCGGATGAGCTGCTTCGCGTCAAGGGGATTCTCCATGTCGCCGGCCATCAACGGCCAATCGTCGTGCAAGCAGTCCAGCGTCTGTTCCATCCGCCAGCGGAACTACCCGCAGGAACTGACGTGGACCGGAGATCCCAGATTGTCTTCATCACAAATGGCTTGAGCAGGGACTACGTCCTGCAGGTGTGGAACACGGTGCGCGAGCGCGCCAGCCTGCCTGCCGCGCGAACCGCTTGATTATTTCGTCAACGCCCAAAAAAGGGAACAACAGCATGGATACGCTAATCAAGAACGGGCTTGTCATCACGCCGAAAGGCCGCCAGCGCGTCGCGATCGGAATTCAGGACGGCAAGATCGCCGGCCTGTACGAAGAAGGCACGGAACCGGAAGCGAAACAGATCATCGATGCGGCGGGTCTTTTGGTGCTGCCTGGCGCCATCGACATGCACTCGCACCACCGCCAGGGTTCGCAGAAGGGCTTCGAGTACAAGGACACTATTTATACGGCTACGCAACAATGCGCGGCGGGCGGCGTCACTACCAGCGTGGGCATGCCGAATGTCAATCCGCCGCCGAACTCGCTCGACCTGCTCGAAAAGCAGTTTGACATCTATCGCAGCGACGCCGTCGTGGATTGGAACTTCAACCCGGCGCCGACGATCGACTCGGAAATGCAGGCCATGAGCGCCACGGGCATCGCCGCGTTCAAGATATTCATGGTGGTGGATACCGGGCGCGATTACCCGCACATGCCCGGGATCGGCGTGCACGACCACGGCAAGCTTCTGCGCATCATGCAACGCTGCGCAGAACTGGATGTTCCGCTAATGGTGCATCCTCACGACCAGGCCCTGATGGACGTTATCGAACAAACCTTCTGGGATCGCGGTGAACGGGATGCGCTTGCCTATGCGCGCGCATACGCCGCACATGATGGCGTCATTTGGGAAACGGCCATCGCGACCTTGCTGCGCCTACAGAAAGCCGCCGGCTGCCACCTGCATATCCTGCACACCCAGACCGCTGGAAGCGTGCAGTTGATTCGAGAGGCCAAGGCAGCAGGACAAAAGGTCACCTGCGAAATCAATCCGTGGGCCTTGTTCCTTGGCTGCGAATGGTCGGCGATCCAGCGCCTGGGCTCGTATGCGCTGTCGTACTGGGTACCGGAGAAGAACGTACCCGGATTATGGGAAGGGCTTAACGACGGCACGATCGATATCGTTGCCACCGATCATGCGCCCCACACGCGCGAGGAGAAGGAAGTCGGCTGGACCGATGGCTGGAAAGCGCATACCGGCACGCCGTCGACGCAGTTCTACCTGAGCATGTTCCTGACGGCGGCGCAAGAAGGCAAGATCAGTCTGGAGCGGGTAGCGCAGGCTTGCTCGGCCAAGCCGGCCGAACTTTTCCGGCTCCGCGACAAGGGGGAGATCCGTGCCGGATATGACGCCGACCTGGTGCTGGTCGATCTGGAAACCGAATACGAAGTGCGCGACGAAGACGTGCTCAGCCTGGTGGGTTGGAGTCCCTACGCCGGCCGACGCCTCAAAGGAAAGCCGGTGCGCACCCTCGTGCGCGGCGCGACCGTATACGCAGACGGCAAGGTAACCGGCGCCAAGGGCGGCGGCCGGATGGCAAGCGCCGTCCGGTGACGCACAAATAGCGAAATATCAACAATACAAGGGGAATACCATGAACCGTCGTCATTTCTCGCGGCTACTCGCCGCATCGCCGCTCTTGATGTGTCCCATCGCGCGCAGCCAGGAAGGGAGTGTCACCACGCTCATCGTGCCTTACCCTCCCGGAGGCAATACCGATTATGTCGCACGCATCGCCTCGGATTCCTTACGCCGCACACTGGGTTTATCGGTAGTGGTCAAGAACCAGGCCGGCGCCGGCGGCACGATTGCCACCGAGTCGCTGATCCGCTCGCGTAACGATGGCAGCACGCTGATGATCGCTTCAATAGGCCAGGTCTCGCTGGTGCGGTTCCTGTTCAACGTGCGTTACGATCCCTTGAAAGACCTGGTGCCCGTGGCCAATATCGCAGGCAACCCGCTGGTCCTCACGGTGCCTTCACGCTCGCGCTTTCAAAATCTCGCGCAACTCATCGAATATGGCCGGGCAAATCCCGGCGCGTTGACGGTCGCGCACGGCGGCGAGGGCTCCATGTCCCATATGTCGGTGTCGGTATTTCTCAAACGCGCCGGCATAGAGGCCGCCCTGATTGGTTATCGAGGCGGCGCGCCTGCCCTGCTCGACACCATGGGTGGGACCGCCGATCTCTATTCAGCCAACATCTCTGAAATCCTGCCATACAAGGAGAGTGGCCGTATCCGATTTCTCGGGGTATCGAGCGCGAAACCGGTCCCTCAGCTACCCGGCATACCCGTCATCGCCGACACGATCACCGGCTACCAAATCGAAACATGGAACGGCTTGTTTGCGCCGGCTGGCACGCCAACGGAGGTAATCGACCGCCTCGCCGACGCGGTACAAGCGATGCTGCGCGACCCTGGCGTACTCAGTAAATTCGAAGCCTCCGGCAGCGATCCCCGTGTCGGCGAAGTCAAGGAGAAGTTCGCGCATCGTATCCGTGAAGACATTGCACTATGGACGCCGTTGGTCCAACTGATCGGTGTCAAACCGGCGAACTGACACGCAAGATCGGCGAAACCGGATCCTCATTTAACCGAATACCGGGCCGGCAAGGCCCGCACGAACCGATCGCATTCCTGGCACGCAAGCTCCGCGATGGCACGGATCTTCCCCACTTCGTTCGCGGCGCTGTAGCTGACCATCAGGGGTTGGGACGGCAAGGCGATGCCGCAATCGATCACTTGCACCTGGCCGCTTTCTATGGCCGGCCGCACGGCGGCCAGGGGCAGCAATGCGCATCCGAAGCCCGCGGCGACCAGTTGGAGAATCGCGGCGATGGAGCTGACGCGGTGTATCTTGACGGGCGCGAGGCCGACGCGGCGGTAGAGTTCGCCGAGGACGTGATCGGGATGCGAACCGCGCCCCATGGTAATGACGGGGGCGCTCAAAATGCGCTCGAGCGCATTTTTCGGATCGGCCGATGTCCCCGGCTGGCAGATCCAGCCCAGCGCGATCGGCAGGCAGGCGATGCTGGTCGAGCCCTCGCCATCGACGGTATGGGCATGCAGCGCGATGTCCAGGCAGCCTTCCTTGACCATTCTTTGTACGCTTGCCGTGCTCTCCGAGGTCAACTGGATCGTTATCCCGGGATAGGTCGTCTGCAGGCTTTTCAGGAAATCGATCAGCCAGGTGTGGATGACGCTGTCGACGGCGCCGATGCGCACGAGTCCGGTGACATCATCGCTCACGCTGCCCAGCCGCTGGATCTTCTTCTCCAGCGCGAGCATCTGCTCCCCATATTCGAGCAGACGGATGCCGGCGGCCGTCAGGCGGAGATCCCGCGCGTCCCGTTCGATGAGTTTGGCGCCGACCTCTTCCTCGAGCGAGGCGATCCGGCTGGAAATCGCCGCCTGCGTCAGATGCAGGGAATCGGCGGCCGCCCGGAAGCTCTTCAAGCGGGCGATCTGCAGGAAGGCCTCGATAAAACGCGTATTCATCCTTCTACTCCAAGCGGGCTGTTCGAAGGCACGCCAGCCTTCGACGCGCGCACCTGCACTGTTTCTGCTTCAGTGCTCCTGGATGCCTGCGCCTGGACGCGACGCGGCGCTACGAAGGACCCGCCGGATCGAACGCGAAGAGCTTTTCGCCGTACCCCACCAATGTTCCGGGCTCGACGAGCACTGGGCCCAATACGCCGTCTTCGGGCGAATAGACCGCATGTAGTTTATCGTCCACGGCGACGAACGCAACGAGCTGCCCCCGTTCTACCGCGCTCCCGGCGGAAACCAGTGGGTCCGCGTCGAGCGGATGCCGCGTCAGGAACAGGCCGACCCTGGTCGCCACGATGGCGGACGTCTTTGCCGGCGGGATCGCGGCCGGCGCCGATGCGTGCCCGCCGGCGCCGCTGGACGACGGCCCGAAACGCAGCAAGATGTGCGTGCCATGGCCCGTGTATTCGAAGGTGCCGACGCCCGCGCCTGCCAGACGCTGAACGATGGCCTCCAGCGCTCGATCCTTCATGCCGCGCCCCGCTGGCCTGTCGTCGCGGGCCGCGCTTGCCCCGCGAGCGCGCCGGTGGCCAGGAGGTGTTCCAGATGATGAATGTTGCAGCCTCCCTTCATGAATGCCGGATCCCGGAGCAAGCTTTTATGGAGATCCACGGTCGAGTCGATGCCTTCGATGACGACCTCGTCCAATGCGCCCAGCATGCGCGCGATGGCCTCCTCCCGCGTCGCCGCATGGGTCATCAGTTTCGCCACCAGCGAGTCATAGTGCGGCGGCACTTTATAGCCGCCGAATAAATGGGAGTCGACACGAACGCCCGGGCCGCCCGGCGCGAGCCAGCTTGTCACCGTGCCCGAACTTGGCGCGAACGTCCAGGGATGTTCGGCATTGATCCGGCATTCGATGGCGTGCCCCGCAAGGGTCACGTCGGACTGCCTGATCGAAAGGGGTTGCCCTTGCGCGATGCGGAGTTGTTCGACGACCAGATCGACATCGGCGTTGAGTTCGGATATTCCGTGCTCGACCTGGATGCGCGTATTCATTTCGATGAAGAAAAACTCCCCCTCTTCGTAGAGGAATTCGAACGTCCCGGCGCCGCGATACCCGATATGCCGGCATGCCTCGACGCAACGCTCGCCGATTTTCGAGATCGCCGCGCGCGCGATCCCGGGCGCCGGGGACTCTTCGATCACCTTCTGGTGCCGGCGCTGCATGGAGCAATCCCGCTCCCCCAGCCAGATGGCCTCGCCTTGTCCGTCGGCGAGAATCTGTATTTCGATGTGGCGGGGATTTTCGAGGAAACGCTCGATGTACAGGGCAGGATTGCCGAAAGCGCGCTGCGCTTCCTCCCGGGTGGTCGCGACCGCCGCGTCCAGTTCGGCCGGCCGCCGCACGATGCGCATGCCGCGCCCGCCGCCGCCGCCGGCCGCCTTCACGATCAAGGGATAACCGACTTCCCCGGCGATTCGTCGTACTGCCTCGGGATCGGCGGGCAGCGCGCCCTCGGAACCGGGAACGCAAGGAACGCCGGCCTGGAGCATCGCCCTTTTCGCATTGACCTTGTCCCCCATCAATTCGATGGTCTCGGCGCGGGGGCCGACAAACACCAGCCCCGCCCGCTCGACCGCCGCCGCGAAGCCGGCGTTTTCCGACAGGAAACCATATCCGGGATGGATGGCGCCGGCGCCCGCCAACCTGGCAGCCGTCAGGATCTCGCCCTGGTTCAGATAACTCTGCGTCGCCGGTGCGGGGCCGATGCAAAGCGCTTCGTCGGCAAGCGCGACGTGCCGCGAGTCCTTATCGGCTTCGGAGTAGATCGCCAATGTCTTCAGCCCCAAGGCGCGGCATGCGCGCAGCACGCGCAGCGCGATTTCGCCGCGATTGGCAATCAGCACCTTGTCAAACATCGGACGCTCCGATGGTCTCGATCTCCAGCAGCACCGTGCCGCTGTCGACCGCTTGGCCGTTCTCCACCCGAATGGCCGCTACCCGGCCGGCCCGGTCGGCCTCCACGGCATTCAGCGTCTTCATCGCTTCAATAATGCCGACCTGCTGCCCTTCTTCGATGACATCGCCCACGTTCACGAACGGCGGCGCCCCCGGCGCCGGCGCGACATGGAAAATGCCCGCCATGCCCGAAACGATCGTTGCCAGGGCGTTTCCTGCGCGCGGAGAATTTGCCGCCGCCGGCAGCGCCCCGACAGCCTGGGCCGGCTGCGGAACGGACGCCGGCGTCTCGGCATGGCTCGACCCCGCCGACTTCACCAAACGGAAAGATTCCCCGTTCGATGAATATTGGATCTCGACCAGCGACGTCGACTCCAATACCCGGACGAGCCGTTCAAGGGTTTCGGTATTCATCGCGGCGTTCAGTGGGTAAAAGGCCGGATCGCGACGCCGTTCGATTCGAGCGCCTTCCTGACGAAACGGGCAAAATCGACCGCGCCCGGCGTATCGCTGTGCACGCAGATCGTATCGAACGATGCCGGCAGGAATTTCCCGGAAACCGTCTCGATCCCGCCTTGCTTCACCATCCTGAGCATCCGGTCGGCCGCCTGCTGCGCGTCGTGCAGGACGGCGCCGGGCTCCTTGCGATTCACGAGGTGGCCTTCCTCCGTATAAGCCCGGTCGACGAAAACCTCGGACTTCGTGGTCAGGCCAAGTTCCTGCGCGATGGGGATCATGATTCCATTCGCGAAGGTGACACAGACCAGGCTGGGGTCGACGGCCTTGATGGCCTTGGCAATGGCCGTCGCAACGCCGTGGTCGGTTTGCGTCAGGTTCCCGAGCGCGCCGTGCGCCTTGACGTAGGTAATAGGATTGTTCGCGTAGGTCGAAAGCGCCATCGCCGCGCCGATCTGGTAGGCGACGAGACGTTCGATCTCGCCGTGGCTGAAGGGAATGATGCGGCGGCCGAATCCCCAAAGGTCCGGGAAACCCGGATGCGCGCCGACCGCCACGCCCCGCTTGCCCGCCTCCGCGAAGATGTTCGCCATTATTTCGGGATCGCCGGCATGCATGCCGCATGCGACGTTGGCCGAACTGACGACGTCCAGGATCGCGATATCGTCGCCGCGCGTCCAGGAGCCGTAGCCTTCGCCCATATCCGAATTCAGGTCTATGGTGTTTCCAGAGTTGCTCATGATCGAATGCTCCGAAGGTTGAGTCTGGGTCACGGCCGCAAAGCCGGCCGCGGGTCTTGCCGGTTTTCCTGCTAACGACGCAGCGCCTCCAGCGCCGCATCTATCGTGGTCAACGTGAAACGCACCGCGCAGCCGACCGGCGCCTGGGCGAGACGCCACAAGTCCGCCTGGATCACGGCCGCGATTTTCGGGTAGCCGCCGCAGGTATTCGCCTCCGCCATCTGTACGATCGGCTGCCCGTTCGGCGGCACCTGGACCGTTCCGGGAATGATGCCGTGCGAGAACAATTCCAGAGGATGCGCCAATTTCAGCGGTTCGCCCATCAGTCGATACCCGACACGATTCGCTTCGCTCGATATCCGGTACGAACCCTCGCGAAAATGGGCCAGGGACTCGCCGGTGAAGCAGTCGTATTCCGTTGCGGGGATGATCCTCACCCGCACGACGCCCTGCTTCAGGTCATCCAGGAAGGACACCCGTTCCGCGGGCGCGATGCCGGGATGTTCCGACAGCGCCAGCCCCGCCGATACACCCAGCGTCAGTACGTCGCCGCGCCGCAGCCCTCGCCCCTCGTAACCGCCGAAGCCCGCCTTGAGGTCGGTCGAGCGCGATCCCAATATCTCCTGCACGTCTATCCCGCCCGAAAACGCGATATACGCACGGCAGCCCAGCCTGGGGGCCTCGATGACCAGAACCTGGCCCGGCGCGGCCCGCACGCGGGTCCACGTCGGCACGGCCGCGCCATCGAGAGTCACGCGGCTTTGCGCGCCGGTGCAGGCGAACCAGATATCGTCTTGGACCCGCAGGCGTTGCGGAAAAACATTGATTTCGAGGGCAGCCGCGTTCGCTTCGTTGCCCACCAGTTCGTTTGCCATGACAAGCGCCGGTTCGTCCATGGCGCCGCCACGGCTCACGCCGGCACCGAGGAATCCGATGCGCCCCCGGTCCTGGACCAAATTCAACGCGCCGGACGAAAGCACTTCGATCGTTGCTTTGGCCATGCCTCAGGAAGCCCTTACGAACCTGACGGTGTCGCCCGGCGCGAGCAGGCACGGCGGCCCGGCATGGGGATCGAAGAGTTCGGCTTCGGTCATTCCGACGAGGTGCCATCCGGATGGCGCATCGCAAGGCTGTATGCCCGCCTGGACGCCCCCGACGATCACCGATCCCTTCGGAATCCTTACCCGCGGCTGCGTTCTCCGGGGTATTGCCAACGGCGCCGGCAATCCGCCGAGGTAAGCGAATCCCGGCATGGCGCCTATGCAGGCGACGGTATAGATGGCATTACTGTGCATCTCGACCCATTGGTCGACGCTCATACCCGCATGCGCCGCCAGGTCGGGCAGGTCTTCACCGGATTTCCCGCCATAGACGACCGGAAACACGTGCTCCCGTCCGCCTTCCCGCACACCTTGCGTTTCCGGCCAGGTTTTCAACACCAGATCCCGGACGGCTTCCGGATGCAGCGCCATGGGATCGAACAGGACGAGCAGGTTATTCACGCCCAGGACGAGTTCCGTTATTCCTTGGTCGCGGAAGGCCGATAGCGCCGCGCCCAGCGCCTGCAACCTGCGCTGGATCCGCATATCGAAGCACTCGCTACGCGGATCGAACAACAGGCCGCCCAGCCCGAGATGGCTCAACACAGGTTCAGGCGACCGGGTGGACGACAATGCCGTCTCCAGGTCGTCGCGGATTGCGTCCAAGCTCATTTGCCCGAATCCCTCGTCCCATGCATTCGAGCGTTATTGCAAGGCGGCGCACGCCGCGCGAATGCGCAGGCAGCCCTCGGCGATGTCCTTGTCGGAGCTGGCGAAGGAAATCCGCAGGTAGGGCGACAGGCCATAAGCCGCGCCGCACACCGTCGCGACCCCGAAATCCTCGAGCAGGTACTCGGCCAGTTCGACGTCCGACTCGATGACGCGGCCCGCGCGCGTGGACTTGCCCATCAGGCCGGAGACATTCGCAAATACGTAGAATGCGCCTTCGGGCTTGGAAAACGTCAAGCCGTCGATACCCGAAAGCCCTTCCGCGATGCGCGCGCGCCGGCCCTCATAGGCCTGCCGCATGGCCTCGACCGGCGCCTGTTCTCCGGCGAACGCGGCCACGGCCGCCGCCTGGCTGATCGACGTCGCGCACGTGGTGGTCTGGGACAGCAGCTTGGACATGGCCGCGATGAGCGTCTCGGGCCCCGCGCCGTATCCCAGGCGCCAGCCCGTCATGGCATACCCCTTGGACGCGCCGTTGACGATGAGCGTGCGCTCCTTGAGTTGCGGCGCCACCTTGACGAAGGATTCATGGCGGGCGCCGCCATAGACGTAGTGTTCGTATATTTCGTCGGACATCACCAGCACGTTCGGATGCCGTTCGATGACCGCCGCGAGGCGCGCAAGCTCTTCGGCGCCGTACACCGCCCCGCTCGGATTATTCGGCGAATTGAGCACCACCCAGCGGGTCCTGGGCGTAATGGCCGCCTCCAGTTCTTCCGGCTGGAGCTTGAAGCCGTTCCCGTCGCTCCCCTGGATAATCACCGGCACCCCGCCATTCAGGATGGCGAGGTCGGGATATGACACCCAATAGGGAGCATGCACGATGACCTCGTCGCCCGCGTTCAGCGTCGCATTGAATGCGTGGGCGATGATGTGTTTCCCGCCGCAGCCCGCGACCACTTCCTCGGGGCGATAGGTCAAGCCGTTGTCCCGCGCAAGCTTGGTGACGATCGCCTTGCGCAAGGCGGGCGTCCCCGCCGTGGCGGTGTAATGGGTATCTCCGGACCTGAGCGCCGCGATCGCGGCTTCGACGATGTGCGCCGGCGTGTCGAAATCCGGCTCTCCCACGGTCAGGTTGACGATATCGCGGCCTTCCGCGCGCAGCTTTCCCACCAGCGCATTGGCGGCGACGCTTGGAGAAGCCTTGATGGCATTTACCCGCTCCGACAGCATCTTGGCATCCATATTATTCAAATCAAATAGGGTTTGAGGAAGGAACACCGGCAATCCGGAAACCATAGCATGCCGCATTAATCGGCAAGCCAACTTATTTTTATCGGTCCGATAAGTTTATTGATATCGACCGCCGGACCGTGGCGCAGGACACCACGACGTATAGAGCAAGGTCATGCCGCGGACCGGCACGGTCGGCCACAACGCTCGCTGCCCGGGCTTCACCATCTCGGCCGCCAGTTCATCGGCGCCGGGAAAATCCCGCGGCTTACGCCCGCAGGATCTTGCCCGGATTCATCCGCCCCGCCGGATCGAATGCCGCCTTCACGGCGCGCATCATGTCCAGGTCCAGGACCGGCTTGAAACGTTCCAGGCGTTCCACGTGCATCTTGCCGATGCCGTGCTCGGCACTGATGCTGCCGCCCAGCTCCACGCTGGCCTCGTGGACGATCAGGTTCACGCGCGCCGCCGCCTCCTCGCACTGCTCCGGGGTCGCGTATACGTCGCGCGGCAGCACCGCGATGACGTGGATGTTGCCGTCGCCGATGTGGCCCGCATGGCAGACGATGGCGCCGGCGACCTGTTGCTCGATGCGTCCGGTGACCAGCGGAATGAATGCCGGCAGCCGCGACACCGGCACCGAGGTGTCGTTGGAGACGGTAAAGCCCGCGCGCTTGTTCGATTCGGAAATGTTGTGCCGCAACGCCCAGATGCGCTCGGTCTTGGCGATGTCGGTCGCCAGCACCGCATCGGCGATCAGCGCACGCTCGAACGCGGCCTCCATCAGGTTCTGCAATTCGGCGCCGGCGTCCCACTGCGGCGAACTGTCGGCGATCTCCATCAGCACATAGAATGGCGCGTCCAGCGCCATGGGAGACTGCAGCCCATGGCCGTGCTTCAGGACGATTTCTATCTGCTCGCGCGAAAGAATCTCGAACGCCTCGATGCGGTTGCCGATCTGTTCCTGCATGAAGCGCAACAGGTCCACGGCCTCCCGCACGCCGGCCAGCGCCATCATGGCGGTGGCCGAGACGGAAAGCCGCGGGAACAGCTTGAGCACGGCGGCGGTCACCACGCCCAGCGTGCCCTCGGCGCCGATGAACAACTGCTTGAGGTCATAGCCGGAGTTGTCCTTGCGCAGGGCGCGCAAGCCGTCCCAGATGCGGCCGTCCGGCAGCACCACCTCCAGGCCCAGCACCAGCTCTCGCATGTTGCCGTAGCGCAGCACGCCCGTTCCCCCGGCATTGGTCGACACCAGGCCGCCGATCTCGCAACTTCCCACGCTGCCCAGCAGCAAGGGAAACTGGCGCTGCCGCGCGTCGGCGGCCTCGCGCACGTTGGCCAGGATGCAGCCGGCCTCCGCGGTCAGCGAATTGTTGGCGACGTCCACCTCGCGGATGCGGTTCATGCGCGACAGGTTCAATAGCACGACCGGCCGGTCGCCATCCGCGACCGCGCCTCCGGTCAGCCCCGTGTTTCCGCCCTGCGGAACGATGGCCATCTCCAGCTCGGCGCACAGCTTCACGACCTCCGCGACTTCCGGGGTGGAACCGGGCAGCACGACCGCCAGCGCCTTGCCCCGATACCGTCCGCGCCAGTCCTGCTGGTAGCCGTTCATGTCCTCGGCCGCCGTGAGCACCCGCCCCGGGCCGACGACGCGCTCGAATCGTCCGGCCAACGCCGCAGTGTCATGCATCATGTATCACCCCCTTTTCAGGCCGCCGATGGACTTGATGACGGCGCCCCACTTCTCGGTTTCCGCGCTGACCAGCGTGGCAAGCGCCTCGGGAGACGAGCCGACGGGCGTGGCGCTCAATTCCTTGAGTTGCGTCTGCACGTCGGGCAGCGCCACCACCGCCTTTAGGGCATCGTTCAATGACGCGACCATGGGCCGGGGCATGCCGGCGGGGCCGAAGATGGCGTTCCACGTCCAGGTCTCGTAGCCCGGCACGCCCGATTCGGCCACGGTGGGCAGGTCGGGAAACGAGGCCACGCGCGCCTTGGTCGTCACGGCAAGTGCGCGCGCGGAGCCGGCGCGGATATGCGAGGCCGCGCCCGTGAGCACGTCGAACAGGATGGGAATCTGTCCGGCGATCAGGTCGGTCATGGCCGGGCCGCCGCCCTTGTAAGGCACGTGGACCATGTCCACGCCGGCCATCGCCTTGAACAACTCGCCCGACAGGTGCGGCGGCGTCCCCACGCCCGACGACCCGTAGCTGAACTGGCCGGGCTTCGCCTTCAGCAGGGCGATCAGTTCCTGGACGTTCCTGGCCTTGACGGAAGGATTGACCAGCAACACGTTGGGGACGGTGGCGATCAGCGATATGGGCGTAAAGTCCTTCTGCGCGTTGTAGGAGAGCGACTCCATCGACAACGGGTTGATCACGTGCGTGGCGATGGTGCCCATCAGCAGGGTATTGCCGGTGGGATCGGCCCGGGCCGCCTTTGCCGCGCCGATGGCGCCGCCGCCCCCGCCGATGTTCTCCACCACGACGGTGCGCTGTATGCGTTCACCCAATTTCTGCGCCACCAGGCGCGAGACGATGTCGGTGGCGCCGCCCGCGGCGAAAGGCACGATCAGGTTGATCGTGCCTTTGGGCAAGACAGCCTGCGCGAACGAACGGGGCATATACCAGCCGGCCGCCATGGCCACGCCCGCTTTCAGCACACTGCGTCGGGAAATGTCATTCATCGGTTTGTCTCCTGTTGCGGCGCCCGGCTTTTTTCGCTCGGTGCGCTTGTGTTATCGATTCTTCGTCTATCGGGCCGGGCAGGCCGGCTCCGCCATCCATGACCGCGGCCGAAGGGCATCGGCCTCAGGTGAGATCCCGCCCCTTCGTTTCGGGCAGGATCAGGCTCATCGCGAACACGGCGCCGTAGGCAGCGATGCCGAAGGCGAAAATGGCCGTTGCAAGCCCCGACTTCTCGCTGATCCAGCCCACCAGCACAGGGAAAAGCGCGCCGATCCCCCGGCCGAAGTTGTAGGTGAAACTCTGGCCGTTGGCCCGGCTCTCCACCGGATAGAGTTCGGTCAGATAGGCGCCGACGCCGCTGAACACGCCGCACGCCGAGAAACCCAGCGGGAAACCGAGAAACAGCATCTGGGTATTCGTCAGGGGCAGATGCAGGTAGAGATAGATGGAAAGGACGGAAAGCGCGGAGAAGAAAATGAAATTCTTCCTGCGCCCCCAGTAGTCCGCGAGATAGGCGCCCCCGACGTAGCCCACGAACGAACCCGCGATGATCACGAGCAGATAACCGGTGGTGTTCAGCACCGACAGATGCCGCTCCATCTTCAGGTAGGTCGGCAGCCAGGTGGACATGGCGTAGTAGCCGCCTTGCATGCCGGTGCAGAGAATCGAGGCGGACAGCGTCGTGCGCAGCAGCCCCGGCGAGAAAATCGCCAAGGCCGGGGACTTGGGCTGCGCCGACTGTTGCCGTTCCGCCTTGTTGTCCAGAAAGACCTGCGGCTCGGACACGTGCCTGCGTATATACAGCACCAGAAACGCCGGTACGATGCCGACCCAGAACAGGGCCCGCCATGCCAGGTTTTCCGGCAGAAACGAGAACATCGCGCTGTACGCCACGGCGGCGGCGGCCCAGCCTATCGACCAGCCGCTCTGCACGACGCCGACGGCCTTGCCGCGGTCCTTGCTGGCGACGATTTCGCCTATCAATACCGCGCCGACCGCCCATTCCCCGCCGAAGCCCAGGCCCTGCAAGGCGCGCAGCACGAAAACCTGCTCGAAGTTCTGCGCGAAACCGATCGCCATCGTGCACAGGGAAAACCAGATGATGGTGGCTTGCAGGATCTTCACCCTGCCGTAGCGATCCGCCAATATTCCCGCGATCCAGCCGCCGACGGAGGAAAACAGCAGCGTCACGGTGCCCAATAAGCCGGCCTGGCCCCGGTCTATGCCCCAAAGCGTCACCAGCGAGGTAATGACGAAGCTGAACACCATGAAGTCGAAGGCGTCGATTGCCCAGCCGCCAAACGACGCGTGGAACGCGCGTTTTCCCGAAAGCGGCATCTCCCGGTACCACGAAGTGAACCGCCAACCCTGCCGGGCCTGTGGCGCGGCCTGCCCTGTCACCTTTGCAGCCATGATCATGTCTCCGTTTTCGTTGTTGTTCAGATGGCGGCTTATCGGCCGCTCTCGGCTTCCGTTATTGCGGAGGCCACACGGTTGCACGCATCGGCGCTCTGCGGCGCTGCAACGACATATTGCCCAGCGTCCAATGGGCGCTGGGCAATATCAAAACTGATATGGCTATTTTTTAAAAATAGAAATTACGCATGCCGCTATCAGCATTTGTCATGGGGGCGTTCCCCGAGAGGGAAGCGCCGCCCCCATTCGGCCTCCGCGCCTTGCGATGGCGCGGACGCAACATCAGTTCTTGTAGCTGGGATCGCGGCGGTCCAGGTAGCGGAGCATGGCGGGCCACTCCATCAGGCCAAAGGGACGGCGCACGTCGGGCTGGTACAAGCGGAACGTCTTGTCCACGATGGCCTGGCCGGGATGCAGGATCTCGGCCCCCGAGGTCATGACGTCGACCTGGGCGCGGCAGGCCATTTCCAGCCAGTACATGGCATTGAAGGCTTCGGCCACGGACGGGCAGGCCACCAGCAAGCCGTGGTTGCGCAGGATCATGCTGGTGGAACGGCCCAGGTCCCGCACCAGCCGCTGCTGCTCGTCCATGTCGATGGCCACGCTTTCGTAGTCGTGATAAGCGATATCGGCGAAACGCATGGCCGTCTGGGTGATGGGCAGCAGGCCTTCCTTCATGCACGACACCGCCATGCCGGCGCGCGTATGGGTGTGGATGACGCAGCCCACGTCATGCCGGTGCGCATGCACGGCGCTGTGGATCACGTATCCCGCCTGGTTGACGACCGCGTCGGTGCAGCCCTGGTCCAGCACATCGCCTTGCAGATTGATCTTCAACAGGCTGGACGCCGTGATTTCCTCGTACATCCAGCCATAGGGATTGATCAGGATCTCGTCGTCGGTGCCGGGAATGCGCGAGGTGATGTGGTTGTAGACCAGGTCGCTCATGCCGAAAAGCGGCATCAGGCGGTAGCAGGCGGCCAGGTCGACGCGGGCCTGCCATTCGGTGGCGCTGTAGCGGGATTGTGTCATTGGTGGATGCCTCCTTTTTTCAGGACGTCGCCCCACATCTTGTAGTTGTCGGCGACGAACCGCTTGAATGCCTGCGGAGAAGCACTGGTCACCACTTCGGAGCCCAGGTCCGTCAGGCGTTTCCGGACTTCGGGTTTCTGCAGCGTGGCGACGATGTCGTCATGCAGCTTGTGCACCACGGCATCCGGCGTGCCGGCCGGCGCCACGAAACCGAGCCAGGCGCCCACGTCGAAGTTGGGCACGCCTAGCTGCTGCAGGCTAGGCACGTTGGGAGCCAGCGGCGTGGGCTGGGCGGTGCTGACCGCGATGGCGTGGAGCTTGCCGTCCTTGACATGGGGCATGGTCGAAACCACCGTATCGAAGGTCATGTCGACGTTGCCCGCGATCACGTCGGTCTGGGACTGGGAGCTGCCCTGGTAGGGAATATGGCGCAACTTGATGCCGGTTCTTTCCTGAAGGATTTCCATCAGCAGATGGCTGGTCGTGCCGATGCCGATGGAGCTATAGGTCAGGTCGTCCGGGTGGGCGAGCGCGGCCTTCTTCAGTTGGTCGAGCGACGTGATAGGGCTCTTGCCGCTGGTCACCAGCATATAAGGCAGCCAGGTCGTCTGGGTGATGTAGGCGAAATCCTTGAGCGGGTCGTAATTGATCTGCTTGTTGAACTGGGGGTTGATGTTCAGCGGGGCGGTTGCCGACAGCGCCAGCGTGTAGCCGTCGGGCTTGGCGCGCTTGAGCAGGGAGACGGCCATGCTGCCGCCCACGCCGGGCTTGTTGTCGACGATCACGGCTTGCCCCCATTTCTTGCTGAGGTCCTCGCCTATGATGCGCGCCACGTTGTCGGTGGAGGTGCCGGGCGGGAAGCCCACCAGGATGGTGACGGGCCGCTGCGGAAAGTCCCCGGCCACGGCGGGCGCCGCGGCAATGACGGCGAGGCCCAGCGTGGTCCACGAAAGAAGTTTTCTCATTTGTCTCCTCGGTGCTTTGTAGGTTTTGATATTTTCATTAATTAGAATATTAATAATTTAATCAATCATCATCAGGTAAACTCCCCATGGACGCATCGGCGTCCCTGGTCTAGGCGCCAGACCGCTAACGCTTTTCACCTTTCCCGATGGCCGATTTGCCTGACTCCCCGCCCTCCGCCGCGCACACGATTGCCTCCCAGATGGAAGAAGACATTGTTTTCGGGCGATTGCACCCGCGCGAGCGGCTCGTGGAAGATGAATTGATGGCCCGATGGGACGCCAAGCGCCACGTCGTGCGCGAGGCGCTGGCTACGTTGGAACACATCGGCCTGGTCGAGCGGCGGCGCAACGTGGGCGCCTGCGTGCGCAGCTTCAGCACGCGCGAAGTGCTGGAGCTGTACGGCTTGCGCAGCCTGCTCGAGGTGGAGGCGGTGCGGCAGATCGCGTTTCCCGTGGAAGAGGCGGCCCTGGCCGCCGTGGAAGCCATCCAGCATGACCACGACGCGGCCGTGGCCTCGGGCGATGCGTTGCAGGTATTCCGCATCAACATGGCGTTTCACCGGGCGCTGTTTTCCCTGTCCGGCAACCAGACGCTGGTGCGCGCCATCGAGGAATATGCGCGGCAGACCTATGCGATCCGCTTCAGGGGGCTGATCTCGCACGAGCACCGCGCCCTGGCCCAGACGGAGCACCGGCAGATGATCGAAGCCTTGCGCGCGGGCAATAGCGCCCGGCTACAGGAACTGTGCGCGGTGCACTTGCTGCCTTCGCGCGATGCCTATCTGCAAGCGCAGCAAGTCAAGGATGCGGCATTCGATGCGGCCAGACTCGCCTGAACAAGGGGCACCCCGACGCGAAGCCCGCGGCGCCTTTTCCCTCCCACCCAGATCCCGACTATCTCCCACAGCCAGTTTCACCGAGGCCACAATGAGTTTGCAGTCAGTCCAGGCATTTCTTGCCGAACACGCCCCCGATATCGAAGTCACCGAAATGGATGCCAGCCTGGCGACGGTCGCGCTGGCCGCCCAGGCCCTCGGCGTGGCCGACGGGCAGATCGCCAAGACCCTGTCGCTGCGGACCGGCGACGACATCATCGTCCTGGTGATGCGCGGCGACGCTCGCATCGATAACCGGAAGTACAAGCAGCAGTTCGGCACCAAGGCCCGGATGCTGGAAGCGTCCGAAGTCGAAGACATCACGGGCCACCCGGTCGGCGGCGTTTGCCCGTTCGGACTCGCCCGTCCCCTGAGCGTGTTCTGCGATGTGTCGCTGAAGGCGTTCACCGAGGTATTCCCGGCCGGCGGCGCGCAACATGCCGCGGTTCGCATCACCCCGGAACGCATGGCCGTATTGGTGAACGCCCAATGGGTCGACGTCGCGCAGGGGTGAGGATCCGCTCCGCGCGTGCGGATAAGCTACCCTTTTCCACCCGGCGTTTGCGAGGCTAGGGAATGCGGATGGCGCCTCGTGTATGCCCGGCGGACGAATGCGAGGCCGACGCCCCGCGCCGCCGCTGCCCGAGCAACACCCGCTGCAACACCGTGAGATGCGGGAACTCCACCAGCATGCCGATGACCAGGGCGGCATAGACGAGCGGCTGCCCGGGCAGGGCCGCCATCGTCACCGCCAGCATCAGCGGCGCGTTGCGGGCCGCGATGTTCATGGTGAGCAGCGCGTGCTCGGGATAATCCAGCCGTCCCAGGCGGCTGATGCCTTCGCCCAGCAGGAAGGTGGCCACGAAGAACAGGAATACGCCCAGCAGCACCCAGGCGAAGACGGCGCGGTGTTCCACGATGACGCCGATGTTGGCGGCGAAGATTTCCGTCACCAGCAGCGCGATCGCCCACGGCGTGGCCTGATCGGCGCGGTGCAGCAGGCGGGCGAAGCGCGTCTCGCCCAGCAGCCGGCGCAGGCCATAATGGGCCAGGACGGCGATGGCGAGCGGCGCGAAGAACCAGTGCAGCACCGTCTCGCCGATGATGCCCGCTTCGACCTCGACCGGGCTGCGCGTGAAGAGATGCAAGTAGACGGGGTATAGCAGCAACTGCGCCACCATGTTGACGGGAATCAGCGCCGTGCCCAGCGCGACGTTGCCGCGCGCGAGCCGCGTGAAACCCAGGAACCAGTCGGTGCACGGCGACATGAAATAGATCATGAGGCCTATCATGAACAGCGGCTGCCCCGCCAGCAGGACCGAGGCGATGGCATAGCCGATGGCGGGCACGAACAGGTAGTTGGCGAGCAGGATCAGTCCGATCGCGCGCAGTCCGCCCCGGAGTCGCGCGACGGCCTCGAAACGCACGCCGAAAAAGAGCAGGCCGACCAGCGTCAGCAAGGTGCGGTCGACCTGGCCGCCCAATGCCTCGCCAACTGCGGGCCACTGGTGGCCGACGCCCGCGCCGGCCAGGATGCTGCCCATCAGCAACAGCGAGATCCACGATGCGTGAACGGCGTTCCGGAAGGCGGTCAGCATTCGCAGCCCTCGCAGCACTCGCTATTGCCGAACGGTCCCCAGGCGCCGGCGCCGGCCTTGAGGGCGCTCGTGTCCCGGTCCAGGCATAGCGCGATGCCCTCGGCGATCAGGGCAAAACGCTGGCGAAACTTATAGATGAAGCAATAGATGCGGCGGTCGTGCCGCACCTGCGGGCCGACCAGGAACAGGCCCGGCGTGATGGTCGATTCGTCGGCCTCGGACAGGACGATGCGGCCGTCGTCGTCCCAGGCCCAGAGTTCGGCGATCTGCCGCGCGCCGCCGCCCTTTTGAAATCCCGTGCCGAGGATGGGCGCCTGCTTCTCGTCCCAGTAACGGCCGTCGCCCGCATGGATGCGGTAGCCGCCCGCTTCGTTCTGCGTGACGGCGATCACGTCCACGCCGAATACGATCTCCAGCCGGCCCGTGTCGACCGCTTCGTACAGGCGCTGGCGACTGTAGGGCGAGAGCGACAGGCTCGGATCGTGCGGGCCCGCGGGATCCCAGGTGGACTTGCGCGCGAGCAGCCGCACCTTGCGCCGCAAACGGACCAGGTTGACGGCGGCGTCCACGCCGCTTTCGTATCCCCCGATCACCGTATAGCGGCGCGCCTTGAACGCCTGCCAATCCTCGACCTGGGCGTAGTGCGGGCACCATTGCGCGCCCGGAAACGGCGCCAGGTCGGGGTACTGGAATTCGCCGGCGGCCCAGATCAGGAAGCCCGCGTGCAGCTTGCCCTTCGCCGTCTCCAGGATGAAGCCGCCGCCCGGCACCGCCGCCACCGCTTCGACCTTGCAGTCGCAAGCGACGGGGAGCTCATGCCCCTTGGCGATGAAGCCCAGGTAGTCGGCATACTGCTGTCCAGACGGATGCTCCGCCCCCGTGAAGATCGCCGGCGAACTGGGTTCGTTGACGGCGTTCAGGTCGGCCAGCCCGAAGGGGTTGCTGTGAAAGGACGGCGTGATGAAGCGCGTCTGCGCCGGCCAGCGCCGGAACGACTCGCCCACGCGGCCGGCCTCCAGCACGCCGAAGCGCAGCCCGGGAATCTTCTGCAAAGCCAAGGCCATGCCGATACCGGCGGCGCCGGCGCCCACGACAGCCACATCCAGCCGATGCATTACGACTTCCTGCTCTTGGCGCCCCCCTGGCGGGCCTTGAAGCGCGGGTTCGATTTGCAGATGACGTAGATCCGGCCGCGCCGGCGCACGACCTGGCAATCACGGTGGCGCGTCTTGGCGTCCTTCAAAGACGAGAGAACTTTCATGGGGGTTCCTTGCGAGCAAACGGTGGATTCAACAGGCAGCGTTCATGTCGTCTCGGACTCTCAAGGGAGTGCTGTTCGGGGAGGATTTATTTGATATGTTATAACATAACCAACATGATCCGCATGACCGCCCCACGTCGAGCGAAGCGCCGCCCTCTTCCAGGAAGGGTTACCGATGAACGCCCCCGTCATTCCAGAAACCTACGCGCAATGGCGTCATTGCATTACCGTCGAATGCCGGATTCCGTTGACCTTGTCGTTCGTCACGCAACGCCTCGCCGTCTTGCGCGACGAGCGCGCGCAGGAAACCGTGCGGTTCCGCGGCCTCTACGGCGATCCGCACTGGAAGGCCGTGTGCCAGTGGTTCACCCGGGCGCAGGACGAACTTCGATGACCGCCCATCCGTCGCGGCGCAGGCGCCGCGCGGGCGTCAGGAAACCCGCCTGCCGCTGAGCGTATCCATTTCCTTGCGCGTGGAGTTGGTGTTCACGCGCCGGTCGAACCGGATTTCGTCCCCGTCGAAGCGGCACACCACATGGTCGCGGAAGGCGGTTTCCACGAAGATCCAGTCCATGACCAGCGTATGCTCGTCGCGCCAGAAGGCGCGCGCCAGCACGCGCGCCTGGTCGGGCTGGTAGGAATGATGGATCCGCCAGCCGGTCATGGAGGTCTGCCCGGCCCGCCATGACGAGAACGAGGCGGCGATCTCGTGCGCGCCGCGATCGTCCGTCAGCGTGAACGTGCAGTCGTCGCCCCTGCATGCCAGGGCGATGCGGGCAACGTTATCGTCGTTGGGCGCGATGGCGTAGACCGCGTGGAAGTCCGCGCGCGACGCGGGAATCGTCTCCCCATGCTCGATAGGCATGGACAGCGCCGCGAGACGCCGCGCCAGCCGCGCATCGGCGTCCGCCGGTTTGGCGTCGGGCGTGCGCCTGCGCTGCATGTCGGCAACGATGTTTTCCCATATCAGGCGATGCACCCGCTTCTCGCGCGGCGCGATGCCGCCGGTAAAGGCGATGACCGCGTTGTGATCGGGGAAGGCGATGGCATGCTGGCCGAACAGGCCGCTGGCCGTGAACGTGTTGTCCGGCCCGCGCCACCATTGGAAACCATACCCTTCGCGCTTCTCCGCGCCGGGCGCGCCGGGGTCCGCGTAGCGCTTGCCATCGAAGTGGCCGATCACGATGTCCTCGATCTGCGCGCCCGTCGCCGCGGCGGTCCACGCCGGGCTCAACAACTGTCGTCCCTGCCATTGGCCGCCCTGCATATGGACCAGCGCCAGCTTCAGCAGATCCGAGGTCTTGGCGCGGATGCCGTTGCCGCCCGTATTGACACCGTCCGGGCCGACATCCCAGGCGAGGTCCTCGATGCCCAGCGGCTCGAAGAACCTCGGCGCCATCCAGTCGCGAACCCGTTCGCCGGTGACTTTCTGGAGGATGGCGGCGAGCATGTAGGAGCAGCCGCTGCAATACACGAAGCGTTCGCCGGGCTCGTAGACCATGGGCTCCTTGAAAAAGGCCGCGATCCAGCTCGTGGTGAGCCGGCGCCATTCGCCGCCCGAGATGCCGGAGCCGTGGCCGCTGGTCATGGTGAGCAGATGGCGCACCGTCATCCGGTGCAGCGAGGCCGGCGCATCGGGCGGCACATGTTCCGGAAAGAAGTCCACGACCTTCGCGTCCAGCGCAAGCAGGCCGCGGTCGACGGCCAGGCCGATGCCGGTTCCCACGAAGCTCTTGACGGAAGAATGCAGCATGTGACGCAGTTCGGGCGCATACGGCGCCCACCAGCCTTCGGCGATCACGGCGCCGTCCTTCCAGAACATGAAGCTGTGGAGTTCCAGTTCCTCGCGCTCCAGGCCGTCGAGAAAGGCCTGGATGGCGGAGGCGTCGATGCCGCGCGTCGCCGGGGCGGCGCGATTCAATCCATCGGAATAGGTCGATTGCATGAGCGGGAATTCCAGCGTAGGTTGTCCGTCTCTCTGTTATCGCGGCTGCAGCAGATGGCAGGCCGCGCGGTGGCCGGGTCCCACCATGCGGATTTCGGGCGCCTCCGTGCGGCACCGGTCCATCGCGTGAGGACAGCGCGGGTGAAAATGACAGCCGCTGGGCGGCGCCAGGGGGCTGGGCAGCTCGCCCTGGATGGTGCTGAACTCGCGCTGCTCGATATCGATGCGAGGCACCTCCGCCAGCAGGGCCTGCGTGTACGGATGGCTCGGACGCGTGAAGATGGCTTCCGTCGGCGCTTCCTCGACCACGCGGCCCAGGTACATGATGACCACGCGATCGGAAATGTGCTTGACCACGCCGAGGTCGTGGCTGATGAACAGGTAGGTCAGGCCCAACTCGTCGCGCAGCGACATGAACAGGTTGAGGATCTGCGCCTGGATCGAGACGTCCAGCGCGGCCACGGACTCGTCGCAGACCAGGAGTTCCGGCTGCACGGCCAATGCCCGGGCGATGCCGATGCGCTGACGCTGCCCGCCGGAGAATTGGTGCGGCAGGCGGTCGCGGTAGGCCGGGTTCAACCCCGCCCGCTCCATCTGCAACGCCAGGTAGTCCGCGGGATTGCCTTGCACCAGTTTGTGCGCCAGGGGCGCTTCCATGATGATCTCCCCCACCGTCAGCCTGGGGTTCAGCGAGGCGAAGGAATTCTGGAAGATCATCTGGGTGCGCAGATGCGCGCGCCGGTTATGGGCGCGCGCCGCGCTCTTCATGTCCAGGGCCTGCCCATCGATGCGGACCTCGCCGGAGGACGGCGCCAGCAGGCCGGCCACCATCCGCCCCAGCGTCGACTTGCCGCAGCCGGACTCGCCCACCAGGCCGACGACCTCCCCTTTATGAACCGTGATGCTGACGTTGTCGACGGCGCGCACGACGGGGGGCCGCTTGGCCAGGCCCAGGCGCGTCGCCGCGCGCTCGATCCAGTCCTGGCGCCGGCCGAAGCGGCGCGAGACGGCATCGACTTCGACCATGGGCGTACGGACTTCGTTCGTCATGGCTGAGGAGTTCCGAGGGGATGAAAGCATCGGTATTCGTGTCCTTGCAGGCCCGTGGTCTGGGGCGCGCTGGCCGCGCACTCGGGCGAGGCGGCCGGGCAGCGGGGATGAAAGGGACAGCCGGACGGAAAGCGGCCGGCGATGGGCGGCGCGCCCTGGATCTGCTTCAGCGGCCGGCCCCGCTGGTTGCGGTCGGGAACGGAGTCCAGCAGGCCCATGGTGTAGGGATGGCGCGGCGCACCGAGCACCTGCCTGACTGTGCCGCTTTCGACGATGCGGCCGGCGTACATCACGCCGAGGCGGTGGGCGAGACGGGAGACGATGGCCAGGTCGTGCGTGATCCACAACCAGGCGGTATTGTGTTCCCGCGCCAGCTTCTGCACCTGGGACAGGATCTGCGCCTGGATCGTCACGTCCAGCGCCGTGGTCGGCTCGTCGGCGATGATCAGGTCAGGGTTGTGCAGCAAGGCGATGGCAATGGCCACCCGCTGGCGCATGCCGCCCGAAAACTGGTGCGGGTAGGCGCGCAGGCGCTCCTGGGGACTGGGGATGCCCACCTTTGCCAAGGCGTCGCAAGCGCGCTGCCGCGCCACGGAGACGGAGACCTTCTCGTGCGCGGTGATCGCCTCGATCATCTGCGTGTCGATGCGCAGGACCGGATTCAGCGTCATCATCGGATCCTGGAAGATCATGGCGATCCGCTTGCCGCGCAAGGTGCGCAGGCGCTGCGCCGAAGCGTGCGCGATGTCCTCGCCGTCGAAGAGTATCTGTCCGCCGGCGACGCGGCCGCCGTCGAGCAAGCCCATGACGGAAAAGCCCGTCACCGACTTCCCTGAGCCGCTCTCTCCCACCAAACCGACGATCTCGCCGGGGCGGATGTCCAGGCTCACGTCGTCGACGGCGCGAACGGGCCGCTCGGGGCTGCCGAATTCGGTGCGCAGGCCGGCGATGCGCAGGATGGGCCTGGGCGCCTCCACCGCCCGCGGGCGGTTTTCCATCAGGCTTGCCGTCGGCGTCATGCGGGCCTCCTGCGCGGGTTCAGGACATCGCGCAGGCGATCCCCGACCAGGTTGATGGACACGATGGCGACCAGCAGCACCATGCCGGGATAGAAGCTGATCCAGTACATGCCGGACAGCATGTACTGGTACCCGTTGGCGATCAGCAGCCCCAGGCTGGGCTCGGTGACCGGCACGCCCAGTCCCAGGAAGGACAGCGTGGCCTCCAGCGCGATCGCCCTGGCGATCTGGATGGTCATGATGACGATGATGGGCGGCAGGCAGTTCGGCAGCAGGTGGCGGAAGACAATGCGCCAGCGCGACAGCACCAGGCCCTGCGCCGCCTCGACGTATTCCTTGCCTCGCTCCACCAGCGCCGCGCTGCGGGCGGCGCGGGCATAGGTGGCCCATTCGACGATGACCAGGGCCAGCACCACGTTCATGACGCTCTTGCCCAGCAGGGCCAGGATCATCAGCGCCACCAGGATGGCGGGAAAGGAAAGCTGCAGGTCGACCAGGCGCATCAGCAGGGTTTCCAGCCGGCCGCGCGCGTAGGCGGCCAGGATGCCGATGGACGTTCCCGCCAGCGCGGCCAGCAGGGCCGAGACGATGCCCACGCCCAGGGAAATGCGCAGGCCATAGAACATGCCGGACAGCATGTCGCGGCCCTGGTCGTCCGTGCCCAGCCAGTAGCGGCCGCCGTCCATGCTCTCGGCGCCGGGCGGCAGGCGCGCGTCCATGATGGAAATCTGGCCCAGGTCGTAGGGATTCTGGGGAGAGATCCAGGGCGCCAGGATGGCGACCAGGGCCAGCAGGATGAAAACCGCCAGCGCGAGGACCGCCAGGCGCGACCGGGCGAACGCCGCGAACACGGCGAGGCGCCGCATGGCGTCCGTGTCCGGCGGCTCGGCCGCCGGCGCATTGAGCGAGGGCGCTTCCATTACTGCTCCCCTTCATTGAGCCGGATGCGGGGATCCAGCACGGTATAGAGAAAATCGACGACGAGATTGGTCGTGACGAAGACCATCACGATCACCATCAGGTAGGCCACGATCACCGGGCGGTCCAGCGAATTGATGCTGTCGATGATCAGCTTGCCCATGCCGGGCCACGAGTAGATGCTTTCGGTGACGACGGAGAACGCGATCACCGAGCCGAACTCCATGCCCACCACCGTCACCACGGGAATCATCAGGTTCTTCAGCACGTGAACGAAGATGACCCGCGTTTCGGAGAGGCCCTTGGCCCGCGCGAACTTGATGTATTCCTGCGGCAGCACTTCGGCCACGCCGGCGCGCGTCAGGCGCAGCACCAGCGAGATATTGAAGAGCGACAGGTTCAACGCGGGCAGTATCAGGTGGCGCAGGCCGTCCGCCGTCAGGAAGGACCACTGGATGCCGAACAGGGCCGCCGTTTCCCCGCGCCCGCCGGTGGGAAGCCAGCCGAGCTCGACCGAGAACACCAGGATGAACATGATGCCGACCCAGAACGTGGGCAGCGAGAAGCCCAGGATGCTGAACGCCATCGTGCCCTTGGCCAGCGGCGATTCCGGCGCCAGGCCGGCGAACAGGCCCAGGGGGATGCCGATCACGACGGACAGCAGGACGGCGCAGATCGCCAGCTCCAGGGTGGCCGGCATGCGCTCGAAGATCAGGTGTATGGCGGGTTGGCTATAGACGAAGCTGGTGCCCAGGTTGCCGTGCAGCGCCGATCCCAGGAAGGCGAAGTACTGCCGCCATAGCGGCAGATCCAGACCTAGCTGGGCGATGATGCGCGCGCGGTCCTGTTGCGTGGAGTCCGGCGAAATCAGGATGTCCACCGGATTGCCCAGCACGTTGGTGGCGATGAAGACGATCACGCTCATGGCGAGCATGACCAGACAGGCCTGCCACAACCTGCGAAATATCCAGACGATCATAGGGATAGGCTCAAGTCACCGAGTAGGCGCAGCCGTCGCGCTGGGGATCCGCGGCGCCCTTGCAGGCGTCGCCGTCGATGCGGATGCCGTGGAGCGCGGCGTAGGGATAGCTGGTCGGCGAGCGCTTGACCTCGTAGCCCTCGGCCTGCAGGCGGTCCGTGACGCTGCGCCGGACGCGGTTGCTCACTTCGATCGCGTTGGAGACGGCCGTGATGCGGGGCGCGCTGACGGCCTCGATCATGGACATGTCGAAGTCCAGGACATTCATCAGGCCCTGCGCCACCGAGGGCGCGATGTAGGTCCCGCCGGGAGCCCCCAGGACGACGAACGGACGGTCGTCCTTGAAGACGATGGTGGGGGCCGCCGAACTGGCCCGGCGCTTGCCCGGCGCGATCGACGACGCCCGGCCCGGACGCGGGTCGAAACGCGCCATGGTCCCGTTGTACATGAACCCCAGGCCGCGGGTGATGGCGCCGGACGGGCTGCCCAGGGTGTGCGTCATGGCGACGGCGTTGCCCTGCTTGTCGACGACGGAGATGTGGGTGGTCTCGCGCTGCGATACGTCCAGGCGGGTCACCTTGGCCCGCTTGCCGTCGGCGATGCCGCGCGCCAGTTCCTCGCAATAGGACCTGGACAGCAACTTCTCCACCGGCACGTCGACGTACAGGGGGTCGCCCATGTAGAGGTCCTTGTCCACGGTCATCAGCTTGATCGCCTCGGCCAGCGTGCGCACGTGGTCGTAGGAGCCGTGCTCCATGGCGCCGACGTCGAAGTTCTCCATGATGTGCAGCAGTTGCAGCATCGAGATGCCGCTGCCGGGAGGCGGGCTGGTCGAAATGCGATGGCCGCGGTACTCGCCCCATAGCGGCTGGGTCACGCTCAGCGCGTACTCGGCGAGGTCCTTGCGGCCGATGAGGCCGCCGTTCGCGGCGAAATCGTCGGCGATCTGCGCGGCCAGTTCGCCATGGTAGAAATCGTCCGGCCCCAGGCGGGCCAGGCGCTCCAGCGTGTTCGCCATTTCACGGTTCACGACGATGTCGCCGATCTCCTTGAGCGACCCGTCGGCGCGGAAATAGACCTCGCGCCCGGTCTGGCTGAAGGCCAGCTTGTCGCGCGTGTTGGCGAGATGGGCCTTGCTCTGGTTCTGCGACCAGTACCAATGCACGTGCGGGCGCACCATGAAGCCCTTGCGGGCGTAATCGATGGCCGGCTGGATGAGATCGGCCCAATCGAAGGTGCCGTAGTGCGACAGGGCATGCGCATAGCCCTTGACGCTGCCCGGCGTACAGACGGCCAGGTAGCCGATTTCGCTGATGTTCCCTTCCAGGATGTAGCCGAAGCCGTCGCTGGACTGGCCGACCAGCTTGTCGACCCACATGTCCGGCGTGCAGGCGAGCGGCGCGCGGGCGTAGAACTCCAGGATCTCGTGGATGCCCTTGCCCGGCATGTAGACCTGCATCGAGCCGAATCCGCCGATGCCCGCCATCTGCGGGTCGACGACGCCTTGCACGAATGCGCAGGCCAATGCCGCATCCACCGCATTGCCGCCGCGGGCAAGGACTTCCGCGCCCGCTTCGGCGGCTTCGGGCTGGGCCGCGACGATGACACCGTTCTTCATGGATTACCCCTTGCGGCGCGACGCCAGAACCTTGGCCAGGAATTCCTGCACGTACGGAACGGCCTTCATGCGGTCGTGCGCCATGTTGGGCACGACGTCCAGCGTGACGTCGACGCCGGCGCCGCGGAACGATTCGCACAGGGCGCGGGCCCGTTCCGGGCGGGTGCGTCCGGCGTCGTTGGCACCTTCCATGTAATAGCGGCCGCCGGGCTTGTGGGTGATTTCCCAGGTTTCGAGGTCGGCCTCGCCGACGACGATCTGCACGGGCACGCGGGCCAGCGCCTCCTTGTCGAAGGCGACGCCGAACTGCGCCTGGAGGTCGCCCACGCCGACCCACCATTTCTTGCCGGTATCGAGGAGGGTGACCGAGCCCGGCGCGCCGATGCAGGCCGCCCAGAGCTTGCGCGGATGCAGGATCGCGAAGCGGTGCGTGAAATGCCCGCCGCCGGAGAAGCCGAACATCGCGAAGGTGCCCCAGTCCTGGCCGTACCTGGCGGCGACCTCGTCGACCATGTCCAGGACGAGCTGGTCGTAGCGGATGTCGCCTTCCTTCAGGTACTTGTAGCCGCTGCGTTCGTCATCGCCCAGGACGCCGATGGGAAACAGCGGGCACAGGATGGCGACCCGGTTCCAGTGGCCGAACTCGGCATAGCCGTCGCGGAAATCCAGGAAGGAGCTGCGGCTCGTGCCATGGATGGCGACCAGCAGGTCGACCTTCTCCCCGTCGCCGACGCAAGGCGGGACGTACATGACATAGGAGAAGCGGGGGTCTTTCTTGCTGGCGAAAATGGCCGTCTTGCCGAGCCCGTAGAACTTGCCGGCCTTCTGGTCTTGATCCTTGTCGGACATTGCGGAATCTCTCGATGGAAATGAGGGCGGCGCGCGGGCGCCGCCGGAGGACGATGGACGTCAGGCCTTGGGCTTCAAGCCTTGGTGACGCCCATCGCCAGCGTGTATTGGTCGACACGCGTTTCGTAGTTGATGCCCTTGCGGGCGGCCAGCACGAGCACTTCGTTGTGCAGGGGCAGCAGGACGTTGTGGTCGAACACCATGTCGCAGGCCTGCGCCAGCATGGCCTCGCGCTTCTTGTCGTCCATCGTGGACTTGGCTTCGAGCACGAGCTTGTCCAGTTCCGGATTCGAATAGCGGCCATAGTTGCTGGCGCCGGTTCCCGCCTTGGCGTCGAAGGACACGGCCGTCGCCAGCAGCGGGTTGGAGGTCTCGCCCGTGTTGGTGCCCCAGGAGCCCAGCATGAAGCTGTATTCGCCCTTGCTCAGGTGCGGGGCGTAGACCGACCAGGGCATGACGTCGACGGTGGATTCGATGCCGATGCGCGTCAGGAACTGGGCCACGGCCTGCGCGATCGCCGCGTCGTTGATGTAGCGGTTGTTCGAGCTGTGGATGGTTAGCTTGAAGCCGTCCGGATACCCGGCCTGGGCCAGCAGGGCCTTGGCGCCCTTCGGGTCGTACGCGACCGGCTTGATCCGGGTCGACGCCCCGAACGTGCCGGGCTGCACGTACTGGTCGGCCAGCACGGCGTTGCCGCTCATGACCCGGCTGACGATGAGGTCCCGGTTGATGGCCTTGGCGAAGGCCAGGCGCACGCGTTCGTCCTTGAACGGGTTGCGCGGCAGCGGCTTGCCGCTTTTGTCCGTAGCGTAGGGGGTGACGTCGCGCCCCTCGTCCATGGCCATGTAGACCATGCGCGAGGACACGCCGCGAATGATGTGCTTGTTGCCGCTTTGCTGGACCCGCGCGATCCCCTCGGACGGCACCGTCTCGATGAGGTCGCAATCGCCGCCGAGCAGCGCGGCCAGCCGCGCGCCGGGATCGGTGACGATGCGCAGCACGACGTTCTCGAACTGCGGCGCCGGCCCCCAGTAGCGCGGATTGCGGACCAGCACGACACGGCTTTCCGGCACGTATTCCTTCAGCAGGTAGGGGCCCGTGCCGATGGCCGCCTTGCCGGAATTGAAGTCGGCGCTGGGCGCCTGCGCGTACTGCTTGCTGATGATGCGGATGCGGCTCAGGGAATTGAGCAGGAGCGGGTCCGGCTGGTGCGTCTTGATGATCAGCTTGCCCGGCTCGGGCACCGACATGTCGGCGATGGAGCGCGTGTAGGTCGTGAAGGGAGCGACGCTGGTCAGGACCCCGACCCGCTTGATGGAGGCGATCGCGTCCTCGCCGGTGAATGGCGTGCCGTCGGAGAAGACCGCTTTCGGGTTGAGGGTGAACTCCCAGGTCGTGTCGTCGATCAGGCGCCAGGAGGACGCCAGGCCCGGCTTGGACTGGGATTTCGCGTCATTGGTCACCAGCGCATCGTAGATATGCATGGCCACCGCATTATTCGGCGCGTTGCTTTGCAGGTGCGGATCGAGGGTGGTGGGCGGGCCTGCCATACCGATGGTCAGCGGCTTTTCCTGGGCAAAGACCAATGGGCTGAAGGATCCGGCGGCGGCGAGCGCCGTCGTGTTCGCCAGGAAGCGGCGGCGACTGGGTGAGCGCATGCTTTTCTCTTCTAGGTATTGAAACGGAGCGGGTGGGCTGCCGCCTGTCCAGGTCGAACCGGCAGGCGGGAAGGGCTTCATGGTCGCGCTACGAGGCCGACACTGGCAACTTAGGAGATACCCTGTATCGGTAATCGATACAAAAATGGGCTGGCGGGTATAATCCGCGGCAATGGCCGGTCGGCCGGTCCCTCCAGGCAAAAGCGTCCTATGTCCCTTCCCCCCTCGTCTTCAAATCGTTCCGGCTACACGATCGAATCCGTGCGCACCGCGATGGATCTGCTCTTTTCCGTATGCGGCCAACCCGATCTCGGCGTGACGGAGCTGGCCCGCAAGAACGGCCTGGGGAAGGCGCGCGCCTACCGCCTGTTGCGCACGCTGGAGGAATGCGGACTCGTGAAGCGGACCGAGGAGCAGCGCTTTCGGCTGGGCCATGCGGCGCTGCTCGTGGGCAGCGCGGCGACCGCGCAGATCAACCTGGCGAACCTGGCCGCGGCGGAACTCGCCCGCGTGGGGGAAGCGGTGCAGGAAAGCACGCAGCTTCGCATCCGCGAAGGCGACGAGTCGGTCTGCATAGGAAGCTGGGAGCCCAACCGCGATCTTCGCGTCCATATCGTCCTAGGTCGCCGCCGACGCCTGGGCCTGGGCTCCAACAAGGCCCTGCTGGCCTTCGAGAGCGCCGACGAAATCGAGAGCACGCTGGATCGCCTCTATGCGGCCAGCGATATGCCGGTGCCGCGCGAGGTATTGCGCGCCAGGCTCGACGAGGCGCGCCGCAACGGCTATTGCATCAGCCGCGGCGAAGTGTCCGAGCACCTGGTGAGCATGTCGGTGCCGGTATACGCGAAAGGCAGGAAACCGGTGGCGGCATTGAACATCTCCGCGCCGGCGATACGCATGAGCGAAGAGCGAATCCGCTACGGGATAGAGCAACTGCTGGAAGCGTCGGCGCGGCTATCCGCGAAGCTGGGTTGCGAGCAGGCGGCGTAGGCGCGGTCAAGGCGCGCGCGCAAGCCGGCGGCACGCATGCCGATGGCCTCTCGACACCGCAAGCCTCAACGCGATCGCAGCAGATGGCGGCGCTCCGACCAGTGGTTCATCGCCGCGCACGCCAGCAATAGCGCGCTGGTCACGAAGAAGACGTGAGGCAATCCCATATGGATGCCAATCGCCCCGCCCAGCAAGGGCCCCGCAACCTGCCCCGAAAATTGCGCGGATTGAAGATAACCGAGCGCCGATCCCGAATGGCCTTCATTGACGGACTGGCGGATCAGCTTCGCCACCGAAGGCAGCAGTCCGGCAAGCGTCGCCCCCATGACGCCTCGAAGCAAGGCAAGCTGCCACCACGCTTTGACGAAGGCCTGCGGAAGCAGGACCAGTGAGGTCGCCACCAGGCATCCGACGATGACTTTCCTGCTGCCGATTCGATCGAAGGCGATTGCCGACCACTTGACCACGTCGTCCGCGGACTTTGCGCCCAGTTGCTGGACATACAACGGAAGAAAAGGCAGCAGCATGCTCAAGCTGACCAGCGTCGTGAAAGAACCAAAAACACAAACCGCGAGGTTTTTCTTCCAATACGACGCATTGCGTTCCGCATAGCCGAGTGCCGAGGTCATGACCTACCAATCTTCCGAAATCCAGATAACCCGGAAGCTACGCGCAATCCTGAATCCTGAGAACCGAATTATGAAGATGCCGGCTATCTGCATTCGCGATAGCCAAAAAGCGAAAAGCGCGTCGATGGCGACCCTGGCTGGCTCGGCCGTGCCCGAGCTCCGAATGCCTCGAATCCCCCCTTCAACCACAACCTGTTGCCAAACGCCCCCACTATCTAGATAATTAAGATTCATTCCTATTTAGATCAGAGGGCGTCCCTGGGCGCCGCCGCTCAGGCCATGCCGGACCAGGCACATTTACCCAGCGTCGAGACGCTCTATTCCGATCATCACGGCTGGTTGCAGGGATGGTTGCGCCGCAAGCTGGGCAATCAATTCGACGCGGCCGACCTGGCGCACGATACGTTCGTGCGCGTCCTGCGAAGCCGCGACCAGGACGTCATCCGCGAACCGCGCGCTTACCTGGCCACCGTGGCCAACGGGCTGGTGGTCAGCCACTGGCGCCGCAAGGCGCTGGAGCATGCGTGGCTCGATACGCTGGCCGCGCAGCCGGAAGCGGTCGTTCCCTCGCCGGAGCAACGGGCGTTGATCCTGGAAACGCTGGAGCAGATCGCCGCCCTGCTCGACGGGCTGCCCGACCGCGTGCGCGAGATTTTCCTGTTCTCCCAGATCGACGGGCTGACTTATCCACAGATCGCCAGCCGGCTCGGCATCACGGTCAACATCGTGCAGAAGGCCATGACCCGCGCCGTCGCGCAGTGCTACAAGGCGCTCTACCTGCATGGCTGACCTGAATGGCTGACCGCATTCCCGAACGCGTCGTCGAGCAGGCGGTGCAGTGGTATGTCCGTCTCGCGTCCGGCACCGCGACGCAGCAAGACCGGACCGAGTTCAACCAATGGCGCGCGCGGCATCCCGACCATGCGCTGGCCTGGGAGCGGCTGGAAAACATGGGCAGCCATCTCCAGGACAGCACGGCGCGGGTGGCGTCCGCCACGACCCATGCGACCCTGGCGCGGGTCTCCCTGCTGTCGAAGCGCCGCCGCGCGCTGAAGCATCTCGCATGGCTGGGCCTGGGCGGCGCCGGCGTCTATCTCGTCCAGGAACAGGTGCCATGGCGCGGCGAGCTGGCCGCTGCCCTGTCGGACCTGCGCACGGGCACGGGCGAGCGCCGCAGCATCGTGCTCACGGACGGAACGACGCTGCGGATGAACACCGCCACGGCCGTGGACCTGCGCTTCGATGCCCGCCAGCGCCGCGTGATCCTGCGCGGCGGCGAGATCATGATCGCCACCGCCAGGGATCCCGCGGGACGGCCTTTCGTCGTGGCGACGGCCGACGGCGAGATGGTCCCCGTCGGAACGCGCTTTACCGTGCGGCGCGACGCCGACGCCCGGCGTCCCTATACCCAGCTCGCCGTCACGGAAGGCGCGGTCGACGTCCGGGCCGGTGACGCCAGCGCCGCGACGGCGACGGTGCGCGTTCTCGCGGGCCAGGAGGTCCGGTTCACGGGTTCCACGGTCGAGCCGCCCTTCCCCTTGCGCGAAGACAGCCAGGCCTGGACGGACGCGATGTTCGTCGCCGAAGGCATGCGGCTGGACGACTTCCTCGCCGAACTGGGCCGCTACCGGCGCGGACGCCTGCGCTGTGCGCCCGAGGTGGCCGACTTGCGCATCACCGGGGCGTGGCCCCTGGACGTTCCCGACGCGACCGACCGGATCCTCGATGCGCTGGAGCGGCGGCTGCCCGTTCGGGTGCATCGCTACACCCGCTATTGGGTCACCGTGGCGCCGGCGTGACCGCCAAGGGTCGCCCCGCCGAAAATACAATTATTTACAAATAACGCGGCAGCTTTTTCCGTTTCATGCGGCTTCCCGGTAGAAGCCTCCGGGACGAAGAACGAAACCCTTCCGATCCAGCCGTTCCCGCGGGCATTCCCCAGACAACACGTATCCGTTGAGGAATCCGCACCATGGCCGCCAGCCGGGCTCATCGCTCACCATCGTTACTCCCCCGCACGCCGCAAGGCGGCCATGGATCCCGCCCGCGCCGATCCGCGCGCCCGGTACTGACGCCTCTCGCGCGCGGCATGCTGTGGGCCGCGCTCGCCGGCGCCGCCCAGCCGATGGCAAGCGCCTCGGCCCAACCCGCGCCGGCAAGCGCGCCCACCCACCTGAACTTCGATATCCCGCAGGGGTCGCTGGACCAGGCATTGAGCCGGTTCGGCCGGCAATCGGGCGCCGCCGTCTCCGTCAATGCCGCGCTTACCGCGGGCATCCGCAGCGCGGGCGTGCACGGCAGCTACACCGCGTCCGAGGCCCTGGCCCGATTGCTCGCCGGCACCGGCCTGCAGGCCGTCCAGGACGCTTCGGGCGAGTACACCTTGCGCGCCCTGCCCGCGCCGGGGGCGGCCGACGCCGGCGCTACGACGCTGCCTGAAGTGCGGGTGATCGGCACGTCCGATACGGTGGCCGAGCGCGTGAATCCGCCCACCACGGTCGGCTCCAAGACGCCGCTGACCCAGCGCGAGATCCCGCAGTCGGTCAGCGTGGTGACGCAGTCGCAGATCCAGGAGCGCAACCTGATGGACATGAACGATGCCCTGCGCAAGACGCCGGGCATCGTCGTCACGCCCTATCGGGACGGCCGCGCGGATCTTTTCTCGCGCGGATTTCCGGTCGATACGATGCAGCTCGACGGCTTGCCGATCAGCCTGAACATGACCGAAAACGGGCTGCTGGCGCCGGACCTCGCGATGTACGACCGGGTGGAAACCCTGCGCGGCCCCGCCGGCCTGTACAACGGTTTCGGCGGCCCGGGCGGCACGGTCAACCTCGTGCGCAAGCGTCCGCTGGACGACCTGGCCGCGACGGCCGAGGTGCGGGTCGGCACGGACCACGAATACCGCGGGCTGGCCGATCTCTCCACGCCGCTGAACGACGACAAGACGCTGCGCGCGCGCGTGGTCGGCTCCTACGAAAGCACCGACCTGTACCAGGACTCGACCTACAAGCGCCCCGGACTGCTGTACGGCATCGTCGAGGCGGACCTGACGCCATCCACCAAGCTGGACATCGGCGCCAGCTACCAGCGCCTGACCATGCGGGCGATGTCCGAGGGGTATCCGGCCTATACGGACTACCGCCTCATCCAGCATCCCTCCAGGGACTATATCGGCAGCAGCGGCGACGGCATGCGCTACGAATCGAATTCCGCCTTCTTCGACCTGGAGCACAAGTTCGACTCCGCGTGGCGCGTCAAGCTGAGCGGCACCCATCTGTACAACACCGCCTACATGAAGAGTTCCTACGCCTGCTGCGGCGGCGTGGACCGCGCCACCGGCCTGAGCAAGATTTCCTGGGGCGGCGGATCGAGCGGCAACAACACCCAGGACGTCATCGATCTTTTCGTGGACGGCCCCTTCGATCTCGCCGGCCGCCAGCATCACATTACGGTGGGCATGAACTACCTGCGGTCGAACAACTATATAAAGAACACCTACGGCACTGTCTCGAACTACGTCGACGTCAACGATCCCGTCGAGCTTCCGGCGTACGACGGCGCGCCGCTGACGAGCTACGCGCTGCGCACCGTCACCACGCAATACACCACGTACGCCAACGTGCGCTTCAAGCTGGCCGATCCGCTGACCCTGGTCGTCGGCGGCAATGCCATGTGGTGGCGCGCTTCCGTGCGGCCCATCGCGGACCAGAATCCGTTCGGCACGCCCGAGACGCGCGACAGCGTGGACGGCCGCGTCACGCCCTACGGCGGCCTGCTGTACGACATCGACCGGACCTACACGGCCTATGCCAGCTACGCCAGCATCTTCTCGCCGCAATCGGCGCGCGACAAGGACGGCAAGCTCATCAAGCCGCTGGAGGGCGATCAATACGAGGTGGGCGTCAAGGGCACGTACCTGGACGGCAAGTTGAACGCCAGCCTGGCCCTGTTCCAGTTGACGCAGAAGAACCGCGCCATCGCCGATCCCAGGGAGGATCCCTATTCCGGCATTTCCATCGCGCAGGGCAAGGCGCGCAGCCGCGGCGTCGAGGCATCGGTGTCGGGCGAGGCCTATCCGGGATTGGACCTGTATGCCGGCTACGCCTATACCCACGTGCGCAGCGTGGGGAGCGACGACGACGGCGGATCCAGCGGCCTGGGCGCCCAGAAGTTCACGCAGATTGCGCCCAAGCATACGTTCAAGCTGTGGGCCAACTACCAACTGCCGGGCGACTGGCACCGGCACAGCATCGGCACCGGCCTGAACGTGTCGAGCAGCTATTACTACGACGACGGCGTGGGCCGCCTGACCCAGCCCGGCTACATGACCGCGGACCTCAAGCTGGGCTACCAGATCAACGAGCACATGGACGCCTCGCTCTACGTGGCCAACCTCTTCAACAAGAGCTACTACGAAAGCGTGGGTTCGACCTGGAACCAGAACTTCCTGGGCGCGTCACGCACGGCGATGCTCACCTTGCGCTGGAAGCTGTAGCCAGGCGCCGAAGTACTGCTTGCGCCCATGGCGGACAGCGGCCGCGCAACCCAGCAGCCCGGCGAGCAGGCTGAATGCGGCGCATGCCCATGGCGTGTACTGCGTGGCGAAGATGAGGGCGAGCGGGGAGACGCTCGCCCAGATCGCATAGGTGACGTTGTAGGAAAAGGAGATGCCCGACACGAGGATGTCGGTCGAGAACAGGGAAATCATCACCGAGGGCACCGCGCCGACGATGCCCGACAGCAGGCCCGCGATCGCATAGACCAGCGCGAGCTCGGCGATATCGTGGCCGCCGAAGACCAGCGTCGCGTAGAGCAGGACGGTGCTGACCGGCAGCAATACGCTGTATAGCGCCACGCCCTTCCAGGCGCCGATCCGGTCCACCACGACGCCGGCGATCACGCAGCCGATGTTGAGAAACACGATGCCGATGCTGCTCAGTCCGAACGCCTCGCGCTGCGACAGGCCGAAGGTGGTCTGCATCAGTGTCGGCGTGACGACGACCAGCACCACGACGGCGGAAGTCAGTACGGCGGTGAGCAGCGCGGCGGGCATCAGGGCGCGACGCTGGCCGCCCAGGACTTCGCGCAGCGGGAAGCGCGTGGCCGCCTCGTCGCGCGCCTGCAGTTCCAGAAAGCGTGGCGTCTCCGTCAACCGGCGCCGCATCCAGATCCCGGCGACGCCGCACAAGCCGCCGAAGACGAAGGGAATGCGCCAGGCATAGCTGGCCATCTGCGCCGGCGTGAAGATCGACGCCAGCGCCGTGGCCGTGAGCGCGCCCAACAGGTAGCCGACGGTGAGGCCGGCCTGCAGGAAGCCCAGCGCATAGCCGCGCCGTCCCGGCGGGGCGTGCTCGGCGACGAACGCCCAGGCGCTCGGCACTTCGCCGCCGACCGCCATGCCCTGGCACAGGCGCAGCGCCAGCAACAGCACCGGCGCGAGATAGCCGACCCGCGCATAGGTCGGCATGATCCCGATCAGCAGGCAAGGCAGGGCCATCAGCAGGATGGTCAGGCTGAAAATCCGCTTGCGGCCGTATCGGTCGGCGAAATGCGCCATCGCGATGCCGCCCAGCGGGCGCGCGAGATAGCCGGTCGCGAAGATGGCGACGCTCTGCAACAGCCGCCGCCACTCGGGCATCTCCGGCGGAAAGAAGACCTTGGCCAGCGTCAACGCGAAGAAAACGAAGACGATGAAATCGTAGATCTCGAGCGCGCCGCCGAGCGCCGCGAGCCCGAGCAGCTTGTGGTCGACTTGGGCAGGATGCCGCGAAGGCGGACAGGCAACGGCCGTCATGGATAAGTCCCGGCAAGGTTCGAATTTCGATCGGCGGCGCGCGGGAAACTCTCCGGATCCCGAGGGGCCCCCGCGGCCGCTGCAACCGCAATGGCGGGCGCAGCCTATCATGATTTACTGTTCCCGGCAGCCGCTGCTGGGATAATGCCGGACGAAAGCACCGCGCGCATCGGCAAGGCAGCCCAGGCCTGGACTGCCAACGGGAGAACGGCGAAGGGCCACGCAATATGACGAAACGACGGACCCAGGAAGAATTCCTGCAAGAATTGACGCATCTGCTGATTTCCGAAGGCATCCGGACGCTGACGATCGCCGAGATCGCGGAACGCCTGAAATGCTCCAGGCGGCGCCTGTACGAGCTCGCCCCCTCCAAGGAGGCCTTGTTTCTCCAGGTGTGCCGGCAGCGCTTCGACGCCAACATGGCGAAAGGACACGCGGCGGCGCGCGGCGCGCCCGATGCCGCCGCCGCCATCTCCGCCTACATGAAAGCCGTCCTCAGCCCCTCGGGCATGAGCAAGGCGGCGCTCACCGACCTGGACGCCACCGAGGAAGGCCGCAAGGTCTTCGATGCCTACCAGGTGGCGCGCGTGCGCGGCCTGGAATCCATGATCGAGGAAGGCGTGCGCCAGGACCTGATGGTGGCGCACAATCCCAGGCTGGTCTCCGAGGCCATACTCGGCGCCGCGTTCCGCTTCCGCAATCCGCAGTTCCTGGAAGACACCGGCCTGAGCCTGGGCGAGGCCTTCAACGAGTTCTACGAGATCGTGCTCAACGGCCTGCTCAAGAAGCGCTGACGCGGGGCCGGACGGCCGGCGCCGGACTCATGGCGCGGCCGTATCCGGGGCGAAGAAAGGCATGCGGCGCCCCTGCGGCGCGGCGACGAACCGCGCGCGCAGCGGCATGCCGATCCGTATCGCCGCCGGGTCGGCGTCGACCAGGTTGCTTATCATCACGGGCCCCTCCTCCAGGCGCACGTAGGCCAGCACATAAGGCGGATCGGCGCGTTCGACGACGCTGTACGAATACAGGGCGCCGCGGCCGCTGGCCGGCTTCCACTCGGTGTCGCCGCTGCCGCACAGCGGGCAGGCCACCCGGGGGTACCAATGCGCCTTGCCGCAGGCGCGGCAGGCCTTGACCAGCAGCTCGCCCCGCTCGGCGGCCTCCCAGAACGGACGCGTCTCCGGATAGGCCAGGGCATACGGGTCGCCGGCATGGCCGGCCTGTTGTGAATCGCTTGGACTCATGGCGCTACTCGCGTTCGAGAATGATGGTGGAATGGGCATGGCTCACCCCCTGCACCAGCCCCGGCCCCGTGGCCAGCGCAAGGTCGCAGCCGGAGACCTGCACGGCGGGATGCGCCTCGCCGCGCAACTGCCGCACGGCTTCGACGAGCTTGGTCATGCCGCCGCGGTTGGCGGGATGGTTGTTGCACAGCCCGCCGCCGTCCGTGTTGAAGGGCAGCCTGCCCTGCCCCGAGATCAGGTTGCCCTCGGCGACGAAGGGCCCGGCTTCGCCCTTGCCGCAAAAGCCCAGGTCCTCCAGTTGCATCAGGACCATGATGGTGAAGTTGTCGTAGATGGAGGCGTACTTGATGTCGCCGACGCCGACGCCCGCCTCCTCGAACGCCATTTTCCCCGTCACCGCCGCGCCGCTGCCGGTGGCGTCCAGATAGCCGCCGCGGCTGGTGTTGATGGTCTCGCCCGTGCCGATGATCCTTACCCGGGGACGGCCCAGCGTCCGCGCGATCTCCGGACGGGTCACCACCAGCGCCCCGCCGCCATCGGTGATCACGCAGCAATCCAGGCGATGCAGCGGACTGGCGATCATCGGGGAGGCAAGCACGTCGTCGACGGTGACCGGCTTGCGCAACAAGGCATGCTCGTTGTGCTGCGCGTGCAGCGAGGCCGCCACCTTCACGGCCGCCATCTGGGCCGATGTCGTGCCGTATTCGTGCATGTGGCGATGCGCCAGCATCCCGTACACGCCGGTGATGGTGGGCCGGTAAGGCAGGTCCCAGGGCGTCTCCGGACGTTCCGGACCCAGCGCGCGCGGGGCCGTGCCCGTGGCCACGCCCATGCTCCTGGGCTTGCCGGCCAGCGTGATCAGCGCCACCGAGCACTTGCCCTGCGCGATGGCCATGGCGGCGTGCCGCAGCAGCACCATGTACGAACATCCGCCCAGCTCCGAACCGTCCATCCACTTCAGGTCCAGGTTCAGGTACTCGGCCATGGACAGCGGGCCGCCGCCGGGCACGTCGCCCGCGCAGAAGTAGCCGTCCACGTCCCGCAATCCCAGCCCGGCGTCCCGCAGCGCGCCCAGCGCGCACTCGGCGTGAAGCTGCGCCACGGACTTGTCGGGCGCGAACCGCGTGGGATGCTCGTAGGCGCCGGCGATATAGGCCTTGCCTTTCAGGCTCATGACGCCTCTCCTCACTCGACCGGCTTGATGTGCGCCTCGCGGACCACGCGGCTCCACTTCTCGTATTCCGCGTGGACGAAGGCCCCGGTCTGTTGCGGATCCGCCTGCACCGGCACCAGCGAGGCGGCGTCCAGTGTCTTGCGCAGCGCGGGCTCGCTTTGGGACGCCACCAGCGCGGCGTTCAGGCGCTTGACGATGTCGGGCGGCGTGCCCTTGGGCACGAAGGCGGCCAGCCAGCCCACGACCTCGAACCCGGGCACGCCGGACTCGGCGACGGTCGGCACGTCCGGCAATTCGGCCACGCGCTTGTCCGTGGTGACGGCGATGGGGACCACGGTGCCGGCCTTGATCTGGGAGACGGCGGCGCCGATGTTGGTGAACATGAAGTCCACCTGGTTGCCGATCAGCGCCGCCATGGCGCTGGACGGGCCGCTATAGGGCACGTGCGTGTATTGCAGCCCCGGCACCTCCTGCTTGAGCAGCTCCGCCGCCATGTGGGCCGAACTGCCCACGCTGCCCGAGGCGTAATTGACATGGCCCTTCCTGGCCTTGATCTGCGCGATGAATTCCTTGAAGTTCCTGGCCGGAAAGGCGGGGTTCACCACCAGCACGTTGCCGTTGGTGCCGAAGATGCCCACCGGCTCGAAATCCCGTATCGGGTCGTAGGGCACCGAAGGCAGGATCAGCGGCGAGATCGCGTGCGTCACGTTGGTTCCGAGCAGGATGGTGTAACCGTCCGGCGCCGCCTTGGCCACGTGATTGGCGCCGATGGTGGCTCCCGCGCCCGGCCGGTTCTCCACCACGATGGTGGCGCCCAGTTTCTCGCCCATGAATTTGGCGAAGGTGCGCCCCGTCAGGTCCGTCACGCCGCCCGGGCCGAACGGGACCACCAGCTTGATGGGCCGCGACGGATAGGCTTCCTCCGCGTGCGCGCCCAGCGCGCCGGCGGCGCCGAGCACGGCCAGGCATGCGCCGACCACTTGGCTCTTGATATTCATTGTCTCCTCCTTGCCGCGATCGTGCGCGGATGCGGGCATCGGTTATCAGTTGATGCTTCTGTCGTTTCCCGTCCAGTAACGGGCCTTCAACGCCTTCTTATCTATCTTTCCGAGCGCGGTGAGCGGCAGTTCGGGCTCGAACACGACCCGTTTCGGCGCATTGACCACGCCCTTGCGCTCCACGACGTGGCGGATGAGTTCTTCTTCCGTGCAGCGCGCCCCTGCCTTGAGCACCACCACCGCGGTCACGCGCTCGCCCCACTTCTCGTCGGGCGTGCCGATGACCGAGGAGACGGCCACTTGCGGATGCAGGGCCAGGCAGTTCTCCACCTCGCTGGGATACACGTTGAAGCCGCCGGAGATGATCATGTCCTTGGCGCGGTCGACGATGTACAGATAGCCCTGGGCGTCCATGCGGGCCATGTCGCCCGTGTGCAGCCAACCGCCGGCGAAGACCTTCTCGTCCTCCTCCGGACGGTTCAGGTAGCCTTCCATCAGCAGCGGACCGCGCGCGCAGATCTCGCCCACCTCGCCCACCGGCACTTCGCGCAGGTCCTTGTCCAGCAGGGCCACCTGGTTGCCGGGGATGACGCGGCCGCAGGAAGCCAGCAGTTCCGGCCGGGACAGGTCGTGGTCCGCCCGGCTCAGGTAGGTGAGCGTCATGGGCGCCTCGGCCTGGCCGTACAGTTGCCCGAAGACCGGGCCGATGCGCTCGATCGCCTGGGCCAGCCGCGACGGCGCGATGGGCGACGCGCCATAGAGCACCAGGCCCAGCGACGCACAGCCTTGGCGGTTGAAATCCGGCTCGTCCAGCAGTCCGTAGATCTGCGTGGGCACCAGGAAGGCAAGCGTGATGCGCTGTTCGCGCACGATCTCCAGGAAAGCCCGCGCCTCGTATTTCTCCATCAGGAACACCGTTCCGCCCTTCATGAAGACCGGAAGGACGATGGCGCCCGCCGCGTGCGAGATGGGCGTCGCCGCGAGATAGCGGATCTCGCGGGGCCAGTCGTAGGCGGCCAGCATGGAGATCGCGCTGGTGACCGTCGTGCGATGCGCGTGCAGGATGCCCTTGGACCGGCCGGTGGTGCCGCCGGTGTACGACAGCTTCGTGATTTCGCCGGGATCGTCGGGCAGCGGCATCGGCGCGTCGTCGTGGCGGCGGGCGCGCGCATGCAGGCCCGGTTCCCCGTCCACCTCGTCCAGTTGCACGACCCTGGGCACGGCGCCGCGTTCGTGGATGGCCCGGGCGCGCGCCGCGAACCTGCCGGTGTCCACCACCAGCGCATCGGCGCCCGCGTCCGCCAGGATGAAGCAGTGGTCTTCTTCCGAGGCCATGGGGTGCAGCGACATGCACCGCAATCCCGCCAGTTGCGCCGCGATGAGGGCGACCAGCGCCTCCACCCGGTTGCCGACCAGGAAAGCCAGCGTGTCCTGGCGCTTCAAGCCCATGTCGAGGAATTCGCGGGCGCAACGCCAGGCCCGTTTTTCCAGTTCGCCGTAGGTGATGGCTTCCTCCGGCGCCTGGATCGCGACCGCGCCGGGCGCCCTCCTGAAAGCGGAAATGTAGAGCTGGGCAACCGTGGGGCCGTCGTGCCGCCTGCGGGCGGGATGCGTCATGGTGTCTCCGGGTGGGTCTTGTAGCCTGCCTCTGGAAACCAGTGTATTGTCGGTACGGTACCAAGTCAAACGTTTTGGTACCGTAATTTTGGCGGCGGTTTTGGCCGTGATTTCGGCCGCGATTCCGGTGACGATTTCAGTGGTGATGTAGCGGCGTCGCCCTTACCCGACAGGAGCGCCGCTTTCTTCGCTTTCTGCCTTACCCGGGAAGCGGCGCCGTTTTCCTGCGCAGCGCGAACGCCAGCGACACCATCGCCAGCACGAGAGGAATGAAGGAGACCCAGAGCACCGTGTCCCAACCGAAGGCGGACAGCAATCCGCCGGAGGAGAACGAGCCGATCGCCATCAGGCCGAAGACGATGAAGTCATTGAGCGATTGCACCCGCGTCTTCTCTTCCGGCCGGTGGCATTCGAGCACGAGCGCGGATGCGCCGAGAAAGCCGAAATTCCAACCCAGGCCGAGCAGGATCAGCGTCGCCCAGAAATGCGCGACGTCGATGCCGGCCAGTCCCACGGCGGCCGACAGCCCGGTCAGCAGCAGCCCGGTGATCGCGATGCGTCCCGCGCCGAAGCGCGCGATCAGGCTGCCGGTGAAGAAACTGGGCGCGTACATGGCGATGACATGCCATTGCAGGCCGAGGTTGGCCGCTACCTGCGAATGGCCGCAGATATGCATGGCCAGCGGCGCGGCGGTCATCAGGAAGTTCATCAGCATGTAGGCGACGGCGCCGCTGACGGCCGCGGCGACGAAGCGGGGTTGCAGCGCGATCGCCGAAAGCGGCCGCCCGCCGGCCACTTCGGACGCCGTTGGCCGGGGCAATTGCACGCCCAGCAGGATGCCGGCCGCCAGCACGGCGACGATGGCCTGCACCAGGAAGGTGGCGGCAAACATGTGCGGCGTCCACATATTCATCGTCAAGGTGACGATCTGCGGTCCGATGATCCCCGCGACGACGCCGCCGGCCATGACCAGCGATAGCGCCCGCGCGCGCCGCGCCGGCGCCACGCCGTCGGCCGCGGCGAAACGGAAGGTCAGCACGACGGCGGCATAGCCGCCGCCGAAGAAGGTCGCCAGGCAGAACAGCCAGAACGATCCCAGGATGACCGCGAGCATGGCCAGCAGCCCCGTCAGGACGCCGGCGCCCGTGCCCACGAAGAAGGCGGTGCGCCGGCCATGGCGCCGGGCGATCGCGCCCACGGGCAGCGTGCATGCCGCCATGCCCACCACGAAGATGGAAATGGGCAAGGTGGCCAGCATGGCCGTGGGCGCGAGCTTGCTGCCGATGATGGCGCCGGTGGCGTACACCACCGTGGAATTCGCGCCGGCCAGCGCCTGGGCAATGGCAAGGCGCCAAATATTTCCGCTTTGGATTCTTGCAGGCAGTTCGCCCGCGGCGCCGGTCATGGAGATCGTATTGTTGTCTGTCATAGTTATCGATGCCTGAGAGGCCTTCTTGCCGGGCCGGAAGCCACGTTCGGTCCCGTAGCGGCTCACGGACACACGCTCCGCGCCGCGAGGAAGCCGGCGTCGACGGATGCCATGCGTTGGCAGGCATCATAGGCCTTTTCGCCAGGGTGAATTTTTCTTCCATTCGAACGCTCCGGCAAATGAGATAAAGTTCTCCGCAATGAAAGAAAAACTTTACCGGCATGAAGTCGCCCATCCATCTGAACGCCTTGCGGGCGTTCGAAGCCAGCGCCCGCCACCAGAGTTTTTCCGGCGCGGCGGCCGAACTGAACGTGACGCCCGCGGCGGTCGGCCAGCTCGTGCGCCTGCTGGAAGAGTCGCTGGGAACACCGCTGTTCGTGCGGAGCAACAGCGGCAAAGCGCGGCTGGTCCCGACCGAGACGGCCGAGCGCGCGCTGGCGGACATCCGGGCCGGCTTCGACCGCTTGACGCTGGGAATGGAACGGCTGCGGGAGGGATCGGCCAGCGGCGTGCTCACCGTGACGGTCAGTCCGGCCTTCGCCGCCAAGTGGCTGCTGCCCCGCATCGACCGCTTCCAGGCGGCTTGCCCGGACACCGACGTGCGCCTGGACACCAACCACAAGCCGGTGGACTTCGTGGCGCATCGAATCGATATCGGCGTGCGCTACGGCATGGGGCGCTGGCCGGGCCTGAAGGCCGACAAGCTCATGGACGAGGAAGTTTTCCCGGTGTGCTCGCCTGAGCTGTTGCGCCAGCGCGGACGCCCGCGCAAGCCGGGCGATCTGGCTCGCGCAACCCTGATCCATGACCTGTCGATGGCCGGCCATGCGGGCTTCCCGACGTGGGAAACGTGGATGGAGAAAGCCGGCGTCGCGCATACGGCGGCGCTGCGGCGCGGCATGCGGATCAACAATTCGGCGGCCGTGCTGCAGGCTGCGGCCGAGGGACACGGCATCGCGCTGGCGCGCAGCGTCATGGCCCGCGACGACCTGGCCAGCGGACGCCTGGTGCGGCTCTTTCCCGACATCGGTCTTGCCTTGGATGTGGCGTACTACGTCGTCTACCGCCCCGAATGCGCCGGCCTGCCGAGACTGGCGGCGTTCCGGGAATGGCTGTTCGCGGAGGCGGCGCGTTCCGACAGTCAAGCAGGGCACCGCTCGCCGTAAGCGGCGCCGCCGTCCCGCCAGGACAGCTACGCCAGCGGTTGCAGGTCTTTTATGTAATCGACGAACCGCCTGAGCGGTACGGGCATTTGCCGGCGGCTGTGGTAATAAAGATAGGGACCGTCGAACGCTTGCCACCACTCCTCCAGCAGCGGGACGATCTGTCCAGATGCCAGATGCGGGCTAAGGAAATCCTCGAACGTGTAGATGATCCCCGCCCCCGATATTGCGCCGGCAAGTTGGAGATCGATGGAGCTGGAGATCAGGGGCCCGTCGGGGACGATGCGGAACCGCTTTCCTTCGCGTTCAAATTCCCAGGGCCATACGATGCCGCTCGGAAACCGATTGCCGATAAGGCGATGGTCGGTCAGCAGGCTCCTGGGATGATTCGGAACCCCATGCTTTTCGATATAGGCAGGCGATGCGGCAGCCACGAAACGCTGGCGCCGCGGACCGATGGGGACGGCGATCATGTCCTTGGCGATGCGTTCTTCATATCGGACGCCCGCATCGAACCCTCTCGCGATCACGTCGCTGAATTCGTTCTCCATGACGATATCCATGCGGATTCCCGGATACTTCTCCAGGAATCCGCTGACGATATCGGGGAGAATGTGCCGGGCGACCGGAACGGGGACATTCAGACGCAGCGTCCCCTTGGGCTCGTGGGCGCCATCCTGGAGATCGTTGAATGCGGCTTCGATTTCGAGGAATGCCGGCTTCAGCCTCTCGATCAGCCTGCCTCCCGCCTCGGTCGGGGTCACGCTGCGAGTGGTTCGGTTAAGCAGGCGTATCCCGACTTCCGATTCCAGCCGGCGTATGGAATCGCTCAACGAAGAAGCGCTTGAATGACGTTTCTCGGCTGCGCCCCGGAAGCCGCCGGCCTCCACGACCGCCATGAAATCGCCGACGTCTTTCAGGTTGGGTAAAGCCATGATGGTTGCGCTCGCGCATTGCGCCTTGCCTTGTCCGCAAGTGCGCGCAGAGCTGGCAGGAGCAGTTCTTCAATAGGCCGTTGTCCATCGAACTGGCAGATAAAGCGGCCGGACTGTACGGCCGATCGTACATTGAAAAGTGCGTTCCAGCGGAGCGGAATGCGAATCGGAGTACGCGCTCCATTCGGCGTGGCGTGAGCCGGGAATATCCCCGAGGCCCGAGAGAGCCGGAAACCGCCTTCTACGCGAAGCCGCCGTTGGCGCGAATGACCTGCCCGTTGATCCAGCCCCCCTGCGGGCCGGCAAGAAAAGACACCGCGTCGGCAATGTCCGTGGGTTGGCCGAGTCGTTCCAGTGGAGGCTGCTTGGAAAGGCGTTCGATATCCTCCGCCGTTTTGCCGGCCAGGAACAGCTCCGTGGCGACCGGGCCCGGCGCAACGGCATTGACCGTGATATTGCGACCGCGCAGCTCGTTGGCCAGCACGTGCGTCAGGCCCTCCACGCCGGCCTTGGAGGCGATGTAGGCGCCGTACCCGGGAAAGGACTTCGCGATCACGCTGGTCGAGACCGTGATGATGCGCCCGCCCGTGCCGACCCGCCGGGCGGCATGCGCGAGGACGATGAAGGTGCCGCGCAAATTGGTGTTGATGGCGTTATCGAAGACAGCCAGGTCGAGGTCGGCGATCTTGGAAAGCGACATGACGCCGGCGCTGTTGACGACCACGTCCACATGACCGAACCGTTCCTGCGTCTTGTCGAACAGCGCCTGCACTGAAGCAGGATCGCTCACATCGCCTTGAATGGCGACTGCCGTGCCGCCGGCCGCTTCGATCAAACGCACGGCTTCATCGGCTTTGGCGGCGTTGCCCGCGAAGCTCACAACGACCGCGCAGCCATCCTTTGCCAGGCGCAAGGCAATTTCCCGACCGATTCCGCGCGAAGCGCCCGTGACGATCGCGACTTTCTTGTTGGCTGGGATGTTCATGAAGGTCCTCCGCAAAGTTAAAGGGTTTCTTCGACCGTGGCGTGGGTCGACATCCCTCATGGTGGTCCTTCTCCCTTCGTTCGATAAGACGGCATAAACCGAACGGGTTGTCCGCCCCACCGTACAGGGCGCGCGGATGTCGAAGTACATATCAATTTATTTCATACCCACGGCCCCCCAAATCGCAGGAAAAAAGCCCCGGTGCGACGGTGCCGGATGGTATCCGTGCGGGCTTTATACAGCTTTTGGATGGTATCCATGTCTGATTTTCAGCGAATGGGTTGTCATCCTCTGCTCTGTACTTGGTATGAGCAGAAAAGACGTATACATTGCGCCTTTTTTGCGACAAATCACTCCATTTGTGCAAATCATTTCGTTACCTATCAATACTTTTACAGCAATCCAGCAATTTTTTAGACCTCAGTCTTTTGACTGATACATGAAGGAAGTCCATTGAGATACGGCAAGAAGAAGTGGCTGAAGGCGACGATCGCGCTGAGCGCGTCCTACTGCGGCGTTGCCGCGGCCGCGGACCTGACGGTTTCGGCAGGCAGCACCCAGGTGTTCGACGGCTCGGCCAACTTTCCCGGGGGAACCGACGTCAACGGCGGCACGCTGGTGATCGGCGGGAACGGGGGCGGCGCGGGCGTCACGCTCGGCGGCAACGTCAACGCGAACTCGAACGCCACCATCGCGGGCTTCGGCTCGATCAACGGCGATCTCAACGTGACGGGCAACTCGCACGTCGCGCCCGGGTACGCCGTGGATACGCCGACCGGCGTGTCCAACGGCAACCTCATCGTCACCGGCAACCTGTCGATGAGCAATGCCGTGTTCGACTTCGAGACCGGCTATGCGGGGCTGCCCATCACGCAACCCGGCACCGGCGACAACATCACCGTGGCCGGCAACGTCGCGCTCAACAACACCACGCTGAACGTCTCGGTGAACACGCAGGGCGCCAATGCCGGCTACTACCGCATCCTGTCGTACGGCGGCACCTTGAGCGGCAACGGCCTGACGCTGGGCTCGGTCACGGGCGCCTCCACGCCGACGGCGACCATCCAGTCGCTGACCGGCGACAAGCAGATCAACCTGATCCTGGGCCCGAGCACGACCAACCTGTGGAACGGCAACGGCCTGGCGTCCGCCACCCGCGCCGGCGGCGGCAGCGGCACCTGGAGCGCCGCCAGCACGAACTGGAACAGCCCGGCCAATGCCACGGGCGCCCTGCCCGATGGCGGATACGCCATTTTCACCGGCGCGGCGGGCACGGTGACCGTCGATGGCGGCGCCGGCGCGGTGCGCGTGTCCGGCATTCAATTCGCCACCGACCGCTATCGCCTGCAAGGCGCGCCCATCACCCTGCAGGCCAGCGGCGGCAACCCGCCGGCCATCGTCGTCGGCGACGGCACCTATGCCTCCGGCCAGTTCGTCGACACCATCGACAACCCCCTTCAAGGCACGGACGGCTTCGTCAAGACCGGCCCGGGATCGGTGATCCTGACCGCCGACAGCAGCGGCCTGGGCGGCCCCATCCTGATCGCCGACGGCGCGCTGGAGATCGACGGCAAGCTGAACGGCCCCGTCGATATCGGCCGCGAAGTCGTGCTGGCGGGCGTCGGCCAGTTGGGCAGCACCACCCTCTATCCCACCGCGGTGATCTCTCCCGGCAACGACGGCTCGCCCATCGGCACGCTCACCATCAACGGCAACCTCAACTTCGGCCAGGACACCGTCTATCGCGTGCATGCCGATCCGGCCAGCAGCGCCAGCGACCACATCCACGTCACCGGCGTGGCCTACCTGGACGGCACCGTGGCGCACGTGGGGCCCGACGGCAACTACGCGCCGGCCACGACCTACAACATCCTGACGGCGGACGGCGGCATCCAAGGCCGCTTCACCGGCGCCTCGAGCGCATATGCCTTCCTCACCCCCACGCTGAGCTACGACACGAACAATGCGTTCATGACGCTCACGCGCAACGACGTGCCCATCGGCAGCGTCGGCAACACGGGCAACCAGGGCAGCGTGGGCGGCGCGCTGGATAACGAAGCGCCGCCCGCCAGCGGAGGCGGCACGCCGTCGGCCGGGAATGGATCGTCATTGGGGGCGGGTGGATCGTCTTCGAGCGGGAACGGATCGTCGGCCGGGAGCGGATCGTCTTCGAGCGGGAACGGCAACGCGTCAGCCGGCAACGCGTCGGCCGGAAACTCTGGCGGCGCTTCAGCCAATAACTCCGCCAGCGGTTCGGGCACCGATCCGGCCGGCAACTCGGCCAACGCCTCGACCGGCGGCGGCGGCCTGACGGGCTCGGTCGCGGGCGCGGCCAAGGAGACGGGCGCCAGCCAGGTGGCGACGGCGGTCCTCTCCATGACGCCGGACGAAGCGCGCGCGGCCCTGAACATGCTTTCCGGCGAAGCTTACGCGAGCAACGCCAGCGTCCTGCAAAGCCTGGGAGACACCGTGCGCACGCTGCCGATGAATCACCTGCGCGGCAACCTCGACGCGCCGGCGCTCGCCGGCCGGCCCACGGCCCAATGGGGCCCGCCGTCGCCCGACGCCCTGCCGCGCAGCGGCGCGCACCCGGTCTGGGCGCAGGTCTTCGGCAACTGGCGCACCTTCGCCGGCGACGGCAACGCCTCGCGCGTGCGCCAATCGGACGGCGGCATCTTCGTCGGCGGCGACGGCGCGGTGGGCGGCGGCTGGCGCCTGGGCGGCGCGCTCGGCTACATCGGCAGCCACAGCTCGATCGCCAACACCTCCTCGCGCACCGACGTCGACAGCTACACGGCGACCCTGTTCGGCGGCCGGAATTTCTACGCCGGTCCCGGCCATTTCCGCTTCACGGCCGGCGCGGCGTACACCTGGCACGACGTCGACACCAAGCGCAGCGTGGCGGCCGGCAGCCTGAACCAGCAGCTCGAATCGTCCTATCACGCCTCTTCGACGCAGGTGTTCAGCGAACTCGGCTACAACCTGCCGCTGGGCGATGCCTATACCATCGAGCCCTACGCCGGCGTGGCCTGGAACCAGCTACGCACCCGCGCCTTCGACGAGTCCGGCGGCACGGCCGTCCTGCACGGGGAAGGACGCACCGACGACGTGACGAGCACCACGCTGGGACTGCGCGGCGCATGGCAGTTCGATTCGGACGGCGCGCCGGGCCGCCTGACCGCCTCGCTGGGCTGGCGCCACGCCATGGGCGACGTGCGGCCGAGGCAGCAACTGGCTTTCGACGGCGGCACGACGTTCTCGGTGACGGGCGTTCCCATCGCCCGCGACGCCGCCGTGTTCGGACTCGGCGCCGAAATGGCCGTTACGCGCAACACGACGGTGGGCGTGGCCTACGACGCGCAATTCGGCGGCGGCAACCGGCAGCACTCGGGCCTGCTCACGCTGGCCATGCGTTTCTAGTCCTAACACGACGCCGGCGGGCGCGGGCGTTGCGGCGCCCCGCCATCCCATGCCGAACGCGCGGCTGCCGCCACCTGGCGGCAGCCGTCGTCCCTTCCATTTCTGCAAAACACTTGCGCCCGAAGGGCAATTGACCTCGTCCGCCATCCAAGGCACCATCAGGGCCGCCTGAACTGCGTCTGGCCAAGCCGGCCCTGAAATGCAAAGCGTCACGACCATCCTGCTTCTCGTCTTCGTCGCCGTCCTGAGCGGCATCCTGGGCCGCGTGGTAAGGATTTCCGCGCCGCTCCTGCAAATGGCCCTTGGCGCGCTCTGTGCGCTGGCAGGCTGGCATGTCGGGTTCGACCCGGATATGTTCCTGCTGCTGTTCATCCCCCCGCTGCTCTATTCGGATGCCTACCGGACACCCATACGGGAGTTTCGCGAACTCCGCTGGATGATCCTGATGATGGCGATGGGGCTGGTGCTCGCCACCACGCTGGGATGCGGCCTGTTCCTGCACTGGCTGATTCCGAACCTGCCCTTGCCGGTCTGCTTTACCTTGGCGGCGGTGTTGTCGCCGACCGACGCGGTCGCGGTCAGCGGCATGGTGGCGGGCAGGCGGGTTCCGCCCCGCTTCGTGCACATCGTCGAAGGCGAATCGCTGCTGAACGACGCCTCCGGCCTGGTCTGCTTCAAATTCGCGGTGGTGGCCACGCTCACGGGCGCGTTCTCCGTCACCCAGGCGCTGGAGGGATTCTTCGTCATCGCCCTGGGCGGCGTGGCCGTCGGCGCCGCCGTCGCATGGGGCTTGACCATGCTGAACCGCCTGCTCACCCGCTGCGGCTTCGACGACGCGCCGACGCAGATCACGCTGCTCATGCTGCTTCCCTTCGGGGTCTATCTCCTGGCCAACGAGCTGGGCTTATCCGGCATTCTGGCGGCGGTCAGCGCGGGCCTGACGGCGAAGATCTTCGGCATCCTGGATGACGGCCAGAGCGCGACCCGGCTGCGCACCAGCACGGTATGGGCGATGATCGGTTTCCTGTTCAACGCGCTCATCTTCATCCTGTTCGGGCTTCAACTGCCGGATCTGCTGGAGAACGGCATCGCGCTGAGCCGCGCCGCCAACGTCGCGCCCTGGCACCTCGCCCTGGTCATCGTCCAAATCACCGGCGCGCTGGTCCTGCTCCGTTTCGTCTGGGTATGGATTTCGCTGGCGGTGCGATCCGCGACCGCGCGGCTTCGGCATAACGGCGGCAAGTTTCCCTCTTTGCGCGGGACCACGGCAATGTCCATCGCCGGCGTGCGCGGCGCCATTACGCTCGCGGCCGTGCTTTCGCTGCCCGCCGCCTCGGCCGGCGGCGCGGGCTTTCCGTACCGCGAGTTCCTGATCGTCGCCTCGGCCGGCGTGATCGTCCTTTCGCTGGTATTGGCCAACCTCACCCTGCCCGCCTTGCTCAGCGGGCTCGGCAGCACGGAGCTCGATCCCGCCGCCGCCGAGGCCGACCGCGCCCGCGCCGCCCTGGCGCGCTGTTCCCTGCGAGAACTGGAGCAGCAGCAGGCGGAACTGGCGCGCAACCTGGACGGGGATGACGCATCGGCGACGCCGAACGAACCCGACGCGCGCAAGCTCGAAGTGCTGGCCCGCTTGCTGCCGGAATACCAGGACCGGATGTACCGTTTCGACGATTCCGAGGCGGACAATTCCGGGCAGACCGCCCGCGAACTCGCGTGGGAGCGGGCGCGGCAAAAGGCCGCGATCCGCTTGCACCTCATGCGCGCCGAGCGCGCGGAGCTCCGGAGAATGCTGCGCAGCGGCGAGATCAATGACGAGACCGACCGCCTGCTGCAACGGGAAATCGATTTGTCCGAGCAGGTGCTGCTGGCGAACGCGAAACTGCTGCCGCGCAAGCCGGCGGAAGAATAACCGGAAGGAATAACCGGCGCCCCGCCGGCGCGGCCTACGTGGTGCTGGTGTCGACGGCCGTATCCGCCTCCTCGGCGGATTGACGGCGCGGCTTCCTCGGCTGAAGATGCGCCGGCGCTTCCCCCGGCGCGCCCAGTACTTCACGCACCAGCGCATAGCCCTGGGCCTGGTGCGCGCGAACCGCGACGTCGGAGAAGTCGTAATCGCGCGAAGAAGGCTCGTTCTCCGGCCCCTTGCGCAGGAACCGCGTGATGTGCATGGGCGCCCCGTCGCCCATGAGCTGGATATAGCGCGGCCGCTGCCGGATCTTCTCCTGCCTCGCCGGCTCGATCTCCCGCAGAAGGCTCTCGATCATGCCGCGATAGGAATCGATCAACTCGCGCGTCCGCAGGTCGTTGCGGATGCGTTCCGAATAGAGGATTTCATCCCGGCGCGCCATGATTTCCGTCAGGTTTTCCGGCAGCGCCTTCTGGCCGGAGAACAGGTCGACGATAAAGACGCGCTTGCCGTCCGGGCCGCAACGATCGACCACCATGTCCAGCGGCGAATTGCTGACGATGCCGCCGTCCCAATACGGTTGGCCGTTGACGTAGGTCCACGAGAAACCGGGCGGCAGGCTGCCGCTGGCCAGGATGTGGTCGGGCGTCATGTCGTCGACGTAGCTGTCGAACACCTCGAATTCCGACGTCAGCACATTGACCGCGCCGACCAGCAGGCGCACCGGGCTGGCGGGCAGCGACTTGAAATCGACGTACTTCTCGAGCAGCGTCCGCATCGGCGCCGTATCGTAGAAGCTGGTCCACTTCCACGGCGCGACCCAGGGGGTATCGCAGGACGGAATCCACCTCGGCCGGAAGAACTGGGGCACGCCGAATTGCAGGATCTGCATCGCCGTCGCGGCCTGCCTCAACGGCTCGGGCATCGGCGCGGACACGACCTGGAGCTCGGACCAGAAGGACTCCAGCGCTTCGGTGGCGTGCTTAGGATTACCGGCGATGATCGCGCCGTTCAAGGCGCCGATGGAAATGCCGGCGACGATGTCGGGAAATATCCGATGCTCCTCCAGCCCCTTGACCACGCCGCATTCGAACGCGCCCAGCGCGCCGCCGCCCTGGAGGATCAGGACGTTCTGCATCGGCAGGAAGTCCAGCTTGAAATCCGGGTCCTGCAGTTTCAGCTTGTCGGCCCGCAGATTGGTGCGATACCGGATCAATCCCTCCGAGAGCCGGATCTCATCGGCGGGCCGGCCGAAGGAAAACAGCGCGCGCGGCACGTCGTCCTTCAGGTAGAACAAACTGAACGCGCGGCTGTTCAAGCCGCCTCGCTCTATCGTTTCGTCGGCGCCTTCCGGGTCGCCCAGCATGTCGAAGCCGATGCTGCCGATTTCGCAGAAGAAATAGGAAACCTCGTCGTACCGGCGCCGGCGCCCGAGCATGTTCATCGCCGCCAGCCGTCCCTGCTTGACGGCGTTGTCCCAGTGTTCGATATGGCGCCGGCGGGCGAAAACGGGATCCATGAAACTGACGACGTCGCCGGCGGCGTACACGTCGGGCTGGTTCGCTCTCAGCAGATCGTCGACGACGACCCGCCCGTCTTCCAGCTCGATGCCGCTACCTTCGAGGAACTGCGTCGCGGCCTGCACGCCGGTGCAGACGACGGCCAGGTCGCAAGGGATGCGCTTGCCGGCCCGGGTCGCGACCTCCTTCACCTTGCCGCGCCCGATGAATTCGACGACGGCGTCGCCGACCACCGTTTCCACGCCATTCTCGCCGGCGAAATCCCTGAAGTAGTCCGAGAGCATGGGGGATTCGAGATGCCGCATCAGGCGGCTGTCGCCTTCGACCACGGTGACGCTCAGTCCCATTTCGCGCAAGGACAGGGCAACCTCCATGCCGAGGAAGCTGCCGCCCACCACGGCCACCCGCTTCGCCTTGGCCGCGCCGCGCCGTATGGCGTCGCAATCGTCCTTGGACCGCAAGGCATATATTCCTTGCAGCGCCGCGCCGGGCACCTCGACCGGCCGCGGCGAGGCGCCGGTGGCGATCAACAATTTTCCATACTGGATATGGTCGCCCGTGGACGTCTCGACCAGATGCCGCTCGGGGTCCACGGAGACCGCACGCGTACTCAACGCGACTTCTATGCGCTGCTCCTGGTAGAACATTTCCGCATGAACCAGGATCTGCGATGCATCGACGGTGCCCAGCAGATACCGCTTGGACAGGGCGGGACGGTGATACGGCAGCACCGATTCGGCCGAGAGAATCAGGATGGAGCCTTCGGCGCCTTCTCGACGCAAGGTTTCCGCCGCCGTCGCGCTGGCGAGGCCTCCACCCACGAGAAGAAAATCGGCCTGCTTGTATTTCATTGCTTGATCTCCGTCTATGCCTATCCAGGATAGCCTGGCGTGCCTGGCTTCTTATATGCCAGGCATGCCGGGCGCGCCGCCTTATTGCATGAACCAGCCGTGGCTGACGACGAAGGACTGGCCCGTCAGCGCCGCGCTGGGGAAGGTCGAGAGGAACAGGACCGTCTGCGCCACGTCCTGCACGGTGGTGAAGACGCCGTCCACGGTGCCGCCGAGCATGACGTTGCGGACGACTTCCGCTTCCGTGATGCCGAGCTCCTTCGCCTGCTCCGGAATCTGCTTTTCGACCAGCGGGGTCTTGACGAAACCGGGGCACACGACGTGGGACCGCACATTATGCGGGGCGCCTTCCTTCGCCAGCACGCGCGCCAGGCCGAGCAAACCGTGCTTGGCCGTCACATAGGCCGATTTCAGCGGCGAGGCTTCGTGCGAATGGACCGAGCCCATGTAGATCACCACCCCGCCCCGGTTGCCCTGGTACATATGCTTGATGGCGGCCTTGGTCGTCAGGAAGGCGCCGTCCACGTGGATGGCCAGCATCTTCTTCCAGTCGGAGAAGGCATAGTTCTCGATGGGATTGACGATCTGGATTCCCGCGTTCGAGACCAGGATGTCGATCGAACCGAACTGCTCGACGACCGCGTCGATGCCTTTATTGACCGCATCTTCGTTCGTGACGTCCATGGCGATGCCGACGGCTCGTCCGCCGGCGCGCTGGATCTCCTGCGCCACGGCATTGGCGCCGTCCAGGTTCAGGTCGGCGATGCCGATCGCCGCGCCCGCCCTGGAAAGAACCAATGCGATTTCCTTGCCGATTCCGCTTGCGGCGCCAGTAACCACCGCGACCTTGCCGTTCAGATTGCTCATGACTCAACTCCTGTAAGAGTAAAAAAGCGAAATCAAAGGGTTATTTCGCCAGATAGTCGTAGACGACCTCGCCCAGTCCGAGCGTAAGGTCCGCCACCAGATGCCGGGCCTCGACGATTTCCAGGACGGGCAGGTCCGCCACCGGCGCGAGCGCGTGCGGCGCGAGCTGGAGGGCGGCAGGCCCCGTCCATGCGCCCTTCATCTGGATGTCCTCCAGGTAATACCTCACCAGTTCGCAGATGCGCGGAGAGCCGTCCACGTGCGGAATGATTTTCAGCAGAAAGTTGGGCGCGGCGAGGCGTTTCGCCTGGTCTACGATATCCAGAGACTTGTGTTTGTAGCCCATGGTTCCCGTCGCGATGCGCACGGGCCCGTAATCCAGCGTCCCCACCAGGGTATCGGTATGGGTTTCCAGCACGGGCGTCGCCAGTTTCTTCGGAAAACCCCATAGCTCCCGGCCGCCGGCGATAGGCGGATGGTCGTTGAGATACATGGCGTGCGTGTAGCTGCCCGCCACCCCGTTGTATTCCACGGGGATGACCTGGCCGCTTTCGGTGTAGTCGCCGAAGCCGGTGGAGTCAGGCATCCGAATGAATTCATAGCTGACGAGGGGTTGGCGTATCTTCAACGGTTCGGGCACGACCGCGCGCAGCCGGTCGGGGTCCGTACGATAGGTGATGATAAAGAATTCCCGGTTGACGAAGCGGTAAGGGCCCATCGGAAAGGCCGGGCTCGTCAAGGGCATGGCAAACGCGTTGCTACGTACAGCGTCGATATTCATTGGATTCCTTCAAGGTCGGATCGTCCCGCCATTTATTCAACGAATGATGAATTAAAGACAAAGGGACACAGGATTTGGATCGACTTTTCACGGCATGGGCACTAGTGCTTGGGGGTCTCTCTGCATCGTCATGCTCGACAGTGTGGTTAGGATACCACCAGATAGTTGCAAACCAAACAATTTACAATTAAACAAATACCTTAATTCCGGCTGTCGCATGCCTTCTTGTACACCTTCTTGTTTGCCGTTTTTTTTCTTCTCCACCGCAAAGGCCCGATATTGACCAAACGATCTTCCGATGCTTCCGACCAGGAACTGTATGACTTCACTTCGTCGATATATCCGGCCCGGTCGGCATGGGTGCAAACCGTGCGCGAAGCCCTGGATGACGTCTCGATATCGTCCTCGCTGGGCGTCGTGATATTGCTCGTGTACCGGAACGGCCCTCGGGTATCGCAAGGCATATTGGCGGCCAGGGCGGGGGTTACCCCGGCCACCCTGGTCAGGACGATCGACCAGGGAGAACAGGCCGGCCTGTTGACGCGCAGCCAGGTGGTCGAAGACCGCCGGGTGCGGGAAATCGAACTTTCGGCGCAGGGAAAGAAGTATGCGGCCCGCATCGAAAAGCGGCTGACGGCGCTGCGCAGGAATATCCTGGGAAGCCTCCCTTCCGAGGAAATACGGGTGGCCACCAAGGTGCTGAAATTGCTGGCTTCGGTGGGAGAGCGGTAAAGCGAGATCGCGCGGGCGTCCTCCCGGCAACGCCTGCCCTCCTTCGCTAATTCAGCATGGTCAGCGCGGTGCGGAACACTTCTTTCCTGAACGCCGCCATATCGCGCGGAAGCGATGAAAAAGTGGCCAGCATATGGCTATAGGAAACCGTCCTGCTTATCGCGCTGGTCAGCATCAGGCACAGGACGTCCGGATCGTTCTTCTTCAGCACGCCCGCCTGGATCGCGTCGCTCAGCAAAGGAACGAAGGCATCGCGGTGCGGCCGCAGCAGCTTGTCCACTAGGACATTGAAGCGCTCGCCCTGCTCGACGGCGGCCGTGGAAAAGAACGTTCCCATTTCGGGCTCGGCAAAGACCCGATCGACCAGCAGCGACACGGCCTGTTCGACGCGCTGCCGCTCGGACAGGGAGGATGTCCGCAACTGCGTCATTGCATCGAGCATGGGCTGGGCCCGCGCGGCGATCTGGTCGACGATGGTTATCCACAATTCTTCCTTCGAGCCGAAGTGATGCATCACCAGGGCCGGGTCCACGCCCGCCTCGCGCGCGATGCCGCGCACGCTTGCCGCCTCGAAGCCGTGCCTGGCGAAGGCCTGCAAGCCCGCCTTCAGCAGCGAATCGTAGCCCGCGGCCGCGTCATGGGCCGGCCGTCCGCGCGGTCTCTTCTTCGTTGCGCGCGGCGGCGTTGCGGCGGTCGTCGACGTCATCAGGTTTCCTTTTCGAACAAGTGCGCTCCCTGGCATGGTTGCCGGAGAGATAGTAGCGCCTGGCGCCCAAGCACAAACACAAGCGCAGGGCCACGCGCCGGCGGCGGCGCTTGCGTATCCTGTCCGATCCAGCCGGAAGAATTCCGGGGCTTCCGCCCTGCCAGACGAACGGGCGCCGCATGGCGCCATGCATTTCCCAAGAGTTTCCCCTTCATGCCTCGATCGCCGTTTCCCCCAACCCCCGATCTACTGCACGCGGCGTCGGATCACCTGCGCCCCCCGGCGGAGCGCATGCGCCCTCGTTCCCTCGACGACGTGGTGGGCCAGCGCCGCCAAGTCGAACGCGGCATGGAAATCCGCCTGAAGGAAAAGCTGGACCAACTGCGCGCCGCGCGCGAACAGGCGCGGCGCGCTTCCGAATAAACGACCTCTCGGCCCGGGCCATCGGCGGCGCCGGATTTCCAGGAAATCCGGCGCGCCGTCCCATCAAGTCGCAAGCGCCCTGCTCTTGCGGTTCTTGAGCCGGGTAGCGCCCCGGCTCGAACGCAAGACAGGCTCGATATCCTGCAATTGCTCGCGTTGTTGAAGGTGATCCCGCAATTTGGCCCCTTCGGTCAGGTTATGCGATTCGGCATGGTGCGCCGCCAGATCCGCGCGGCCGCTCAGCACGGCTTCCGCAAGCGGGCGATGCTGCTCCAGGATCGCGGCCGGACTCTCGATCAACGCATCGCTCGAACCGATGCACATCCTGATCTGACGTTCTATATTTTCGTATTGAACGCCAAGCCGTCCATGCCCGCTCAAGACGATCAATGCCTTGTGCAGACCGAAATCCGCCTCCGCGATTTCGGTGCTGTTCTCGCTGGCGCAGGCTCTCGTAAGGGTGAGAAATGTAGCGCCAAAGGCCGCGATCTTCTGCGCGTCGCCGCTCTCCACCAACAGGCGAGCCGCGAGCCGCTCCATGCTGGAGCGCAAGGTGTACAGCTCCCACACGTCGTTTGCGCCGAGGCTTACGACGGTCCAACCCGTATACGGGATGAGGCTGGTCAAACCCTCCTTGGCAAGATTGTGCAAGGCGGTGCGCACCGAGGCGCGCGACAGTCCCATCTCCGTGGCGAGCTGGCTTTCCGTGATGCGGCTTCCCGGCGGGATCTGGCCCCTGACGATGGCATCGCGCAGGGCATCCGCCGCCTGGACCTCGACGGAGACCTTGTTGACCGGCGAGATTCCGAGTGAATTCATGGCATCCATCCAGGGCTTCTCCGTAGCTAAACTGAAATATTGTCGCCCATTTTAACCCTCGGGCCTCGAAGCTCTTCCTTGCTAGGTAATCACCCTTAAGCGTTTCTACCAACTACATAATTGTCGACGATCGCCCATAATAGCACCCTCATGTAAACACTCGCCGTGAAAAATGAACCTCGTCAAGAACCGCGATACGTTGACCGCCATGGGCCAGAAAGCGCTGCGGACGGCGGCCCTCAACATTGCAGAAAAGGGCATCGAAGGGGCCCATCCGGGCTTGGCAACCCGGCGGATCACGCGGATCGAAGGGGATTACCTGCACATCCAGGACCGTGCCTACGATCTGCGCCAGGGCCGGGTCTTCGTGATCGGCGCGGGCAAGGCGAGCTTTCCCATTGCCAAGGCGCTGGAGGACGTGCTGGGCGACCGGCTGCACAAGGGGATCGTGATTTGCAAGCACGGGCAGGAGGGAAGGTTCGAAAGGATCCGGATGATCCTGGCAAGCCACCCCCTGCCCGACGAAAACTCGCTGCGCGGCGCGCAACTGACGCAGAAACTCCTGGATGAAGTTCGTCCGGGGGACATCGTGATTGCATGCTTCACGGGGGGATCTTCGTCCCTGTTCGTCCATCCGGCGGCGGACATCGAGGTCGCCGACAAGATCGCGGCAAGCCAGACGCTGCTGACGTGCGGCGCCAATATCGTGGAGATCAACGACGTCCGCAAGCATCTGAGCAAAGTGAAAGGCGGCCGCCTTTTACGAAATCTCCCCCGCGGCGCGCACGTGATCAACCTCACGGTTTCGGACGTCATCGACGATCCGCTCGACTACATCACCGACCCGACCTTTCCGGACCGCTCGACCTTCGCGGACGCCCGTGCCGTGCTGAGCAAGTACGAACTCTGGTCCAGGATGCCCGCATCGGTGGCAAGGCACCTGCGAGAAGGACGTGACGAGGACGAAACGGCGCGCGATTCGGAGCTTGCGCACATCGACCGCTACGACATATTGCTGTTGAAGACCGATGCGGCCTGCTCCGCGGCCGTCCAGGCGGCAAGCGAACTCGGTTTCAAACCCCTGCTCCTGTCCACCGTATTCGAGGGGGACAGCGGCATGCTGGGACGAAACTTCGTCGCCATCGCCAAGCAGATCATGCTCGATGGCAATCCCAGCCCCGCTCCCTGCGCCCTCATCGGCGGGGGTGAAACCACCGTCATCACGGGCAGCGCCAAAGGCCTGGGCGGGCCGAACCAGGAGTTCTCGGTCGCCGCGGCGCTCGACCTCGCGGGCCACCCGGGAATTGTCGTGCTGGGCATAGACACCGACGGCACCGACGGTCCGACGCAATTCGCCGGCGGACTGGCCGACAGCGACACCCTGCACATCGCCCGGGAACGCAATATCGATCTGGACCGGGCCCTGCGGGAACACAACGTATCGCCGGCGCTTCAGGCGATCGAACACCACATCATCACCGGCAATACGGGAACCAACGTCAACGATCTGAAATTGGCGCTGATCTTGCCGCCTGAACCGAGTCGTCCACAACGGGCGTGACGCCTCGCCCTCTTCGCGCCATCGGGGCGCATCCCTTATCGAGGATCATCATGTCGAGACCTGTCATCAAATGGCTGCTTGCGACCGCCATGTTCACGCTGTCCAGCATCAGTGCGCATGCCCAGGAAAAACTGTCGGTTCGCCTTGATTTTTCACCTTGGGGCATCCATGCGGCCATGCACCTTGCGCAGGACAAGGGCTGGTTCAGGCAGGCGGGCCTGGATGTCGATATCCAGGACGGCCGCGGCTCCGGCAATACGCTGCAGCTAGTGAATTCCGGCCGCGTGGATGTAGGCCAGGTGCAGTTGGGCTTGCTGCCGCAGGCCCGCGCCAATGGCGCATCCGTCATCAGCATCGCGTGCTGGGGCCGCAGGACCGATCTCGGCGTCCTGGTGGACCGGAATTCCCAGATCAAGAAGGTACAGGATTTCGAGAATAAGACCATCGCGGTCTTCGCCGCCAGTCCCTGGGCCCCGCTCATCGACTACTGGCTCAAGCAAGGCAACCTGGACCGGACCAAGGTGAACGTCCTGTTCGTCGACGCCTCGGCCTTGTGGGGGATCTATACGAGCGGCAGAGCGGACGGCCTGATGTCCACCGCCCCCTCCGTCGAGCCGGTGGCCGAAGCGGTGCGTCCTTCCCGCACGGTGCTCGCGGAAGATGTCGGGATCACCTATCCCAGCTACGGCCTCATCGTCGCGGATCAAACGGTGGAAACCCGCAAGGCGGCGCTGAAGACACTGGTCTCGGTGGAGCAACGCGCATGGAGCTACATACGCGACGGGCATTACGAAGAAGCGGCCGACGCCATCATGAGGCAGCGTCCGGACGTAAAGCTCGATCGCACCGTGCTCATCGAACAGATCAGGAAATCCGTCGATTTCTTCGATACCCCCGCCACCAAGGGCAAGCCTATCGGCTGGCAAGCCGACGAGGACTGGGTCAAGGCCCTGAACACCATGCAAGCGGCGGGCGTCATCAAGCCGGGCTGGAAGACCTCCGACTACTACACCAATCAGTTCATCAATCTCAAGTGAAAGAGGCGGACATGTCTACCCTATTGAAAGCGGTTCCGAACGCCGCTAAAGGCGATCTGCCGGAAACGCATATTTCAGTGCGGGGCGTGGATAAGGTCTACAAATCGCCTCGCGGCCCCGTCCCGGCGCTTCAGGACATTTCGCTCGATATCAAGAAAGGCGAGTTCGTCTCCATCCTCGGACCGAGCGGCTGCGGCAAGTCGACCCTGCTCAAATGCATGACGGGCCTGGAGAACATCAGCCAAGGCGCCATACAGGTCGCGGGGAAAGCACTGAACGGGCGCCCGCCGGAAGAGACCGCGATGGTCTTCCAGAAAGACGTTCTGCTCGACTGGCGCACGATCCTGGACAACGTGATGATCACGGCCGAATTCAGCCGCCAGAACACGCCGGCGATGAAAGCCCGCGCGCTCAAGCTGCTGGAACGCTTCGGCCTGCTCGGCTTCGAGGACCGCCATCCCTGGGAGCTGTCCGGAGGAATGCGCCAACGCGCATCCATCTGCCGCGCGCTGCTTTGCGACCCGTCGCTGCTCATGATGGATGAACCCTTCGGCGCGCTCGACGCGATGACCCGGGACGACTTGAATCTCGAACTGGCGCGGATCTGGCAAGACACGCGCAAGACCATAGTCTTCGTCACGCATGGCATCTCCGAGGCCGTCTTCCTTTCGGATCGCGTCGTGATCATGGACCGTAATCCCGGCCGCATCGTGGAGATCGTCGATATCGATCTGCCCCGGCCGCGTGAACTGTCTGTCCGGGAGACGAAAGACTTCGCGCACTACTACAGCCACATCCGCCACGTTTTCGCGACGCTGGGCATTCTCAAGGAATGAAACATGAGCCAACTGACAGCCAAACTGAAGGGCCCGGCAACGATTTTCTCCATGCTCGCCTGCGCGCTGGTGATCTGGGAACTGTGCGTGCGCATCCTGCAGATCAAGCCGATCCTGCTGCCGCCGCCGAGCCGCATCTGGACCGAATTCATCGGCTCGCCGGCCTATTTCATGAAAGAGACCGGACAGACCTTCCTGACCACCGTCTCCGGTTTCGCGCTCGCGGCCCTGCTTGGCCTGGTGCTGGCGATCGGCATCGTTCATTCCAAGTTCCTGGAACGCACCGTATATACCTTGCTGGTGGGCCTGAACAGCGTTCCCAAGGTCGCGCTCGCGCCGCTATTCGTGATCTGGATGGGAACCGGAACCGAACCGAAGATCGCCATCGCCATCCTCCTGGCCATCTTTTCGATCGTCATCGACGCGGTGCTGGGGCTCAGGTCGGTCGATCCGGACATGCTGCACCTCGCCCGTATTTCACGCGCGCCGATGTGGATGATCCTGTTGAAGATCCGCTTGCCGAACGCCTTGCCGAGTATTTTCGCCGGCCTGAAGGTCGCCATCTCGTTCGCGCTGGTGGGCGCCATCGTCGGCGAATTCGTCGCCGGCTCCGGTGGACTGGGCTTCGCGATCCTCACCGCCCAGGGGCAGTTCGATACCCCTCGCGTCTTCGTCTGTCTTTTCCTGCTTGGAATTCTCGGAACGGGATTGTTCTATCTCGTTGAAATCCTCGAACGTCTTGCACTTCCGTGGCATGTCTCGCAGCGCGGGAATGCCGCCGCACATTAAGGAGTCGGATCAAATGCCTACAGCACGCATCGGTGTCGATATCGGCGGAACCTTCACCGATCTCGTTCTTCTTGACGATACGGGTCATTCCTTCTCGACCAAGGTTTCCTCCACGCCAGCCGCTCCGGAACAGGCGGTTCTCACGGGCATCCGCCGCATCCTCGACCAGGCGCGGATGAATATGTCGGACGTCATCGAAGTCCTTCATGGCACGACGGTCGGATCCAATACGCTCCTGCAGAAAGCCGGAGCGCGCTGCGGCCTGATCACCACCCGGGGCTTTCGCGACGTACTGGAGATCGGACGCGTTCGCACGCCGACGATGTTCGATCTTTCCTGGGACAAACCCGAGCCCCTCATCGCACGCCGATACCGCCTGGAAATCAATGAGCGGATGCTGGCCGACGGCACGGTTCATACGCCGGTCGACATCGAGGAAGTCCTGGACGCGGGCAGGTTCTTCGAGGCGGAAGGCGTGGAATCCGTCGCCATATGCTTCATCAATTCGTACAAGAATCCGGAGAACGAACGCGCGGCCTACGATGCCTTCGTAAAGGCCTTCCCGGCGATACACGTCACGGCTTCCATTTCCGTCTTGCCGGAGCAGCGCGAATACGAGCGCACTTCGACCACGGTCGTCAATGCGTATGTCCTTCCCGCCTTGAGCGCCTACCTGCGCCGGCTCGAGGCGGGACTGCGGGAGATCGGCGTCCAGGCGCCGTTGTTGGTCAGCAACTCCAATGGGGGCCTGTCCACCGCCCGGGTCGCCCAGGATAGGCCGGTGTTCTTTATCTCTTCCGGACGTTCGGCCGGCGTCGTAGGGGCGGGCCGGCTCGGTACGGCAACCGATGAGTCCGACATCATCGTCTTCGACATGGGCGGCACCACGGCCTCCGCGTCGCTGATAAACAAGGGCGAACTGGCCCGCACCAACGAATATGAATTCCGCGCGGGCATTTCCACGCCCAGCCGTTTTATCAAGGCCGGCGGCTATCTGATGCGCGTACCCACCATAGACGTGGCCGAAGTGGGTAGCGGGGCCGGCTCCATTGCCTGGATAGACGAAGGCGGATTGTTGAACGTGGGCCCCGTTTCGGCGGGGGCCGACCCCGGTCCCGTCTGCTACGGAATCGGCGGCAAGCGGCCGACCGTCACCGACGCCAATGCGGTGCTGGGTTTCCTGCCTAACAAGCTGGCGGCGGGATCGATGGCGCTGGACCTGGACGGCGCGCGCCGGGTAATCGCGGAAGCTCTCGGCCAGCCGCTGGGCCTGAGCGCGGAAGATGCCGCGTATGGCATCCGCGAAGTCGTCAACGTCAATATGGCGCGCACGATCAAGGCCGTCACGGTGGAACGCGGCGTGGACCCGCGCGGGTTCACGCTGATGGCGTTCGGCGGATCGGGACCGGTCCACGCCTGCGACCTGGCCCAGACGCTGGGCATGCGCCGCGTGCTGTTTCCCAACGCGCCGGGGGTGTTTACCGCCATGGGCATGCTCGCGGGCAGCGTGGAACGCTACTTCGTCAGGCCGCTCGAGTCGCAGATGCAAGCGCTCGATATCCAGGAGCTCAAATCGCTGCGCGACACGCTGCGCGAAGAAGCACGGGCCGCCCTGGCGGAAGAGGGCTATCCCGCGGATCGCGTCGAGTACGTATTCGAGCTGGACATGCGGTTCAAGGGACAGGACTACGAACTTCCGATCCGCATTCCGGATGCGCTGGACGCGCAGAGCACTCAGCAGTTGTGCGACGATTTCCGCCAGGCCTATACCGCCATGTACGGATACGCCTCCAAGGACGCCATGGAATGCGCGAACGTCCGCCTGCTGGCGCGCGGCCTGGCTGCCAGCGTGCTGGATTTCAAGGACATCCGCAGCGGTTCCAAGGCGCCTCCCAATCCCGCGGCCGAATCACGCAGGGTGTATTTCAACCGCGACATCGGATGGGTCGACACCCAGGTGGTCAAGCGCACCGGCATGCCCGCCGCGCTTGCGGGGCCCGCCATCATCGAAAGCGCGGATACGACCATCGTTCTGCCGCCGGGCTGGCGCGCGGAGACCGATCCGATCGGCAATGTCATCGCCTCACGCATCAACGACTGACAGGAATCAACATGGCTCAGATGAAGATCGATCCAATCACGTTCGCCATCATAAAGAACGCCCTCGACACCATGGTCGACGATATGGCATATGCGGTCATGAGAACCGCACGCTCGCCCATCATCCGCGACGTCCTGGACTACTCGGTCACGATGTGCGATGCGCAAGGGCGCATCCTATCCCAGGCCAAGACCGTGGCATTGCACCTTGGCGCGGTGCCCGATGCCGTAGAAGTCGTAATGAAGAAATTCGCCGGAAAATTCGAGCCCGGCGACGTCATCATCCTTAACGATCCCTATGAAGGCGGAATGCATCTGCCGGATATCTTCATGTTCAAGCCGATTTTCCTGCAGGATGAATTGCAGGGATTTTCGGTCGTCATCGCCCACCATTGCGACGTAGGGGGACGGGTCCCGGGCTCCAATGCGGCGGATTCCACCGAGATATTCCAGGAAGGCCTGCGGATTTCGCCGACGAAGCTTTATGCGCGGGGCGTACCCAATGAAACCCTCTTCGACATCATCGCCAGGAATGTTCGGCTTCCCGACCTGGTATTCGGCGACCTCGATGCGCAGCTCGCCACGTGCAATATCGGCGAGCGCGAGCTGCTGCGACTGTTCGAACGCTATGGCATCGGCGAATTGAATGCCTACTTCGACGAACTGCTGAATTATGGCGAACGGCTCACGCGCGGCTCCATCGCGAAATGGCCGCAGGGCAGCGTCGAATTCACCGATTACATCGACGATGACGGTTTCTCGCCCGACCCCATTCCGATCCGCTGCAAGATCACCGTCAAGGGAGACCACCTGCTGGTGGACTTCACGGGCTCGTCTCCGCAGGTCAAGGGCGCAATCAACTCCACGCTCTCGTTCGTCAAATCCGCCACGTATCTGAGCGTGCGCTGCGCGCTCGGCGCCGACGTGCCCAATAATGCCGGCGTTTATCGCTGCATCGACGTGGTGGCGCCCGAAGGCTCCATTCTCAACCCCATCATCCCCGCTCCCGTCGCCGCGCGGGCCCTGACAGGATATAGAGTGGTGGACACCGTGTTCGGAGCGCTCGCCCAGATCGTACCGGACAAGGTGATGGCCGCGGGCGAAGGGGGCAATACCGTGGTTGCCCTGAGCGGAATGGACCCGGTCCGGAAAACGCCATTCATTCTGGTGGACATGATCAATGGCGCATGGGGAGGCCGCGCGGATAAGGATGGCATCGAAGGCGTGACCAATCCTTCGCAGAACATGTCGAACCTGCCGGTGGAAACCCTGGAAGCGCGCTACCCCGTCATCCTGGAGGAATATAGCTACCGCCCGGACTCCGGCGGCGCGGGCCGCTTCCGAGGGGGGCTAGGCCTGGTGCGCCAGTACCGGGTGCTCGCCGATGACGTCGTGGCCCAGGTACGATCCGACCGGGCCGCCCACGCGCCCTACGGCCTGTTCGGGGGAGAGCCCGGCGCCGTGTCCCGCAACGTATTGAATCCCGACACGACGAATGAGCCCTTGCCGAGCAAATTTACCTGCCGGCTTCCCGCGGGTTCGGTGATCCGGCACGAGCAGGCCGGCGCCGGAGGATTCGGTTCGCCCCTGGAGCGTTCGCCCGAGGCCATCCAGAACGACGTGCGCAACGGCAAAGTCACGCGTTCGGCGGCCGAGGCCAAGTACGGGGTGGTTTTCGATGGGGAAAAAATCGTTTCCTCCGCGCCCCGCCAGCGCCTCCAACCCTCAGGGGCCGAGGCCTGAATATGCACGACCTCAGCCGATTCGCCATCAATCAGATCACCACCCCCAAATGGGACATGGCCCAGGCCATCGATGGCTACGCGCGCCACGGTGTGCACGGCATCGCCGTGTGGCGTCATTTCATGGAAGCCTATGGCGTCGCTGCCACCCGGCGTCACCTGCGCAGCGCCGGCATGTGGGTGGCCAGCCTGTGCACCAGCGAGTGGATGAACGTCGAGACGGAAGAACAGATGCGCCGCGCGATCGAGATCAACCGGCAACTCCTGGATGCCGCCGCGGAAATCGAGGCGCCTTGCCTGATGATGGTAGTGGGCGGAATGCCGCCCACGCAGAAGAATATCGATGCTCAACGGGAACGGGTGCGCGAAGCCCTGCACGAACTCGTGCCATATGCCCGGTCGGCGGGTGTAAAACTCGGATTGGAACCCCTGCATCCGATGTATGCGGGCGATCGCAGCGTCCTCAATACGCTGCGCATGGCCAATGACCTGTGCGATGAGCTCGGAGAAGGAGCCGCGATCGTTCCGGATGTCTACCATTGCTGGTGGGATCCTGAATTCGAGACGGAACTGCGCCGGGCAGGACCCGAAAGAATCGCGACCTTCCACTATTGCGACTGGCTTGTCCCGACCCGCAATCTGCGTGATCGGGGGATGGTCGGGGATGGCGTGATAGACATACGCCGAATCAGGTCCTGGCTCGACAGCCTTGAGTATGACGGCTGCTTCGAGCTGGAAATCTTCTCCGAACTCGATTGGTGGCAACGCGATCCCGATGAAACCGTTGCCATCGCCATCGAGCGCTGCGCACCCTATGTCGCTTCAAGGAAGCCATGATCATGAATATCGAGCAACGACTGATCGAGCTTGGAATAGAGCTCCCCAATGCCCCCGTTCCCGGCGGAAACTTCATTCCTGCCAGGATCGTCGGACCATTTCTCTACATATCCGGACAAGTCCCGGCATGGAACGGGCAAGACCATAATTCCGGCAAGGTAGGCGCGGAAATCACCGTCGAGCAGGCGCAGCAGGCCGCGCGCATCTGCGCCCTCAACATTCTTGCCCAAGCGCGAACCGCGTTGGGAGGGAGCCTGGACAGGCTACGTTCCTGCATCCGCCTGGGCGGCTTCGTGAATGCAGCCCCGGATTTTGACCAGCATCCGAAAGTCATCAATGGCGCTTCCGATCTGATCGGGCAGGTCATGGGAGAAGCGGGCCGGCATGTTCGCGTCGCGATAGGCAGCAGTTCCTTGCCCCGCAACGTGGCCGTGGAGATCGAAGGTCTATTCGAGGTGGATATCAAATGAATGCAGGGAAAGAAATGTCGACCGGCGCCACCGCCGCCGCGCAAGGCAAGATGGTCAATGCTTTTACCGCGGCGGATCTCGCCAGGCTGGATCCCCAGACCCGCGCCACCGTCGAGCGGCGCGCCAGGCTGCTGGGGCCCGCCTATCGCCTGTTCTACCAAAAACCCGTCGAAGTATGTCGCGGCCGCGGCGTCTACCTATATGACAGCGCGGGCAATGAGTATCTGGACGCATACAACAATGTGGCCTCCGTCGGCCACACGCATCCCGCGGTCGTCCGTGCCGTCAGCGAACAAATGGCGACGCTTTGCACGCATACGCGCTACTTGCAGGAAGGCATCCTGCGATATGGAGAGCAACTGCGGCAGACATTCGACGGGCCCGTCCGCGACTACCATACGATGTTCACTTGCACCGGCTCCGAAGCCAATGACCTGGCCATGCGCATGGCGATGCACCACACAGGCCGCAGTGGCATCATCATCACGTCGGAGGCTTATCATGGCAACTCCTTCCTGACCGCCGGCTTCTCGCCATCCCTGGGCGAACGGTCTCCGCTTGGCACCTGGGTGCGCCGGATTCCCACGCCGGACTCCTATCGCATGCCGATCCGCGAACTTGGCCAACGAATGGCCAGGCACGTGGAGGAACAAATAGAAGACCTGGAACGACGAGGAGAAGGCCTGGCCGCATTCATTGCGGATTCCTTGTTTTCTTCCGACGGCATTTATTCGGATCCCACCGATCTGCTGGCTCCCGTGGCGGAGGTGGTGAGGAAAGCGGGCGGCCTATTCGTGGCTGACGAGGTGCAAAGCGGCTTCGGCCGTTCCGGCGACCGGTTCTGGGGCTACCAGCGGCATGGCATCCAACCGGACATCATCACCATGGGCAAGCCCATGGGCAACGGCTTCCCTGTCGCCGCGACCATCGTTGCGCCTGACATCGTCAAGGGTTTCGGGCGCGATATGCGGTATTTCAATACCTTCGGCGGCAACAGCGTCGCCATCGCAGCCGCCCAGGCAACCTTGGACGTCATGCAAACCGAGGGACTGCAGGAGAATGCCCGGCGCATCGGGCAAGCGATCCGGGACGGCGTGGGACAGCTTGCTTCGCAATTCGAGGTTATTGGCGACGTACGCGGCGCGGGCCTTTATGTCGGCGTGGAACTCGTGAGCGACCGCGCGGCCAAGACCCCGGATGGGGCCGCCGCCACCTATGTCGTAAATTCACTCAGGGAGCAGCGGGTATTGATTTCCGCGACCGGCAATGACTCCAACGTGCTGAAAATTCGTCCCCCCCTGGTATTTGACGATTCGAACGTCGATCGCCTGGTCACGGCGCTGGAGGTGGCATTCAAGGGGTGGAGAAACCACGCCTAGACGGTTTCTGGCCAGAATCCCTTTGGCGCTTCTGACTACCGCCACGCCATCAACGGCAGGCAACGCTTCCGCCGCGCTGTTCCAACTGACCGAGAAGAACCGGGCCATGTCGGATCCGCGGCATCCCGACGAGGGGTACTACGTCGCGGCCGGCAAGGCGCGCAGCAGAGGGATCGAGCTGAAGGCGACTGGAAACATGACGTCCAACTGGACACTATTCGCCGGCTATACCTACGCCGATGCCTATTACATGGACAGCAGCCCCAATCCGGATGGGATCAGCTTTTCGCAAACGACGCCCAAGTATTTATTCAAGCTATGGACGAATTACCGCTTGCCGGGCGATCTGAATAAATTCTCCATCGGCGGCGGAACGTTCGTTTCCAGCGGGATCAGCGCATCCGATGGGGTGGGCACCGTCAGGCAAGGCGGCTATGCGCCGGTCATCCCGCGAACGCGGTCCGCGGCCGCATGCGATGTAGTTGCAACAGGACCGCGAAGGCCGCCAAGCTCAAGCCGCCCAGGATCGCGAAGGTGGCCTGCGCGCCGATGCCGGCCATCAGCGCCGCGATGAGGGGCGGCGCCAAGGCGTTGATCAGGTTCATCGGCAGGGCGATGGCGGCCATGGCGGACGCATAGTCGCTCTTTTCGAAAAAAACGAGCGGCATGGTTGCCCGCGCCACGGCGAAGGCGCCGCTTCCGACGCCGAACAGTACCAGGTAGCCGGCCACCGACAGGATGCCCGCGCCACCGAGCCAGATCCCGGCCAATCCTATCGGGATCATCGCGCCGGAGACGATGGCGGTTGACAGTCCGTCCCACCTAGGCCCGCCCAGAAAGTCGATGACGCGGCCGCCGACCTTGAAGAGGCCCAGCAGCGAAGAGATGGCGACGGCGCGGGAAAGGTCCATGCCCATCGTCCGCAACAGCTCGATGCCGACCGCCTGCACGCCGAAGGTGACGAAGCTGTTCAAGGCGACGGCCGCCGCCAGCAGGACGAAGACGGCGCCGCGCCGGCCGCCGTCTTTCCGATGCGCGGCCGGGGCGGCCGCGGTCCGGGTCTCGGACAAGCCGAACCAGACCAGCGGGCCGACGGCCAGGACCATGACGACGGCATAAACGAGGACGGCGCCGCGCCAGCCGGCCAGGCGGTCGAGAAAGGCGGTGATGGGCCAGAAGACGCTGCTCGCCAGGCCGGTCGCCAGCATCAGGGTTCCCATGATGCGCCGCGCCTGGTCCGCCGCGTATTCCGCGATGTAGGCGTAGGCCGACGTCGTCAGGAACATCGCGCCCGCCAGTCCGATCACTATCCATAGGCCCCAGAAGACCAGCAAGCCGGGAGCCAGCGCCAGCAGGGCCAGCCCCAAGCCGATCAGGACCGCGCGCGCCGCCATGACGCGGCGCGCGCCGAACACGCGGAAGGCGCGGCCGGCGACGGGGGCCGCCAGCCCCATCGCGACATACATCAGCGAAGTCGCCAGGAAGACGGCCGGCAGGGACGCGCCGAACTCCCCCGCCACGGAGGCCGCGACGACGGGCAGGACGCTGACCACGCCCCATCCGACGATCTGCGTCAGGGAGAGAACGAGCAGGACAATGAAATTTCGTTGCACCATCCCCTCGCAGTTCATGGACATGAAAACGTGGGCATGAAAACACGGGCGTGGAAAACCCGGCCTGGCTGTCCGGGGCTTGCGAAGGAAGGAACAGTACACCCACGCCCTACCCTTCGTCCAACTCGCTGCGCCGGTCGATGATGCGCGAGGACGGACGTCTCAGTATCTTCGGTAAAACGGCGACGTCGACCACAGGCGTGAAGGTGCGGTCGAACACCCTTGGCGCGTCCTATCCAGCTCCCAACAGGGTGCCGGCATCGCCCAGAATACGCACCACCGACGCAATCAGGTTGCGCTCGTCCTCCGTGCGCCATACCAGCGACAGCTCGAAGCTTTCCTTGATCTCCGGCAAACGGAAGAACACCACGCCGTCGACATGCAGCCTGGAGATCGCGGAGGGCATCAGCGCAACGCCGATACCCGCCGCGACCAGGGCCAGCATCCCATAGACGTCATCGACGAACTCCGCCACCGTCGGTACAAAACCGGCATGCAGACAGGCACGTTGAGCGACGCTGTAGGCGACGTGGCCCTCCTGCGGCGGATAAATGACGAAAGGTTCGTCACGCATCTCCGCAAGCTTGATCCGCTTGCGCCGGGCAACCGGATGATCGGCAGGCACGGCCAGGACCACGGGATCGCGGAAAATGGGCCGATGCATCAGGTTTTCGGTGCCGGGCGGCGTACGTGCAACGGCAAGGTCTATCTGCCTTTGGACCAGCGCCTCCAACGCGCCATTGCTGCTGTACTGGCGCGTGTCCGCCCGCACATTGGGCAGATGAGACCGGAGCTTGCGCAATAACTTCGGCAAGAAGGTGACGCTGCCGGAACTTACGAAGCCCAGGCGAAGATGGCCCGCCTGTCCACGCTCGGTCTGCTGCGCCGCATTGACGGCCCGCTCCAGTTCGAACATCGCCGAGCGCGTTCCCGCCAGCATGACGCGACCTGCCTCGGTCAACGCCACGTTCCGGCTATTGCGTTCGAAGAGGCGAACGCCCACCTCTTTTTCCAGCTTCCTGATCTGTTCGCTCAATGGCGGCTGCGCCATGTTCAGCCGCTCCGCGGCACGCGCGAAATGCAGGTTTTCCGCGAGCGCCAAGAAGTATCTGAGCCGCCTCAACTCCAGTCGCAACATTTCATTTTCCCTCTCTCAGGCAAATTCTGGTTCATTTCAATCAATACGGTAAACGTATCAATTGAGCTGATAAATAGTATTTCACAGTGAATGCGCCCGATGATGAAATGGCGCCACTCGCTGAACAGACAAGCGAACGCTTTGCCAAGGGCAAGCGGCGGACACCGCGTCCGCACACTTAAAACAGATGTAACTCACGGAGACAGGAGTCATGAAACTCTGCAAGACGCTTGCAGCGGCGATGTTCTTCGCCGCCACCGCGGCAGGTAGCGGCACCCACGCGGCGGATGCCTATCCGAACAGGCCTATCATCCTGGTCGTTCCCTTCACGCCGGGCTCGGGCACCGATGTATCGGCCCGGCAGTTAGGCAAGACCTTGTCCGAAAAGTCCGGGCAGCAGGTGATCGTCGAAAACCGGCCCGGAGGCAACAATGCCATCGGCGTGCGCCATGTCGTGAATGCGGCGCCTGACGGTTACACCATTCTCATAGGAACAAACTCCCCCGTCGCGGGCAATGTGGCGCTGTTCAAATCGCTGGCATATGACCCGGTAAAGGACCTGAAACCCGTTGCGCCGCTCAGCCGCCAGGATTGGGTGGTGGTGGTCAAGTCCGATAGCCGCTTCAAGACGTTGAAGGAGCTTCTCGCGGCCGGCAAGCAGGACCCCTTACTGCTGACCGCCGGCGCGGGTGCGGCAGGCTATCAGTTGGCGGCCATGATGCTGGCGAAGAACGCCGGCGCGGACGTGAACGTCATACCTTACAGCGGTACGCCGCAAGCGGTGCAAGACGTTCTTGGCGGCAGATTGTCCTTTGCCGTCGTGGATGCGGGGTCGGTGCTCACGCAAATCAAGGGCGGGAATCTCCGGGCAATCGGCGCGCTGGCCGAAGACCGCATCGAACTGTTGCCTGACGTTCCGACGCTCAAGGAACTGGGCCTGCCCTCCATTCCCTTGATGAGCTGGGCCGGCATCTTCGTCCCCGCCCGAACGCCCGACGATGTCGTGACGAAGCTGCAAGGCCTGATCGAGGCGTCGCTGATCACGAACCAACTGCGTGATTACTACAAGAGCATCGGGGCAGTCACGCTATCCGGCGGCCCCGACGAACTCCGCAAGATGCAGACAGCGGATATCACGGTTTACAGGGATGCCATGAAGAAGACCGGCTTGCCTCAGATCTGACCCTCATCGTACGTCCACCACCGCTCCAACTCCCGGGCCCAAAGAATGACCACGAATTTTCCAGCTCCTTCCACTCCCCTGCTCATCGTGCGCAACGCGAATGTCCACGCGCCGGCGTCGCTCGGACTTCATGACATAGTGATCAGCGGCGAGCAGATCATCGCCATCCTTCCGGCCAACGCCTCCCTGTCGGGGTTGGATGCCGAGGAGATCGACGCCCAAGGCAATATCGTGTGCCCTGGATTCGTCGACAATCACGTCCACACGCTGGGCGGGGGCGGCGGCCTGGGGTTCTCGAGCCGGGCGCCGGAAGTACAAGCATCACAACTGACACGAGCCGGCATCACGACGATCATCGGGATGCTGGGCTTCGACGCCACCAGTAAAAGCATGGCCGCCCTGGTTTCGAAGACCAAGGGTCTGCGGGAAGACGGAATCTCGGCATACTGTCTGACCGGGGCGACGCTAGAACACCCCGTACCCACGCTGACGGGGCAGATCCGCACGGATATCGCCTTCGTCGACGAGATCATCGGCGTGGGTGAAATATCCATTTCCGAACTGGGCTATGGCTACGACAGCTTTGGCAAGGGAGCCCAGTACGTCGCCGAGGCGGCGGTGGCGGGACTGCTGGCGGGACGTTTGTCGCGCAAGGCGGGCTACTGCTGCCTGCAGGTGCCGCCCTATCTCAGGCAGGTGCTCAAACCCATGTTCGAAGTGGTCGATCGTACCGGCATTCCCATTACCCAGTTCATCCCGTCCCACGTCAACCAGACCGACGGCTATATGGCGGATGCGGCCGAATGGGGGCGGAAGGGAGGATGGGTGGATATCGGCGCCAATTATTCGCCGGAGAACAACTACGGACGCGCCACCCTGCCCCACAAGGCCTACAGCAAGCTCCGCCGCGAAGGCGTGCCCAACGAGCGCATTCTCATGAGTTCCGACGGCAATGGTGCCCCGCCCAAGGAAGAAAAAGGCGAGAACAAACCCAAGGTCGCCAACTATATGCCCATGCGCGCGCTTCATGCCGCCTGGCGCCGCGTGGTACAGGAGGAAAACGTCTCGGTGGCCGACGCGCTGCCGATGGTCACCAGCAACGTCGCCCGAGCGACCGGCCTGGCCCGCAAGGGGGAGATAGCGATCGGCAAGGACGCCGACCTGCTGGTCATGAACGCCGATCTCCAAATCCTGCATGTCATCGCTCGCGGCAAACTCTTCGTCCAGGATGGCGAGCCGGTGCGGCGCGGCATGTTCGACGAGGTGCTGTTGCGGGAGCTGAGCTGAACGATGACAACGCTTGAACCGCGGACCGTTCATATCTCAATTGACGAACTGGCGTCTTCCGTCGGCCAGGAACTGGCGGTCAGCCGCTGGGTCCTGGTCGACCAGGACCGCATCGACCGCTTCGCCGACGCGACCGGCGACAACCAGTGGATACATACCGATCCGGATCGCGCCAGCGGCTCGCCGTTCAAGGGCACCGTTGCGCATGGCCTGCTTACCCTTTCGATCGTCGCGGCATTGCGAACCGAGAGCATACAACTGACCGACGCTGCCATGAGCATCAACTATGGCTTGGGCAAAGTGCGGTTTCCGAACCCCGTGCGGGTCAACGAGTCGGTGCGCGCCCGCTTCCTGCTGCGCGAGGTGAAGATGATCTCGCCCGGTGTGCTGCAGGTGCACTGGGACGCTACGGCCGAGAGAATGTCCGATCGCATGGTCGTCTGCTTCGCACAACCCATATCCCGACTGACCAGGAGCGATCCATCCCATGGCGCCACTCGAAGCCTTTGAAACGATTCGGCTGGAACTCGACGGCCGCACGGCCCTCCTGACGTTGAATCGTCCCGGCGTAAGAAACGCGGTCAACGATGCGATGCGGCACGAACTGATCGCCGCGCTGAGCACCATATCGGCGGATGACAGGATAGGCTCCCTGATCCTGACGGGCGCCGACAAGGCATTCTGCGCGGGCGGCGACATAGCCGTGATGCGGCAGCGCCTCGAAGTGCCTGCGGATGAACTGGCCTTCGACGGCTGGAAACAGCAGCAACTGACCTATCGCGTCCTGGACGCTCTTCAAGGCCTGCACAAACCCGTCATCGCCGCCGTCAACGGGGCGGCCGCGGGCGTCGGCTGCGACCTGGCGATGTGCTGCGATTTCATCGTTGCCAGCCAGGCGGCCGCGTTCAGCATGAGCTTCGTACAACGCGGCCTGGTCCCCGACGCCGGCATGTACTTTCTTCCTCGCCGGGTCGGTCTTCCTCGTGCGAAAGAGCTTATCTACAGCGGCAGGCGGGTGACGGCCGAAGAGGCCATGGCCATCGGACTGGCCGACCGCATCGTCCCCTCCGAGATCCTGCTGAATGCCTGCCTGGCGTGGAGCGAGGAACTGGCTTCCCAGCCAGCGCCGGCGCTGGCATTCGCGAAATCGCTGCTCGACGCCAGCCTGGACCTGAGCGTCGACGAAGTCCTAGCTCGCAGCAGGCAGGCTCAGGCGCTTTGCTTCACCACGGCCGAACATCGCCGCTCGGTCAGCGACTTCCTTGCCAAAAGGAAATGAGGCCGCCGGCGGCCGCTCCGTACTCCATACCCTCAATTTTTTCAGCACCCGACATGGACAAGACACACAGCAACGCGGGCCCGTTGAACGGTCTGCGTATTCTCGACCTGAGCACCGTCGTGATGGGGCCTTACGCCTCTCATCTGCTTGCCGATATGGGCGCGGACGTGGTGAAGCTGGAGGCGCCGTCCGGCGACCAGGTGAGGTACTACCGTCCCCAACGCGGGACCGACTTGAGCGGTCTGTTCCTGTCGCTGCATCGCAACAAGCGCAGCGTCGTTCTGGACCTGAAATCACCCGAAGGCCGGGAGGCCTTCCATAGGCTGGCCGGCAGGTTCGACGTGGTGCTGCATAATTTCCGGCCACATGTGGCCGAGCGGCTAGGCGCGACGTATGCGCACCTGGGCGCATCCAATCCTCGCATCATCGTATGCAAGATATACGGCTTCGGAGAAGGGGGATCCTACGCCGACAGGCCTGCCTACGACGATGTCATCCAGGCCGCTTCCGGATTGGCGGCATTGCACCGGCGAGTCCGCGGCGTGCCGCAATACGTGCCGTCGATGATATGCGACAAGATCGTCGGCCAGGCCGCCGCGCTGGCGATCCTCGCCGCCCACTTCAAGCTTGCCACGCACGGCGCCGGCAGCGAAGTCGAGGTGCCCATGTTCGAGACCATGGTGGCCTTCAACCTAGCGGAGAACCTGGCCATGGCGGCATTCGAACCGCCGCTGGGAGAGATTGGGTGGGCACGCAACGTCAGCCCCATGCGCAAGCCCTTCAAGACGGCGGATGGATTCGTCTGCCTGCTTCCTTACTCCGATAAGAACTGGCGCGACTTCCTGGCCTATGCCGGTTATGCCCAGGTCCTGGACGACCCTCGATTCCGGACGTTGGCGGACAGGGCGCAGAACATCGACGCGCTGTATGCGTATGTGGAGGATGCCGCGGCGCGCAAGACGACGACGGAATGGATTTCGTTTTGCGATGCGAACGGCATTCCGTGCAGTCCCGTCAATGACATGGAATCGCTCTGGAATCACGAACATCTTCAGGCCGTCGAAATGTTCCAGCACGTCCAACACCCGACCGAGGGAGACTATCGGCTCTGGCGCAGCCCCTTCGTCTTCGACAAGGAAGACTGGTCGCTGCGCCGGCATGCTCCGCATCTTGGCGAACATACGGCCGAGGTCCTGAGAGAAGCGGGATTTTCTGCGGAGGAAATTCGCGTGCTCGGCAAGGCGGGTAAGGAACTCGGTGGGAACACCCAAGGAGCGCAAGCATGAATGCCGCACCCTCGCCCATGTGCGACGTCCTCTATTGCGTCCGGGAGCATGTAGCCTGGATCACGATCAACAGACCCGAGAGGGCGAATGCCCTGGCGCGCGCCACCATCACGCACTTGATAGATGCCTTTCTCGCGGCGGACCGCGATCCGGACGTCCGTGTGGTGGCGCTCACGGGCGCCGGCGAGCGGCACTTTTGCGCGGGAATGGACCTGCGCGACGTGGTGGAAGGAGGAAACGAGGCGTACCCGCATCCGATGAAGGATGCCAATCGGAACGTGCATGAAGTGCTGCTCGAGATAGGCAAGCCGACCGTCGCGGTCATCAATGGCACGGCCGTGGGCGGGGGATGCGAGTTGGCCCTGGCTTGCGATCTCCGCGTGGCGGTCACGGATGTCAAATTGGGCCAGCCAGAAGCAAAAGTGGGCATGGGCGCCAATTTTGCGGCGACCCTGCTTCCAATGCTTCTGCCCAGGAGTATCGCGCTCGAACTGCTCTACACTGGCCGAATGATGCAAGCCGAGGAAGCCGCCCGCTACGGCCTGCTCAATCGTGTAATACCGCGAAAGTCATTCGACAGCGTAGTACGTGCATTATTGGGAGAGATAACCATGAATGCGCCGCTGTCCTTGCGAAAGATCAAGGAAACATCCCTGCGGTCCTGGGGCATGCCGCCTTTCTCCGGGCTGCGGTTGAACGTCGGCCCGGATTGCTATTCCAGCGAAGACAGGGCGGAAGGCGCCCGCGCTTTCCTCGAAAAGAGGAAACCGGCGTTCCGGGGACGCTAAGTCATCTTCCGCGAACTGCGCCGCGCCGCCCCTTGGGGAGGCGCCACAGGGCGCCCCTCCACGCCCTACCCTTCGTCCAACTCGCTGCGCCGGTCGATGATGCGCGAGACCAGGCCATAGGACACCGCTTCCTCCGCGGGCATCCAGTGATCCCGCTCGATGTCCGCCAGCACCCGTTCCAAGGGCTGGCCGCTCTCGCGGGCAATGACGCGGGCGATGCGCTCGCGCGCCTTGACGATTTCCCGCGCCTGGATGGCGATGTCGCTGGCGGAGCCGCCGGCGCCGCCGCTGGGCTGATGAATCAGGAAGCGGGTCTGGGGCAGGCAGACCCGGCGCTCGCGCGCCGCGCCGAGATAGAGGTGCGTGGCGGCGCTGCCCACCCAGCCGGCGCCTATCATGTTGACCGGCGCGGCGATGAAGCGCACCACGTCGTGGATGGCGTCGCCCGACTCCAGATGGCCGCCGGGAGACGAGACGATCATGTTGATGGGCGCGCCGGATTCCGCGTCCAGCGTCAGCAGGCGGCGCACCGTTTCGGACGCCAGGGCATCGGTGATGGGTCCGAACACCAGCACCGTGCGGGTGCGGAAGGTTTTCTCCTCCAGGAACGCATTGTTCTGTCCCGGCGCAGCCTGGGAGGGATGATCCGGATCGTTGGCATGCAGGTCGTTGACATATGGATCGTTGACATACAGATCGTTGGCATACATCGGGGAAAGCTCCTGTTCATGTTAAGTTCGATAGCCAGGGCCGGCCGGCGCCCGATGCCGGCGAAGATCCAAGCTCAACCGCTAAACGAACGAGCGTCCTGAAACGTGACATTCCCCCTATCCGCCCATCCCCTGGTCACCGACGATGCGCTGCGCAGGCGCCTGATCGCGCTGGCGCGGCGCTGGCTGGCGCACGGCGCGGAAGCGGAGGACCTGGTGCATGACGCCTACCTGCGCGCCGCCGACGCCGAGCTGCCCCCTGCCGGCTCGGGGCGCGAAGCCTGGCTGGTGACGGTGCTGCACCATCTCTGCATCGACTTCCTGCGCCGCCAGGGACGGTACAAGGCCCTCCTCGCGCAAGCCGCCGAGGAGACCGGCCATGCCCTGGACGGCGACAGTCCGCGTCACCAGGTGGACCGGGCGCTACGCGTGGAAGCGGCCCTGGCGCACCTGAGCCGGACGCTGGCGCCCGGCGACGCGGCGGTCGTGATGCTGTACGAGATCTTCGAGTTCACCCATGCCGAGCTGGGAGCCATGGCCGGCCGCAGCGAGGACGCCAGCCGCCAGCACCTGCACCGGCTGCTGCGCCGCCTGCGCGCCACGCCGCCGGCCCCCCGGCGGGTGGAGGATGACGAGGACGAGGACGCGGTGTACCTGTTCGCCCTGTGCCGGCACGCGCTGGCGCAACGCGACCCGGGCGGCCTCATCGCCGTGCTGCGCGCCAGCACGCCGCAGGCGATCGCCTCGCTGGCGAACGCCGCTCCCGGAGGATGGGCCAGCACGCAGGCGATGGCAGTCGCGGACAGCTTGCATCAAAACAGCTTGTCTCAAAGCTGCTTGCTTCAAGGCAACTGACTTCAAGGCAGGTTGCTTTAAGGTCATACGCACTAGAATGATCAGGGATGACCAGGGGCTTGCCGCTCCTGTCCCCGGCCCCCGTGCCCAGCCCATCCTTGCCGGCAACGGCTTCCCGTCCACGTGTCTTCCATCGATCCCGGCCCCCCGCCCGTTCCCGCATCCAGCGCCGATAGCCGGCGCAAGGAACGCATCGATCCCCAGGTCTGGAAGATAGCCGGGGTGGTCATGCTGGCGCCGCTGATGGCGCAGCTCGACTCCACGGTCGTCAACGTCTCGCTATCGACGCTGGCGGAAAAGCTGGACACCACGCTGACGACGATCCAATGGGTCTCCAGCGGCTACCTGCTCGCGCTGGCCCTGACGCTGCCGCTGACCGGCTGGCTGGTGGACCGCGTGGGCGCCCGGCGCGTGTACCTGGCCTGTTTTTCGGTCTTCACCCTGACCTCGCTGCTGTGCGGCATCGCCACCAGCGCGCCCGGCCTGATCCTGTTCCGCATCCTGCAAGGCATGGCCGGCGGCGTGCTGACCCCGCTGTCCCAGATGATGATGGCGCGCACGGCGGGGCGCAACATGGCGCGCGTCATGGGCATCGCGGTGATGCCGGTGATGATAGGCCCCATCCTGGGCCCCACCCTCGCCGGCCTGATCCTGCAACACGCGGGCTGGCAATGGATTTTCCTGGTCAACCTGCCGGTCGGCATCCTGGCCACCCTGCTGGCCTGGCGCTTGCTGCCGCCCGACCGGGACCTGCGCGTGCGCCGCAACTTCGACGCGCCGGGATTCCTGATGCTGTCGCCGGCGCTCGCCATGCTGCTGCACAGCCTGGAGACCCTGGCCAGCGACACCGCCGGCAGCCAGCGGATGGTCTGGCTGGAGCTGGGCGCCGCGTTGCTGCTGCTGGCGGCCTTTCTGCGGCATGCGGCGCGGCGCGCGGGCGCCGCCCTGATCGACATCCGCCTGTTCCGGGCGCGCGCCTTCGCCGCCTCCGCGGCGACGCAGTTCCTGAGCAACTGCATGACCTACGGCGGCCAGTTGCTGTTCCCGCTCTACCTCATCAGCGCCCGCGGCTACACGCCGGCGCGGGCGGGCGTCCTGCTGGCGCTGATGGGCCTGGGCCTGATCTGCGCCTTCCCCCTGATGGGCAAGCTGACGGAGCGCTACGGGTCGCGCCGCGTCGCCACGGCCGGCGCGCTGATCGGGCTGGCCGGCACGCTGCCGTTCACGCTGGTGGACCGCTACGAGTTCTCCGACATGGCGATATGCGCCCTGCTCTGGCTGCGGGGAACGGGACTGGGATCCATCAATATCCCGTCCATGTCCTCCGCCTACGCGGACATACCGAGGGAAAGGCTGCCGGTGGCGACGACGGCCCTGAACATCGTGCAGCGCCTGGGCGGCCCCGTCGCCACCACGGTGCTGGCCATCTGGCTGCACGCCAGCCTGGGCGCGCAAGCGGCGCCGCCCGCCGGCCAGGTGGCGGCGGCCTTCTCCAGCACGTTCATCCTTTTCTGCGTGGTGCATGCGTTGGGCGTCCTGGCGGCCTCGCGGATACCGGGACGCAAGCGCCGGGCTTGAGTTCAGGCGCGCGGATTGAAGGGATCCTTGATCCCGGCCCCCGTGTCGATCCAGACGCTCTTCGTCTCGGTGAATTCGTAGATGGCGTGCAGGCCGTTCTCCCTGCCCATGCCGCTTTCCTTCATGCCGCCGAAAGGCGTGGCCCAGTTCGTGCGCCGGTAGGTGTTGACCCACACGGTGCCCGCGCGCAGCCGCGCGGCCATGCGGTGGGCGCGCTTGACGTCGCGGGTCCAGACGCCGGCCGCCAGGCCATAACGGGTGTCGTTGGCGATGCGCACGGCCTCTTCCTCGTCGTCGAACCGGATCAGGCACAGGACAGGCCCGAAGACCTCTTCCTGGGCGATCCGCATGTCGTTGCGCACGCCGCCGAAGATGGTCGGCATGATGAAGAATCCGCGCGACAGCGCGGGATCGGCAGGCGGACCGCCGCCGTGCAGCAGCACCGCGCCCTCCTCCAGCGCCACCGCGATCCAGTGCCGCGTCTTGTCGAACTGGGCGCGGCACGCGAGCGTGCCCATCTCGGTATCGGGGTCCAGCGGGTCGCCGACCTTGATGGCGCGCGTGCGCGCGACCAGGCGCTCCACGAACGCGTCGTAGATGCCGGCATGCAGCAAGGCGCGCGAACCGGCCAGGCAGGTCTGCCCCGTGGCGGCGAAGATGCCGGCCAGCACGCCGTTCACCGCGCCGTCCAGGTCGGCGTCGTCGAAGATGACGTTGGGCGACTTGCCGCCCAGCTCCAGCGAAACGCGGGCCAGGCGGTCGGCGGCGGCGTGCGCGATCTTCTTGCCCACCGAGGTGGAGCCGGTGAAGGCGATCTTGTCGACCCCGGGATGGCCGGCCAGGGCCGCCCCCACGGCGCCGTCGCCGGTGACGACGTTGACGACCCCGGGCGGGAATCCCGCCGCCTCGAACATCTCGGCCAGCAGCAAGGTGGAAATCGGCGTGATCTCCGACGGCTTGACCACCACCGTGTTGCCGGCCGCCAGCGCCGGGCACAGTTTCCAGAAAAGCAGGGACAGCGGGCTATTCCAGGGCGTGATCGCGGCGACGACGCCCAGGGGCTCGCGCACCGTGTAGTTGAACATGTCCGGGATGCTCAAGGGCACCGTCTCCCCATGCATCATCTCGGCCGCGCCGGCGAAGTAATAGCAGTACGCGGCGAGCGCGCGGGTCTGGCCCAGGACCTCGCGGATGAGCTTGCCGTTCTCCAGGACCTGCACGTTGGCCAGTTCCTGGACGTCGCCCTCGATCAACTGCCCGAGCTTGCGCAGCAGCCGCGCGCGATAGGCCGGCGTCCCCTTGGCCCATTCGCCGCTTTCGAAGGCCCGCCGGGCGGCGCCGACCGCGCGGTCCACGTCTTCGGCCGTGGCCGCCGGCGCGCTGGCCCAGCCTTGGCCGGTATAGGGGTCGATGCTGTCGAAGGTCCCGCCGTCGGCGGCGTCGACCCGGACGCCGTCTATCAGCATCCGGTATCGCTTGCCTGGCCGTGCGCGAAGATCGGCTGTCGGGGCTGCCTGGTTCATTGCGTCTGCTCTCCTTCCTTTATGTTGCGCGAAATCTGTTGCGCGAAATCGGGGCGCTTCAATCGATCATGGGGATGTGGGCCTTGCGGACCACGTCGCCCCAATACTGCTTCTGCGCGATCAGCCAGGTGCGGAACGCCTCGGGACTGGCGCTGACGACCGGCTCCAGGCCAATGGCGCGCAGCTTGTCCCCATAGGCCTGGTCCTTGGAGATTTCCGCCAGGGCCTGGTACAGCTTCGTCACGATGGGCCGCGGCGTCTTGGGCGGCGCGGCGACGCCCAGCCAGGCGATCGCCTCGAAGCCGGGGATGGTCTCCGACATGGTCGGCACGTCGGGGACGGTCGGCGAACGCTGCAGGGTCGTCACCGCCAGCGGGCGCAGCTTGCCGCCCCTGATCTGCCCCAGCGGCGAAGGCAGGGAGTCGATGAAGAAGGTGATCTGGCCTCCCATCACATCGGTCAGCGCGGGCGCGGCGCCCTTGTAGGGCACGTGCAGCAGCTTGGTGCCGGTGGAGAGCGCGAACAGTTCGCTGATCAGGTGCGGACCGCTGCCCGGTCCGAAGGATCCGTAGGAGATCGCGTTCGGCTTGGCGCGGGCCGCGGCGACCAGGTCCGCGACGGTCTTGTAGGGGCTGGTGGCCGACACCACCATCACGTACGGAAACGACACCACCTCGGAAATGGGCGTGAAGCCGTCGATGGGATCGAAGGGGAAATGCTGCTTCAGATTGGGCGAGACCGTGTGCACCGTGGCCGACATCAACAGCAAGGTGTAGCCGTCCGGGTCGGCGCGGGCGACCTCGCTGGATCCGATCTGCCCCGTGGCGCCGGCCTTGTTGTCGACGATGACGGGCTGGCCCAGCTTGGCGGAAAGCTTTTCCGCCAAGGCACGTCCCACCATGTCCACGGTGCCGGCGGCGGTAAAGGGCACGATCAGCTTGATCGGATGATCCGGATACGCCGCGCGCACCTGCGTTGCCGCCGCGACGGCCAGGACGGCCGCGGCGGCGGAGAGAAAACACCTGCCAGACAAGCTCTTCATTTGACTATTCCCCTTGCTGTTCGATGCCGGCGCGTGACGCGCAAGCGCAAACGGGCCCGTTGCCGGGCCCGGACTCGTTCAAGCGCCTGGGTTCATGCCGCGTACCCGTAGCGCTCTCTTGCATGCTCGGGCGTGATCAGCCCGTTCTTCAAATCCTCCGCGATGCGCGCCGGGCTGCGTTCCCTGGGGTCGCCGTAGCCGCCCCCGCCGGGAATGTGGCTGGCGATGCGGTCGCCGGCCCGCAGCGTCACCTGCCTGCCCGCGTCCTCGCTGACCCCGCGTATCGACAGGAAGGCGCGCGGCGCGCTGCCGCCGCCCAGCACGCCCTCCGGCGGATAGATGAAGCGCCCGCCGCGAAAGCTCGCCAGCACGTCGCCCACCGGTCCGAGATCGCCGTCGAGCAGGCGCAGCACGTATTTCTGGCCGAAGCCGCCGCGGAATTTCCCCGGCCCGGCGGAATCCACCCAAAGCGCGCGCTCCTCGACGATCATGGGCACTTCGCTCTCGATGACTTCCACCGGCGTGTTGCCGACGTTGTAGGGGAAGGCCAGGCAGGAAACCCCATCCTTGTCCGCGCGCGCGCCCAGGCCGCCGCTGGAGACGTTGAAGGGCGCGAAGTTCTCCCCGTCGCGGCGCTTGCCGAACATGTACTGGCCCCACATCGGCGTCGCCCCCGCGCTGGCGCAGATCCGGTCCGAGGCGCCGGGCGCGACGGCCAGGTACACCAGGTCGGGCAGGAAGGTGCCGATCGCGGTGCGGCCGAACACCGGCGCGGGAAACTTGCAATTGAGCACGCTGCCCTCTTCCGCGACGACGGTAATCGGCCGCAGGCTGCCCTCGTTGATGGACACCGGCAGGTTCAGCATGCACAGCACGCCGAAGTAGGTATAGGCGGAGGTGTAGGCCAGCGTGCAGTTGATGGCGGGCTTGACCTGCGGCGACGATCCGGAGAAATCCACGACGATGCGGCCGTCGCCGATCGTGACCGCGGTCTTGATGGTTACCGTGTCGCCGCCCACGATATCGAGCTTCGCCTCGTGCCGGTAGACGCCCGGCTTGAGCCGGTTGATCTCCTCGCGCGTCACGATTTCGCTGCGCGCCACGATCTCGTCGGACAGGCCCTGCAGATCGGGCCAGTCCATTTCGGCGCAGATGTCGCCCAGGCGCTCGCCGCCGACGTGGCAGGCCGACACCTGGGCCTGCAGGTCGCCCAGCACGGTTTCGTGCGAGCGCACGTTGGACGCGATGAAGGCTTGCACGTCCTCGTTCAGGACGCCCGCGCGGTAGTACTTGAGCATGGGGATGCGCAGGCCTTCCTCGTAGTTGTCGCGGCTTTCCGTCGTGGCGCGGCGGCCGCCGATATCGACGTGATGGCAGCAGGTCACCACATAGGCGATGTGCGTTCCCTGGAAGAACACCGGCACCATGATGGTGATGTCGTTGTGGTGGCCGCTGCCGGCCCAGGGATCGTTGCCGATGAACACGTCGTTTTCCTGGAAGCTGCCCTTGGGGTAGCGCGCCAGGATGTGGCGCAGCATCGTGCCCAGCGGCCCGCACAGCCCCGGCGTGCTGGCCGGCGTCTGCGCCAGCAGGCGCGCCTCGGCGTCGAAGACGGCGCAGCCGAAGTCGCCGATGTCCCTGACCACCGTTGAAAACGAGGTGCGGCGCAAGGTGGAGCCCAGTTCGCCGACGATGGATATCAACCGGCGCCAGAGCATTTCGAGCGTGACGGGGTCGATCTGGTGTTGCGACGTCATGGTCCGTTCCTCTTACTGTGAAAGTTCGACGATCAGGCTGCCGTGGGTATCGACCCGGATCCGCGCGCCGCTGGGCACGACGGTGGTCGATTCGTTTTCCTCGACGATGGCGGGCCCGGAGAAAGGCAGGTCCGGCGCGACGTCGGCGCGCCGGTGCACCGCGAATTCCATCCATTTGCGCGTGCGCGTGCAGAACGCCCGGCGGGTGCCGATCTTGCCGTCGCCCTTGGCCCGGCCGGCGTCCGACGCGGCCGAGGCCACGTGGCGGGCGGCGCTGGCGGTCACGCGGAAGTTCATGACCTCCAGCGGCAGGTCCGTGAATATCCGGCCGTACAGGCGCCGGTAGGTGCTTTCGAAGGACGCCCGCATCGCGGCGAGCTGCGCCGCATGGTCGCCGTCCCGGGAAAAGGCGGCCGTCACGTCGTAGCCCTGGCCCAGGTAGCGCATGTCCACGCTGTATTCGTAGGCGACCTGCGCCGGATCGACGGTGCCCGGCAGGCGCGCCCGGCACTCCTCGAACATCTCGGCGAACACCGCGTCCAGTTTTTCCGCGGACAGGTCCTTGAAGAGCGTGCGCCGCGAGCGCACGGCGGCGTACATCACGGGGGCGACGATCATGCCGAACGCCGCCGCCACGCCCGCGCGCGGCGGGATCAGCACGGTCCGCACGCCGAGGCGGGCAGCGAGATCGCAGGCATGCACCGGCCCCGCGCCGCCGAAGGCGACCAGGGCGCAGGACTTGGGGTTCTCGCCCTTTTCGCTGACGTAGGCCTTCGCCGCGGACGCCATGTTTTCGTTGACGATCGCATGCACGCCGAAGGCGGCTTCCTCGACCGAAATGCCCAGCGGCTCGGCCAGCGCGGCATGGATGGCCCGTTCGGCGGCGGCCTGGTCCAGGGCCATGCGGCCACCCAGGAAATGGCTTGGATCCAGGTAGCCCAGCACCAGGTCGGCGTCGGACACCGTCGGATCCATCCCGCCCTGGCCGTAGCAGGCGGGCCCCGGCACCGCCGACGCGCTCTGCGGACCGACTTGCAATGTTCCCACCGGCGTGCGCCGCGCGATGCTGCCCCCGCCCGCGCCGATCTCGATCAGGTCCACCACCGAGATGCGCACGGGGATGCCGCTGCCCGGCTTGAAGCGGTGCACGTGCGCCACTTCGAAATCGTTGGTCAGCGTCGCCTGGCCCTGCTCGACCAGGGCCAGCTTGGCCGTGGTGCCGCCCATGTCGAACGCCAGGACCTTGTCCAGGTTGGCCAGGCGCGCGAAATGCGCCGCGCCCAGGGTGCCGGCGGCGGGCCCCGATTCGATGATCTGCACCGGAAACTCGCGGGCGAAGTCGACCGAGTTGATGCCGCCGCTGGACATCATCATCAGCATTTCGCCCTTGAAGCCCCGGTCGCGCAGCCTGTCCTGCAACCGGGAGAGGTAGCGCGACGCCACCGGCTTGGCGTAGGCGTTGACCGCCGTGGTGGTCGTGCGCTCGTATTCCTTCATCTCGGGCAGCACGTCGCTGGACAGGCTGACGGGGCAGCCCGGCATCATCGCCTGCGCGATTTCGCGGATGCGCCGTTCGTGCGCCGGATTGCGGTAGGCGTGCAGCAGGCAGACCGCCAGCGATTCGCAGCCCTCGTCCTTCAGCGCCTGGACGGCCCGGCGCACGCTGTCCTCGTCCAACGGCGTAATGACGGCGCCCGAGGCATGCAGGCGCTCGTCCACCTCCATGCGCAGATAGCGCGGCACCAGCGGCACGGGAAACTCGATCTGCAGGTCGTAGGCATCGAAGCGCTTCTCGCGGCCGATCTCCAGCACGTCGCGGAAACCCCGGGTCGTGATCAGGCCGGTCCTGGCGCCCTTGCGTTCGATCACCGCGTTGATCACCAGCGTTGTGCCGTGCACCATCACGTCCAGCGCCGCGGCGCCCGCGCGGCCGGCCGTCAGCGCGTCGACGCCCTCCTCGATGGCGCGCGACGGATCGTCGGGGGTGGTCAACGTCTTGTAGACTCGCACATTGCCGTCCGCCTCGTTCACCTCGACGAAATCGGTGAACGTGCCTCCTATGTCGCTACCTATGGTGATCACGCTGCGCTCTCCGTGGATGTTGCGTGAGGAGAAGCTTAGGGAGGGTACGGGTTACAAGGAATGCTCAGGTGGATAAAATCGGCTTTAACTTTTAGTTAATACGCCGGACTTGCCTAGAGAAAACCCTAAGTGGATAAACTGCGCGCCCTGCAGTACTTCATCGCCGCGGCCCATGAACGCAGTTTCACCGCGGCCGCCCGGGAACTGGACGTCAGCGTGCCCGCGGTGGCGCGGCTGATCGGTGCCCTGGAGAAAAGTCTGGGGGTCGCGCTGTTCGACCGCACCGTGCACGGGCTGACGCTCACGGCGGATGGGGTCAACTACCTGGATGCCTGCCACCCGCTGCTGGAACAGCTCGCGTCGGCCGACGAAGCCGTGCGCGGCGGGGTGCAGCGGCCGCGCGGCACGCTGGTGCTGGGTACCTCGCCCATCCTGTCGCAGCATTCCATCCTGCCCGCCCTCCCCGACTTCCATGCGCAATACCCCGACATCCACATCGACGTGCGCAACGTCGACCGGGTCACGGCGCCGGAAGCCAGCACGGCGGAAGTCCTGGTCCTCTATGGCTGGCCCAAGCAGGCGGGCATGGTCCACCGGCACCTGGCCGACACGCGCCTGCTGGTCTGCGCCGCGCCCGGCTACTGGAAGCAGCATGGCGTGCCCGAATCGCCGCGCGACCTGCAGAATCATCCCTGCCTGCTGTTCCGGGACCACGAAGGGACGGTCATCGATTACTGGGAACACGAGCGCGACGGGCAGACCGAAGCGGTGGCGGTCAACGGCTGGCTGGTCAGCAGCCACCGCGATGTGATCCTGGATGCCGTGATCGCCGGGCAAGGCGTGGCCCGCTTCACCGACCTGTCGATCCGGGAGCCCTTGCGGCGGGGCCTGTTGGAACCCGTCCTGATGGACTGGCAGACCCGCCAGGCGCCCCCGATCAATCTCCTCTACCGCCACAGCCAGCGGCGCCTGCCGCGCGTGCGCCTGTTCATCGACTTCCTGACGGAGCTGTTCCAGAAGCTGGAGAACGAGCGGACGCCCGACCTGGCGTCGAACGTCGCGGCGGAGCAGCCGCATTGGTATCGCCGCCGCCACAGCCGGGCCTCGGCGACGCCGAAGTCCGGCAAACGGGAAGCGGGGACGGGAAACGCCAGGCCTACCTGACGGCGCTGTTCACCGCCGCGTTCAAGGCCGGGCCGTCGACCGTTACGGTCTGCTTGTCGAGCAGGCCCCGCAGGTAGGCGGCCGCGGCTTCCTGCTGGCGCTTCTGCCGCATGGCGTTGCGCAGGCTGTCGCGCACTTCGGCCAAGGTCGGCGTCGACTGCGGCGTCATGGCGACCAGCTTCAGGATATGGAAGCCCTGCGCCGACTGCACCGGCGCCGAGACCTCGCCCTGCTTCAGCTTGGCGACGACGGGACGCATTTCAGGCAGCAACTGGCCCAGCGGGATCAGGCCGGTGTCGCCGCCGTTCGCGGCGGACGGGTCTTTCGAGTATTTGGACATGAGGCCGGCGAAGTCGGCCTTCGGCGCCTGCGCCTGCTTGGCGACGTCGGCGGCCTGCTTGCGCGCCTGCGTCACGGCATTGGCATTGTTCGCCGGGCCGGGAATGAAGATCTGCGCCACGCGATACAAGGCGGGCTTCACCATCTGGCTCTTGGTCTGGTCGTAGACGGCCTGCAGCTCCTTGTCCGACGGATAGTCGGCGGGCACGGCGGTGACGGAGGCCAGGTAGTTGCGGAACACGATTTCCCGGGTGGCGGCCTCGATCTGCGCCTTGACCTCGGGACGCTGGTCCCACTTCTTGCCCATGGCTTCCTGCAACAGCGCCTTGTCCGCCAACTGCGAGCGCACCAGGCGCTCGGCGGCGCCCGGGTTGGCCTTGATTTCCGCGCGCGTCTGCGGCGGCAGCGTCTTGAGCATGCTCTCGACTTCGCCGCGCTGCACTTCCAGCGAACCGGCCTTGGCGACCACGCCGCCATTCGCGGCGCCGGCGTCGGCGGCAAAGGATTGCGCCGTCATGGCGAAACAGACCGCGCCCGCGGCCGCCATCCATCGGATCTCGATATTTTTCATATGTTCAGCAAATAGTCCGGTACGTGAATACGGAAAGCCTCGACCACCGGCGCCAATTATTCCATGCCTTCGGCCGGGGACATCGCGTCCGTCGCCGCGCCACGAAGGCAGAACGGTTACACGCGGCGGTTACACGCGCGATGGCCGATGATCTATCATCGACCGGGTCCTCGCAGGCGCGTCCCCTTCCCCCAGGGGACGCCCGTCCCGCGGCGGCGCCATCAACAAGAACATCGAGGAGACATCATGCCGATACGCCGTATCCTGGCCGCCCTTTGCGCGGCCGCCGCCAGCGTCCTGTTCCACGCCGCCGACGCCGCGCCACCCAAAATGCCGAAAACGCCGACGGGCCCCCTGACCCTGTCCTCGCAAGGCAGCTTCTTCATCGGCGGGCGCGACGTCACGTCCGACACGCTGTCGCTGTCGCCGAAATACGATGCGCACGGCACGGTCACCGTGGACCAGATGTACGTGCGCTACCAGATCCCGGAGCGCGCGAAGCGCTATCCCATCACGCTGATCCACGGCTGCTGCCTGACCGGCATGACGTGGGAAACCACGCCCGACGGCCGCATGGGCTGGGACGAGTACTTCCTGCGCAAGGGCTATGCGACCTATGTCATCGACCAGTCCGGCCGAGGCCGCTCCGCCACCGACATTTCCGCCATCAACGCGGTGAAGCTGGGCAAGGCGCCGCCCAGTTCGCTGCCGGATCTCTTCGCCGCGGGGCACGAAGCGGCCTGGGCGATATTCCGTTTCGGCCCGCGCTACCCGGAAGCCTTCAAGGACACGCAGTTTCCCGTGCAGGCCCAGGCCGAGCTGTGGCAGCAGATGGTCCCCGACTGGCTGGGCGCCCTGCCGACGCCCAACCCCACGGTGGCGAACCTGTCCAAGCTGGCCATCAAGCTGGACGGCACGGTGCTGCTGAGCCACTCGCAGTCCGGCATCTATCCCTTCCAGACCGCCGCGATGAACAGCAAGGGCATCGCCGCCATCGTGTCGGTGGAGCCGGGCGAATGCCCCAAGCCCGAAGACGTCAAGGCCTTGACCGGCATTCCCATCCTGGTCGTCTTCGGCGACCACGTCGAGGAATTCCCGCGCTGGGCGCCGCGCCTGAAGGCCTGCCACGCCTTCATCGACGCCCTGAACGCGGCGGGCGGCAAGGGACAGTTGATGAGCCTGCCGGCCCTGGGCATCCACGGCAATTCCCATATGATGATGCAGGACAAGAACAACCTGCAGGTGGCGGACCTGATCCTGGATTGGATCGGACGCAACGCCCGTTCGCCGAAGCGCGGCCGCTGATCGGCCTGGGGCGCCCCGGGCCGCGCCGCGCTGCCCGGGGCCCCCCTGGGTCCCTGCCGCCTGGCCGGCAACACGAAAGAATCACCGCATCGAAGGAACACCGCATGACGACGTCCCACCCTCCCCGCTACGCAGCCGGCGCGCTGACCGCCCATGCGCGCGCCCTGCTGGAAAAAGCCGGCATGCCGGCGGACAAGGCCGCCGCCGTGGCCGAAATCCTGGTGGAAGCCGACCTGATGGGCAGCCCCACGCATGGCCTGAACCTGCTCGACCCATATCTGGAACACGTGCAAAAAGGCCATATGCGGGTGCAAGGCGACCCGGAGGTGGTCTCCAAGCGGCCGGCCGTCGAAATCTGGGACGGCAAGCGCCTGCCCGGACCCTGGCTGGTCCTGCGCGCCCTGGACAGCGCCATCGAACGCGCCGCGGCCTATGGCACCGGCACGGTGGTGATCAAGAACAGCCACCACATCGGCAGCCTGGCGACCTATCTGCGACGCGCGACGGCGCGCGGCGTGGTGCTGCACCTGGTGTCGTCGGCGCCCAGCGCCACCAGCGTCGCGCCCTTCGGCGGCCGCAAGCCGGTCTTCTCCCCCAACCCCATCGCCATCGGCCTGCCCGCGGCGACCGATCCCATCCTGGTCGATATCTCGGCGTCCATCACCACCAACAACATGGTGAAGAAGCTGGCGCGCGAGGGCAGGAAGCTGCCCGGCAAGTTCCTGCTGGACGCGGACGGCAACCCCAGCGACGATCCCGCCGTCATCGGCGGCCCCCGGCCCGGCAGCCTGCTGCCCTTGGGCGGACTGGACGCCGGCCACAAGGGCTACGGGCTGGCGCTGCTGGCGGAAGGCCTGACGGCCGGCCTGTCCGACCAGGGCCGCGCGCAGGACAACGGCCCGATGGCCAATACCGTCTATCTCCAGGTCATCGACCCGGAGGCGTTCGGCGGCCTGCGGGCTTTCGAGCAACAGATGGAGCACATCGCCCAGGCCTGCCGCGACAATCCGCCGCGCCCCGGCGTCGAAGCCGTGCGCGTGCCCGGCCAGAAAGGCGTGGCCACGGCCCGCCGGCAGGCGGAGGAAGGCATCGCGCTGGCGCCGGGCATCGTCGCGTCGCTGGCCAAGTGGTCCGGGCAACTGGACGTGCCGATGCCGCAACCGGTGGACGGCGAATAAGCGCCGAATAAGCGGCGAATGGGCGCCGAATGAGCCGGGGCGTGGACAAACCGCGCGCCAGGGTCGATGATGCGCTGCGGTTCGCCGCGCCGCGAGCGGCGCCGCCTGCCCTGCCTCCCTTGTCCCTTTCTGGCCTGATGTACGACAGCTTATGAAGAAAATCTGTATCTACGGCGCCGGCGCGGTCGGCGGCCATATGGCGGCCCGCCTGGCGCGGGCCGGCCTGGACGTTTCCGTGGTGGCGCGCGGCCCGCATCTGGCGGCCATCCGCGCCCAGGGCCTGCGCCTGATCGCGCCGGACGCGGACTTCACCGTCCCGGTGGCGGCCAGCGACGACCCCGCCGAGCTCGGTCCGCAGGACCTGGTCATCTCCACCCTGAAAGCGCAATCGCTGGGACCGGCCGCGGCCGGCCTGGCCACGCTGCTGAAGCCGGACACCCCGGTGGTGTTCGCGCTCAACGGCATCCCCTGGTGGTATTTCCACGGCCTGCCCGCCGATGGCAACGGTGGGGCCGCGGCGGCGCGCCTGCCCCGTCTCGATCCCGAAGGGCAGTTGTGGCGCCACGTCAGCGCGGAACGCGCGCTGGGCTGCGTCATCCGGTCGCCCAACGAACTGGCCGCGCCGGGCGTGGTGCGCAGCACCAGCACCGTCAATACCTTCGTCATCGGCGAACCCGACAACAGCGCATCGCCGCGCCTGGCGGCGGTGGTGTCGGCCTTGCAGCGCGGCCTGCCCGGCGCCGGCGCCAGCCAGCAGATCCGCCGCGACATCTGGGCCAAGCTGGTCCTGAACGTGCCCAGCTCCCTGACCTGCGCGCTGACCGTGTCGACCGCGCCGGAAATCTTCGCCCAGGACGACATGCGCGAACTCTGGCGCCAGTTGGGCACGGAGGCCAACGCGGTGGCGGCCGCCCATGGCATCGACGCGGGCTTCGACCTGGACGCGCAGATCCGTTCCAGCGGCGCCCACCGTCATCCGCCGTCCATGTTGCAGGACCTGCTGGCCGGCCGCGCCATGGAAATCGACGCCCAGTTGCGGGCGGTGCAGGATCTCGGACGCATGGCGGGCGTCCCCACGCCGGTGCTGGACGTGACGGTGACGCTGCTGGCGCACCGCGCCCGCTCGGAGTTCGCCGCCTCGCTGCGCCAGAAGGCGTAGCGGCGAGGCGCCGCCCACGCCGGACCGGGACGCCCCGGTCCGGCGCAAGCGGCCTGGCGCCATGTGATTTCCATATCACTATCAAATCGTTTTCGATCGCCAAGGCCATCCCTAAGATGAGCGCCCGTCCTAGTCACCGGTGTTCTCATGAAAGCCTTGTTCCGCACCCTGCTACTTGCCGGCGTCGCCGCCATCGCCACGCCAGCCCACTCAGCCGAACCGCTGCCCAAGGAAGTCCGCATCGCCTATAGCGGCGGCGCGCAGTTGATCGTCAACGCCAAGGTCGATGGCTCGCTGGAAAAAGCCCTGGGCGTGCCGGTCAAATGGGTGCAATTCGGAACGGGCGCGGACGTGCTCAACCTGTTCGCGAGCAACAGCATCGACATCGCCAACTTCGGCTCCAGCCCGACGATCTCGGCGATCGTGCGCAAGCTGCCGATCGAACTGGTGGGCATTTCGGCCGACATCGCCACCTACGAACGGCTGGTGGCGCGGCAAAGCAAGAACATCGATACGCTGAACGACCTGGCCGGCCACACCGTGGGCTACCCGGCCAACTCGACCGCCCAATATGCGCTGGACACCGCGATCGCGCTGAATCATATCGATCGCTCGAAGATCCGCTTCGTTCCGCTCAAGCCCGACGAACTGGTGGCCGCCTGGCGGCGCGGCGACGTGGATGCCGGCTACGTATGGGCGCCGTTCAACTCGACGCTGGAACAAAATGGCGGCCACGCCATCTTCTACACCCGGGATCTGAAGAAGGACGGCTACCTGATCTTCAACGGCCTGTCGGTCTCGCGCGCCTTCGGGCGGCAGCATCCGGAACTGGTCGCCAAGCTGCTGGTGGTGCTGGAGCAGGAAGTCCGGAACTATCGCAAGGACCCCACGGGCGTCGCCGAGGCCATCGCCAAGGAATTGGGATCGACGCCGCAGGCGGTGCGTGAATCCATCGACGGCAACAACTATCCGACCATCGCCGAGCAATTGCAACCCGCCTGGTTCGGCGACGGCAGCCATCCCGACCAGACCGTGCTGGCCGGCGCCGCACGCAAGACGGCGGAATTCCTCGGCAGCATCGACCAGATCCGCAAGCAGGACATCCCCGCCTCGTTTTCAGACGCCATCAACCCGGCCTATCTGAAGCTGGCGCTGCGGCTGCAACAGGCCGCGGACGCCCCCGCCGGCGCCGCGCGCTGAAACGGACGGGCGCCCGCATGCGCAGAGGACTACGCGGCAGCGACGCCGGAATGGAATCCGCGCCACGATGATGCGGCGGAATCGACGCGCTTACCGCTTGTCGGTCAGCACCGCCGCCGTCGTGGCGGTGCTGGCGCTATGGCAACTCGCCGGCAGCCGAGGCTGGGTAGACACCTTGTTCCTGCCGCCGCCTTCCGAACTGCTGTCCACCTGGGCCGACCTCTGGCGCAACGGCTATGGGCAGATTCCCCTTTGGCGGCACATCGGCATCAGCCTGGCTCGCGCGCTGTCGGCCTTCGCCCTATCGGTCGCCATCGGCGTGCCGCTGGGCCTGTCGATGGGACTGAACGCCACGCTGGCAGCCGTCCTCGATCCTTTTGTGCAATTCCTGCGGCCGCTGCCCAAGATCGCCCTGATTCCCCTGGCCATCGTGTGGCTGGGTATAGACGAGGGATCGAAGTTCTTCCTCATCTTCATTTCGACTTTTCTCAATATCCTGGTGGGCGCGGCCGCCGCCGTCCAAGGCGTCGCGCAGGGCTACGTCCGCGTTGCGCGAACGCTGGGCCTGACGCGGCGGCAGGTGTTCTGGCGCGTGGTGTTCCCGCATTGCGCCGCCGACCTCTTCACCACGATCCGCCTGTCCATCGGCATAGGCTGGACCTCGCTGGTGGCGGCGGAGCTGGTGGCCTCGACCTCGGGCGTGGGTTGGATGATCGTCAACGCGGGATCCTACCTGCGCACCGACGTGGTGCTGATCGGCATCCTCATCCTGGGCGTGACCGGTTATCTGCTGGACCTGTTCCTGGTCGGCCTGCAGCGCTGGTACGTTCCCTGGGCGGGCAAACAGTGAGGCCGATGCACGCCGCTCCCCTACCCGTCAACGCAGTAAAGCGGCCCACATCGGCCGCCAGCGCCGGATGAATGCCATGTCCCATCTGATCCTGGAGAACGTCGGTTTCTCCTTCGCGTCGCCGCGCTCGCCGTCAGGTCCGCCGGTGCTGGAAGGATTCGACCTGGCCGTGGCGCCCGGCGAGTTGGTGGTATTGCTGGGACCTTCCGGCTGCGGCAAATCGACCATCCTCAACCTGATCGCCGGCTTCGAACATCCGGATCGCGGGCGCATCCTGGCGCATGGCGAACCCGTCACGGGCCCCTCGCCCAACCGCGGCATGGTGTTCCAGCAGGCACTGCTCTATCCCTGGCTGACGGTATTGGAGAACGTCACCTTCGGTCCGCGCATGCAAGGGATCCCGGCAGCCGTCCACCGCCCTCAGGCTGAAATCCTGTTGCGGCAAATGGGACTACAGAACTACCACGACGCGCGTCCCTGGGAACTGTCCGGCGGCATGCGCCAGCGGGTGGCGCTGGCGCGTGCGTGGATCATGCGGCCGGACATCCTCTTGATGGACGAACCCTTCGGCGCGCTGGACGCGCAGACCCGCAGCCTGATGCAGGAACTGCTGCTGGAGACCTGGGCGCGCGAGCGGACCACCATCCTCTTCGTCACGCATGACGTCGAGGAAGCCCTGCTGCTGGGGACGCGCATCCTGGTCATGTCAGCGCGCCCCGGCCGCATCCGCGAGGAGATCCGCGTGCCGTTCGCCATGCCGCGCGACGTCGAGACGCTGGCCACGGATCCCGCCTATGGCCTGATCAAGCGCCACACGCTGCACCTGGTGCGCGAGGAGGCGCGCAAGCACCTGGCATCGTAGAAGGCCGCGCGGGCCGTCACCGGGCGCGCGCCGCCGCGGATTGCGGGCACGCCAGCCCCCGGCGTGGCGACATGGCCCCAGGGTCGCGGGGCGTGCGCGACACGACTCCTAGTCTTCCTGCGCGATCACCAGGAGCACCGATGCCGGCGTCTTGCCCACGGACGTGATCTTGTGCGGGATGCTGGAATTGAAGTGCGCGCTGTCGCCCGCGTGCAGGGTTTCGGTGCGGCGGGCCAGCCGCAGGTCGATCGAGCCCTTGAGGACGTAGAGCAATTCCTCGCCCTCGTGATGGCTCATGGGATGGTTGTGCACGGGCTCGTCGCTGGGCGTCACCACGAACGCGACCATGCGATGGTTGGGCTGCGCGCCGGACACGACGCGCGGCGGCCGCGGCTCGTCGCGCGCGGCGGGGGGGCTTTTTTTGCCGCCGGGCTGTCCCAGAGCAGCAAGCGGCGCAGCCGCGCGGCGTGGGGACGCTTTTTCAGCACGGGTGATCACCACGGGGTCGTCGTCGGGCGAATCGGCGAACAGCTCCTCCACCGTGACGCCCAGCGCCTTGGCGATCTTCAGGCCGGCGCCGATCGAGGGCGTGGAGACGCCCCGCTCCAGCTTGGACACGTAGCTGCGCGTGAGGCCGGCGGCCTGCGCCAGCGCCTCCAGCGTCAACCCGGCCTGCACGCGCAACAACTTCAATTTGACGGACATGCCTTTCCTTTTGCTTCCTTGCGCTTCCCTCGGAAGCATCGCCCCGGGGCGCGCCGCCCTAAGGGATATTCCCAGGAAGGATCCTTTCATCAATACCTTTCCATTAGGACACAAGTGTCCTAAACTACATTCGTGTCCTACAGCGAATATGTTCCCACGAGGACACCCGCCGCCATCTTGATCCCGGACAACACCCGATGACAGGGCGGGAGACGGCGCGGCGCACACAACAAAGGCGGCCTCGCCTGGCCGCCCTGAACACGAAAAGGGGTATCTTATGTCGTTCCGCTCTCGTCTACGGGTCTTTTTATCGCCGGGCCGCCTCAAGGGAAGCCATGCCCTGGGGGGAAGCAGCGCCCTGGGACAACAGGCCGCGCCAACCGCCCGGCGCACGCGTCTTTCCCCGTTTTCCGCCTGCCTGGGCCTCGCCCTTGCCGCGGCGACGTCATTAACGGCGTCCGCGCCCGCGCGCGCCGACGCCTACCCGGACAAGCCCATCCGCCTGATCGTGCCCTTCGGCGCGGGCGGCATCACCGACGTCGCGGGACGGCTGGTCGCCCAATACCTGGGCGACGAACTCAAGCAGCAGATCGTCATCGAGAACCGCCCCGGCGCCGGCGGCTCCATCGCGGCCCAGGTGCTGGCGCAGTCCAAGCCGGACGGCTATACGCTGCTGCTGGGCACGGTCGGCACCCAGGTGGTCAACAAGATGCTCTACCGCAAGCTGAGCTACGACCCCGCCGCGCTGACGCCCGTCTCGCTGGTGAGCAACTCGCCCTTCGTCCTGGCCATCCAGGGCATCGACGGCGTGCATGACCTGAAATCGCTGGCGGCCTACGCCAAGGCGCATCCCAACCAGCTCAACTTCGGCTCGGCCGGCAACGGCAGTTCCCCGCATCTCGGCCTGGAGCTGTTCAAGCTGATCACCGGCACCCAGATCACGCACATCCCCTTCAAGAGCGGCGTCGAAGCCGTCAACGCCGCCGTCGGCGGCCAGGTGCAGATGGTCATCGACGCGCTGCCCGTCATCCAGCCGCAGGACAAGGCCGGCCGCCTGACCATGCTGGCGCTGGCGGCGCCCAAGCGCAACGCCATCGCTCCCGACCTGCGCACCAGCGCCGAGGAAGGCATGCCGGACTTCCAGGTCGGCTCCTGGAACGCGCTGGTCGCCCCGCCCGGCATGCCCCAGGCCCAGGTCGAGATCCTCAACCAGGCCCTGGCGCGCGCCATGGCGCAGCCCAAGCTGGTCGCCCGCCTGGCGGAAATGGGTATCGATCCCCTGCCCACCGGCGTGGCCGCCTATCAAGCCCACGTGAAAGCCGAGACGGACAAGTGGTACAAGGTTATCCAGGCCGCCGGAACCCGGCTCGACTAGAGCGACGAAACCGCCAGGGCCTGTCAGCGCGCAATGGCGCCGGCGCCGCGCGCCGGCATGCGGACAGGCCCGCAAACTCCAACCCGAGGTCCACCCCATCATGAACGCTAGCGATACCTTCCAGCTCGACAAGGCCACCCTGGTCGACCAGTCGACCGCGCAAATGGACCGGCAATTCGCCGACAGCGCCTACACGCTGCGCCAGAAGCTGGCGCTGACCTGCCGCATCCTGTTCGAAAACGGCCACGATTCCGGGCTGGCCGGCCAGATCACGGCGCGCACGGGAACGCCCGGGGAGTTCTACACGCAGCGCCTGGGCTACGGCTTCGACGAAATCTCCGAGGACAACCTGCTGCGCGTGGACGAGGACCTGAACGTGCTGGAAGGCGGCGGCATGCCCAATCCGGCCAACCGCTTCCATTCCTGGGTCTACCGCGCGCGGCCGGACGTCAACTGCATCATCCATACCCATGCCGTGCACACCGCCGCGCTGGGCATGCTGGAACAGCCGCTGATCGTCTCGCACATGGACAACTGCGTGCTGTACGACGACGTGGCCTTCGTCGCCAAATGGCCGGGCGTCCCGGTCGGCAACGAGGAAGGAGAACTCATCTCCGGCGCCCTGGGCAGCAAGCGCGCGCTGATGCTGTCGCACCATGGCCTGCTCGTCGCCGGCCAGAGCGTGGAGGAAGCCTGCGTGCTGGCCATCGCTTTCGAGCGCGCCGCGCGCATGCAGTTGCTGGCGCAGGCCGCCGGCGAGATCCAGCCGATCGACCCGGCGCTGGGCAAGGAAGCGCACGACTGGATCCTGCGCCCCAAGCGCAACACGGTGGCGTTCGAATACTATGCGCGGCGCGCCCTGAAGAACCCGCGCAACGCGGACTGTCTCAGCCGTTGATCACAGCCTGCCGCGCGCCCGCAGGCGCTGCGCCAGGCGGGGATAGACGCGCAAGGCGTTCTCCCCCAGCACCTTGGCGCGGTGCGCCGGCTGCAGCCATTCGACGGCGTCGATGTAGCGCTTGGTGTCGTCGTAGTAATGGCCGGTGCGCGGATCGATGCCCTTGACCGCGCCGATGATTTCCGAGGCGAACAGCACGTTGTCCGGCGGCACCACCTCCAGCAGCAGCTCTATGCCCGGCCGGTGATAGACGCAGGTGTCGAAGAACACGTTGTTCATCAGCTCCTCCACCGTGGGCCGGTTGAATTGCTGCGCCAGCCCGCGATAGCGCCCCCAGTGGAAAGGCACCGCGCCGCCGCCGTGCGGAATCACGAAACGCAGGGTGGGAAAATCCTTGAAGATGTCCGCCATCAGGAACTGCATGAAGGCCGTGGTGTCGCCGTTCAGGTAATGCGCGCCGGTGTGATGGAAATTGGGGTTGCAGGAACAACTGACATGGACCATGGCCGGCACGTCCAGGTCCACCAGGGTTTCGAACAGCGGATACCAGTGCTTCTGCGTCAGCGGCGGATCGGTCCAGTAGCCGTCGCTGGGATCGGGATTGACGTTGCAGCCGACGAAGCCCAGTTCCTGCACGCAGCGCTTGAGCTCCGCGATACAGTTGGCCGGGCTGACGCCGGGCGACTGCGGCAACTGGCACACGCCGGCCAACTGGTCCGGATAGAGTTCCACCGCGCGATGGATGAGATCGTTGCAGGCGCGCGTCCAGTTGGCGCTCGTGACGGCGTCGCCGACGTGATGCGCCATCGCGCCGGCGATCGGCGAGAACAGCGTCAAGTCGACGCCGCGCTCGCGCTGGATGCGCAACTGGTTGGGCTCCAGCGACTCGCGTATCTCGTCGTCGCTGATGTGGAAATCGGGCAGCAGCGCCTGGCCGGCGGCGTAGGCCTCGGTCTGGCGCGTGCGCCAGGCCTTGAGCGCGGCCGGCGCGGTGGTGTAGTGGCCGTGGCAATCGATGATCATGGTGTTTCCTTATTCGACCTTCAGGTTGAATTGCCGGGCGACGTCGGCATAGGCCTTCAGCTCGTCCTGGTAGAAGGCGGCGAAGGCCTGCGTCGGCTGCGGCGCCGCCTCGATGCCCAGCTTGTCCAGCGCCTCGATGACGTTCGGCCGCGCCATCACGGCCTGGATCGCGTCGGACAGTTTCTTCACCGCCGGCTGCGGCGTCCCGGCCGGCGCGAACACGCCCCACCACCCGGTGCGCTCCAGGTTGGGCACGCCCGCCTCGCCCATGGTGGGCACGTCGGGCAGCCGGTGGAAACGTTCCGAGCCGGTGACCGCCAGCGCGCGCAGCTTGCCGTTCTCCACCAGGGGCACCACCTCGCTGGCGGTGGGAATCATGAAGGTGAGGCGTCCGGCCAGCAGATCCGGCAGGGCCGCGGAGCCGCCCTTGTAGAGCACCTGCACGGGCTTGGTCCCGGTGTTCTGCGGAAACAGCAGATTGGTCGGCGCGCCGGCGCCGACCGCGCCGTAGGAGGCCTTGTCCGGATTCGCCTTCATCCAGGCGACCAGGCCGGCCACGTCATGGGCCGGCGAGTTCGCCGGCACCACCAGCACGAAAGGCGCGCGGCCGGTGCGCGCCACCGGCTGCAGGTCCTTGGCGGCGTCGTAGGGCAGATTGGCCATGGTGGCGCGGTTGAAGCCCAGGTAGGTCGCGCCCATCAGCAGGGTATAGCCGTCGGGCGCGGCCCTGGCGACGTATTCGGTGCCGATGTTGCCGTTGGCGCCGCCGCGGTTCTCGATCACCACGCTCTGCTTCAGGCGCGTGCCCAGTTCGGCGGCGACCACGCGGGAAATGTTGTCGACGCCCCCGCCCGCGGCATACGGGACGATCAGGCGGATGGGTTTGTCGGGGTAGTCGGCCCAGGCGCTGCCCGCGGCGCCGCCCCAGAGCACGAGCGCGGCCAACGCCACGCGGATGGAACGCAGATGCATGGATGTCTCCCGTTGTCTTGTCGGTATCTGTCTCGGGCCTTCCAGCCCCGGGCGCGGGACGTGTCTCTTGCGCCGCGCGCTCCTTGCGAAGCGGCCCGGCGTGCCCGGGCCTCCTATGCCCCGGCGTGTCCCTGCACCCTGATGCCGTGTCCTGGAAGCGGATTTCCGGGATACGACACCGGCAGCGTAGGCGCGACGAACGGCCGCGACAATATCGGTCCGCCAGGCGGACCGATATAAGATAAGCAGAACCATACGTCCGGCCAGACGGACGAGACGCAGACGCGGAAGCGGAAGTGGAGGCGGAGACAGCGATGAGTGAAAACCCTGACGAACTGGTCGCCGCGGCCACCCGCGCGCTGGCCATCCTGGACGCGTTCAGCATGGAAGAGCCGCACCTGGGCCTGAGCGAGATCGCGCGCCGGGTCGGGCTGGCCAAGACCACCGCCCTGCGCCTGCTCAAGACCCTGGAGGCCAGCCATTACGTCGCGCGCACGGAGCAGGCGCAATGGCGGCTGGGGCCCGCCACGGCCTCGCTCGGCTCGCGCTACACCATGGCCTTCGACGTCCGGGAAAGCATAGAGCCGGCGCTGCGCAAGCTGTCGGATGAAACCGGCGAGGACATGTCCTTCTTCGTGCGCGACGGCGATCGCCGCATCCGGCTGGTCAAGGTGAGGTGTCCGCAAGCGCAGCACAACCGCGCGCGCGTGGGCGAGGCCATGCCCCTGGATCGCGGCGCGTCCGGCCTGGTGCTGCTGGCGTTCATGGGAGAAACGGGACCGCTCTACGACGAGATCCGCGCGCGCGGCTATCACGTCACGGTGGGCGAGGCGCGGCAGACGTCGGCCAGCGTGGCCGTGCCCGTCTTCGGCAACCGCTGGCGCGTGGCGGGCGCGCTGTGCATAGGCATGCCCGCCAGCCCGGACGTGGCGCCGCGGCTGCATGCCTATGCGCCGCGCTTGTTGCAGGCGGCGCAATCGCTGTCGGCGATGCTGAGCTACGACGCCGGCGCGGCGCGCCACGAAAGCCGGCCGCGGGCGACCTGGCATCCGTAGCGGCCGCGCGGACGGCCTGCCCGCCGCCCGCTTGTCCATGCGCCGGCCAAGCGGTCAGGCCGTCACCCGATCAGGCGGACAGGCAGGACCCCGGCACGCGGATCCAGCCTTCCATCAGGATGCGCGCGCTGCGGCTCATCAAGGCCTTGGTGACCTTCCACTCGCCGTCCACCTGCTTCGCCTCGGCGCCCACGCGCAGGGTGCCGGAGGGGTGGCCGAAGCGCACCGACTGGCGTTCGCCGCCGCCGGCCGCCAGGTTGACCAGCGTGCCCGGCACCGCCGCCGCGGTGCCGATGGCGACCGCGGCGGTCCCCATCATGGCGTGGTGCAGCTTGCCCATGGACATGGCGCGCACCAGCAGGTCAGTATCGCCCGTCCCGATCTGCTTGCCGCTGGAAGCGGTGTAAGCGCTGGGCGGCGCGACGAAGGCGACCTTGGGCGTGTGCTGGCGGGTTGCGGCTTCGGCCAGTTCCTTGATCAGGCCCATTTTCAGGGCGCCGTGGGCGCGTATGGTTTCGAAGCGCGCCAGGGCCGCTTCGTCCGAATTGATCGCGTCCTGCAGTTCGCGGCCGGTATAGCCGATGTCCGCCGCATTCAGGAAAATGGTCGGAATCCCGGCATTGATCAGCGTCGCGTCGAACGAACCCACGCCCGGCACGTCCAGCCGGTCGACCACCTTGCCGGTCGGGAACATCGCGCCGCCGTCCTCGCCCTCGTCCGCCGGGTCCAGGAACTCCAGGCGCACTTCCGCCGCGGGAAAGGTCACGCCGTCGAGTTCGAAGTCGCCCAGTTCCTGCACCTGGCCGTCCACGATGGGCACGTGGGCGACGATGGTCTTGCCGATGTTGGCCTGCCAGATGCGGATGGTGATCTCGCCGTTGCGCGGAATGCGCGCCGGATCGATCAGCCCCATATGGATGGCGCACGGTCCCACCGCCGCCGACAGGTTGCCGCAGTTGCCGCTCCAGTCCACGAAAGGCTGGTCGATCGACACCTGGCCGAACAGGTAATCGACGTCGTGCCCGGGCCGCGTGCTGCGCGACAGGATCACCGACTTGCTGGTGCTGGACGACGCATTGCCCATGCCGTCGATCTGCTTGCCGTAGGGGTCCGGGCTGCCCAGCGCGCGCAGGAGAATGGCGTCGCGCACGGCGCCCGGCTGGCGCGCGGCTTCGGGAAGGTCGTCCAGCCGGAAGAACACGCCCTTGCTGGTCCCCCCGCGCATATAGGTCGCGGGAATCTTGATTTGACGGTCGGCGGCCATGTCAGGCTCCTTGTTCTTGAGCGAGGAAATCTTGCGCGAAGCGCTGCAACACCCCGCCCGCTTCGTAGACGGATACTTCTTCGGCCGTATCGAGACGGCAGGTGACCGGGACCTGGGCGGTGGTCCCGTCCTTGCGATGGACGACCAGCGTCAGCGTCGCGCGCGGCGTGCGCTCGCCCACCACATCATAGGTTTCGGTGCCGTCCAGCGCCAGCTTGTGGCGGTCGACGCCCGGCTGGAACTCCAGCGGCAGCACGCCCATGCCGATGAGATTGGTGCGGTGGATGCGCTCGAAGCCTTCCGCCACCACCGTCTCCACGCCGGCCAGGCGCACGCCCTTGGCCGCCCAGTCGCGCGAGGAGCCCTGGCCGTAGTCGGCGCCGGCGATGATGATCAGGGGCTGCTTGCGGTCCAGGTAGGTTTCCATGGCTTCCCACATCCGCATGACCTTGCCGTCGGGCTCCACGCGCGCCAGCGATCCCGCCCGCACCTGGCCGTCCGCGTCCCGCACCATCTCGTTCTTGAGGGTGGGGTTGGCGAAGGTGGCGCGCATGGCGGTCAGGTGGTCGCCCCGGTGCGTGGCGTAGGAGTTGAAGTCCTCCTCCGGCACGCCCATCCTGGCCAGGTATTCGCCCGCCGCCGAGTTCGCCAGGATGGCGTTGGACGGCGACAGGTGGTCGGTGGTGATGTTGTCCGGCAGGATCGCCAGCGGCCGCATGCCCTTGAGCGTGCGCGGATTGGCGGCCAGCGCCCCCACGCCCTCGGTGTCCCAGTAAGGCGGGCGGCGGATGTAGGTGGACTGCGGACGCCACGCGTATTGCGGGCTGACGGCCGTCTCGACGGAGATGTCGCGCGCGAACATGGGCTCGTAGACGCGCCGGAACATGTCCGGCTTCACCGCGGCCTTGACGATGCGGTCGATTTCCTCGTCGCTGGGCCAGATGTCCTTGAGGCGGATTTCCTTGCCGTCGACCACCGCCAGCACGTCCTTCTCGATGTCGAAACGCACCGTGCCGGCGATGGCGTAGGCCACCACCAGCGGCGGCGAGGCCAGGAAGGCCTGCTTGGCGTAGGGATGGATGCGGCCGTCGAAATTGCGGTTGCCGGACAGCACGGCGGTGGCGTACAGGCCGCGGTCGATGATCTCCTGCTGCAGCGCCGGATCCAGGGCGCCGCTCATGCCGTTGCAGGTGGTGCAGGCGAAGGCGACGATGCCGAAGCCGAGCTGTTCCAGGTCGCCCAGCAGGTCCGCTTCCTTCAGGTAGAGCTCCACGGCCTTGGAGCCGGGCGCGAACGAGGACTTCACCCACGGCTTGCGCGCCAGGCCCAGGCGGTTGGCGTTGCGGGCCAGCAGCGCCGCGGCGATCACGTTGCGCGGATTGGAGGTATTGGTACAGGACGTGATGGCCGCGATGATCACGGCGCCGTCCGGCATCAGTCCCTGCGCCTCCTGCGCCTTGGCCTGCTCCAGGCCCGCCTCCGTGGCGATGCCGCGCTCGGCCAGGGCGGCCGTCGGCAGCCGGCGATGCGGGTTGGACGGGCCGGCCATGTTGCGCTCGACCGAGGACAGGTCGAACTGCAGCTCGCGCTCGTAGCGCGCGTCGCGCAGGCTGTCGGCCCAGAAACCCGCCGTCCTGGCGTAGGTCTCGACCAGGCGCACCTGTTCTTCCTCGCGGCCGGTCAGGCGCAGGTATTCCAGGGTCTGCTCGTCGATCGAGAACAGCGCGGCCGTCGCGCCGTATTCGGGACACATATTGGAGATGGTGGCCCGGTCGCCGATGGTCAGGCTGCGCGCGCCGTCGCCGAAGAACTCCAGGTAGGCGCCGACCACTTTTTCCTTGCGCAGGAATTCCGTCAGCGCCAGCACGATGTCGGTGGCGGTGATGCCCGGCTGGCGGCGGCCGGTGAGCCGCACGCCGACGATTTCCGGCAGGCGCATCCAGGAGGCGCGTCCCAGCATGACGTTTTCCGCTTCCAGGCCGCCGACGCCCACGGCGATGACGCCCAGGGCGTCGACGTGCGGCGTGTGGCTGTCGGTGCCGACACAGGTATCCGGGAAGGCCAGGCCGTCCTGGACGTAGACCACCGGCGACATCTTCTCCAGGTTGATCTGGTGCATGATGCCGTTGCCCGCCGGAATGACGTCGACGTTGGCGAAGGCCAGCTTGGTCCAGTCGATGAAGTGGAAGCGGTCCTCGTTGCGCCGGTCCTCGATGGCCCGGTTCTTGGCGAAGGCGTCCGGATCGTAGCCGCCGCATTCCACGGCCAGCGAGTGATCGACGATCAGTTGCACCGGCACCACCGGGTTCACCAGGGCGGGATCGCCGCCCGCGGCCGCGATGGCGTCGCGCAACCCGGCCAGGTCGACCAGCGCCGTCTGGCCCAGGATGTCGTGGCAGACCACGCGGACCGGATACCAGGGGAAATCGCGGTCGCGGCGCCGCTCGATGATCTGCCGCAGGCATTCATCGAGGATGGCGGGATCGCAACGCCGCACCAGGTTCTCGGCATGCACGCGGGCAGTGTAGGAAAGCCGGTCCCAGGCGCCCGGCTCCAGGGCGTCGACCGCCGCGCGGGCGTCGATATAGTCTACGGAAGTGCCTGCCAGGGGCTTGCGGTAACGAGTGCTCATCCTGTTCTCGGTCATTATTTCTCGTTCGTTTCTCGTTCGATAGGGTAGCTGGTAGCCGCTGGCCCAGGCGCGCGAATCGCCGCCTGCCCAGGGCGCGGAATCAGCGCTTGCCGGGAGGCGGCTGCGGATTGTTGGCGGGATTGGTGTCCACCTTGGTCACGCCCTCGATGCCGCCCTCCGTGCCCAGCGCCGCCAGTTCCTGGCGCAGCGCCTCGGCGACGGCGCCGTCGTAGACCTCCTGGCCATTCACGTAGGCGGTGTAGACGCGGCGGTACTTGGCTTCCTTGGCCGGGTCCTCGATGGTGTCGCGCGTCCAGCGGTACAGGGGATATTGCGCCACGCCCTCGCGCTCGGCCTCGGCGACGTAATCAGCGAAGGCCTGGTATTGGGACTTGATGACGGCGCCGTGGCGATCCAGGACGGCGCGCAGCGGCGCATCCTCGGGAGCGTCGGGACGATCGCGCAACCGCTCGGCCAGGGCCTCGGTGACGCGCAGGCGAATCTGATACTGCCAGGTATCTTTCACGAATGCCTCGCTACGGAAACGTACGCCCTGGTCGGACGTGCGGTAGCCGTATTCTACGCCTACCGCGGCGGTCCCTTGATCTGGCCGCCGACGCGCACCAGGTCCGCCAGCGTCCGCACCTGCATCTTGCGCATGACCCGGCCCCGCCGCACCTTCACCGTGATTTCGCTGACGTCCAGTTCGGCGGCGATCTGCTTGTTCAACATTCCCCGCACCACCCGTTCCATCACCGCCTGTTCGCCCTCGGTCAGGGTGTGCCAGCGCGCCAGCACGTCGTCGGCGCGGGTCATGTCGGCCAGTTGCGCGCGGTCCTTTTCGACGGCCGCATGGATGGCGTCGAGCAGGTCCTGGTCGCGGAAGGGCTTGGTCAGGAAATCGACGGCGCCGGATTTCATGGCGGCCACGGACATGGGGATATCGCCATGCCCGGTGATCACCACCACGGGCACCCGGCGGCGCGCCTGCTCCATGCGGCGCAGGAAATCCATGCCGCTCTGTCCCGGCAGGCGCACGTCCAGCACCAGGCAGGCGGGACCGTCGGCGGTGTCGCCGTCGAGGAATTCCTGCACCGACCCGAATCCCCGCACCGCCAGCCCGACCGAATTCATCAGGTCCTCCAGCGATTCGCGCAGGGAAGTATCGTCATCGACGATGTAGACGATGGGCGAGCCGTCGTGCGGCGCCCCGCGCGAACCGGGCTTGGCATTCTGCGACGGCGCCGGGCCGGCGTTCCGTGTCGGGTCTTCCGTCATGATCAGGCATCCTTGCCCGCGACGGGCAGCGTAAAGCAGAAGATCGCGCCGCCGCGCTCGCCGGGCTCCGTCCACAGGCGCCCGCCGTGGCTCTCCACGATGGCCCGGCTGATGGTCAGCCCCAGGCCGGTGCCGTCCGGCTTGGTGGTCCAGAAGGCGTCGAACAGGCGTTCCCGGGCCTGGGGGCCCAAGCCCGGGCCGGTGTCGGCGACGGCCAGTTGCACCTGGCCCGGCTCGACGACGGACAGCCACAGGGTCAGGCGCCGCTCGCCGGCCGGCATGTCCCGCATCGCTTCGATGGCATTGAGCAACAGATTGATGATCACCTGCCCGATCTGCACCGGATCGGCGCGCACGGCGGGCAGGTCTTCCTGGATACGTTCGGTCAACGTCACGCCGCGCCGCTGCATTTCGCCGCGCGCCATGTCGACCGACTCCGCGGCGACGTCGGCGAGGTCGACGGCGGTCATCTGCGGTTCGGCGTTGCGGACCAGCCGCCGGATGCGCTTGACGACCTCGCTCGCGCGGTTGGCGTCGTCGATCATGCGCTGCAAGGCCCGCAAGCCGCGCTCCAGGTTGGGCGGATCGTGCTCCAGCCAGCGCTGGCAGGCGCTGCCGCTGGTGACGATGGCCGCCAGGGGCTGATTGATCTCGTGGGCGATGGAGGCGGTCAGCTCGCCCATGCTCTGGATGCGCGCCAGGCGCGCCAGTTGGGCGCGCGCCTCCTGCACGGCCTCTTCCGCCGCCGCGCGCTTGAGCGCCAGGTAGGCGGTGATGCCGATGGCCGCGATGCTGATCGCCGCATTCACCAGGCCGACGTCGCGCAGGGTCCCGCCCTCGGGCGTCATGAGCAGGCTGACGACCGTCAGGCCGATACAGGTCAGCGCCACCGCGATGACGCCCCGCCGCGGCAGCAGGCTGAGCGAGAGCAGGATGACCGCCACATAGAAGACGGCCACGGCCACTTCCAGCCGCGTCAACGTATCGGCCAGGAAAATCGCCGCCATCAGGAGCCCGAGCAGCAGCACGCCCGCTTGGGCGCGACCTCTTCGGCGTGTGACCTGGTCCAGGGACATGTAGCGTGGGCTCGAACGGATGGGAAACGGCGCCGGCGGGCCGCGCCTGCCCGGGGCTGCGCGGCGGCCCGGCATGCGCCGGTCCATAAGCTTATACCAGGGCTTGCCGCGGCCGGCCATGGCGCCCTTGCCCTGCCTCAATACCAGCCGCCGTAGCGGCGGATGTAGACGGTCTTCACGACCTGCGTCAAGGCGATATAGCCCGCGATGGTCAACGCCAGCCAGCCGAAGTACGCCCCCGGCAGCCGCGCGAAGCCGATGTCCCGCGCGATGGGCGAGAACGGCAGCCAGCACGCCGCGAGGATGGCCAGCGAGGTCGACAGCAGCACCGGCAGCGACGCCGTGCTTTGCAGGAAAGGAATCCGGCGCGTGCGCAGCATGTGCACCACCAGCGTCTGCGACACCAGGCCCTCGATGAACCAGCCGGAATTCATGGTGGCCTGCCCGGCGCCGCCTCCATGCAGCGCGTAGGCCGCGCCGGCGCCGAACACCGTCCACATCAGGATATAGGTGGTGATGTCGAAGATCGACGACGTGGGCCCCAGCCAGAACATGAAGCGGCGGATATTGCCGGCCTCCCATTTGCGCGGCTTGCGCAGGAATTCGTCGTCCATGCGATCCCACGGCAGCGTCAATTGCGACATGTCGTAGACCAGGTTCTGGATCAGCAACTGCAGGGACAGCATCGGCTCCCACGGCAGCCACGCCGACGCCACCAGCACCGAAAACACGTTGCCGAAGTTGGAGCTGGCCGTCATGTTCAGGTACTTGAGAATATTGCCGAAGGTCTCGCGCCCCTTGAGCACGCCCTGCTCCAGCACCATCAGGTCCTTCTCCAGCAGCACGATATCGGCCGTTTCCTTGGCGATATCGGCGCCGCTGTCCACGGAGATGCCCACATCGGCGTCGCGCAGCACCGGCGCGTCGTTGATACCGTCGCCCAGGAAGCCGACCGTGTGGCCGTTGGCCTGCAAGGCCCGCACGACACGGGACTTCTGCAACGGCGTCAGCCTGGCGAACAGCACGGCCCGTTCGGCGCGCTCGCGCAGCGCGGCGTCGTCCATCCGCTCGATATCGTCGCCGAGCAGCACGTCGACGCCATCGCGCGGGGCCGCGCCGCCGCCCATGTCCAGGCCCGCATCCAGCCCCACCTGCCGGCAGACCCGCGCCGCCACCACGGCGTTGTCGCCCGTCAGCACCTTGACGGCCACGCCGTAGTCCCGCAGCGCGGCGATGGCCGCCCGCGCGCTGTCCTTGGGCGGATCCAGGAAGGTCAGAAAACCGCGCACCACCAGGTCGGTCTCGTCCTCCGCCCGGAAGTCGCGCCGCGCCGGATCCGGCAGGTCGCGCTCGGCCACCACCAGCACGCGGAAGCCTTCGCGGTTATAGGCCTCGGCCTGCCGCAGCAGGCGCGCGCGCAAGGCGGCGTCCAAGGGACGCGTTTCGCCGCCGACGCGCACATGGCGGCTCACCGCCAGCATTTCCTCCACCGCGCCCTTGGTAATCATCGTCAGACGGCCGTCCTGGCCGCGCAGCACCACCGACAGGCGGCGCCGCACGAAGTCGAAGGGAATCTCGTCGACCTTGCCGAAGCCGCCGGTGGCCTGCCAGCCGTGCAGTTCGAGGGCGCGCGCCAGGATGGCGCGGTCCATCAGGTTGCGCTGGCCGCTCTGGTTGGCGCTGTTCAGCCACGCCAGCCGCAGGACCGACTCGTCGGCGTGGCCGGCGACGTCCAGGTGCTGTTCGAGGATGATGCGGTCCTGCGTCAGCGTGCCGGTCTTGTCGGTGCACAGGACGTCCATCGCGCCGAAGTTCTGCACCGAATTCAGGCGCTTGACCACGACCTTGCGCCGCGCCATCGCCACCGCGCCCTTGGCCAGGTTGGCCGAAACGATCATCGGCAGCATTTCCGGCGTCAGGCCGACGGCCACCGCCAGGGCGAAGGTCAGCGCGGTCAGCCAATCCCCCTTGGTCAGGCCGTTGATGACGAAGACGATGGGCACCATGACCAGCATGAAACGGATCAACAGCCACGAGACGCTGTTCACGCCGCGATCGAAGCTGGTCGCGACGCGCTTGGCCGAGACCACGCTGCCGGCCAGCGAGCCGAAATAGGTATTGGCGCCGATGGCGACCACGACGGCGCTGGCGGTCCCGCTCACCACGTTGGTGCCCATGAAGCAGACGTTGTCCAGGTCCAGCAGCCCGGCGCCGGAGGGGGCCGCCGCCTTCCCTTCCTCGGCGCGCTTGGCGGCCACGTGGCCCAGGGTGTCGTACTTTTCGACCGGCAACGCCTCGCCGGTCAGCACGGCCTGGCTGATGAAGAGGTCGCGCGAATCGAGCAGGCGGACGTCGGCGGGAATCATGTCGCCGGCCTGCAATTCGACGATGTCGCCGGCCACCAGTTCGTCCATCGGCACCTCGCGCCGCGTCGGCGCGCCGGCGGCCGTATCGCGGCGCACCACCGTGGCCATGCTGCGCACCATGGACTTCAGGCGCTCGGCCGCCTTGCCGGAGCGGTATTCCTGGGCGAAACGCAGCAGGCCGCTGATCGCCACCATGGTCAGCATGATGACGATGCCGGTCCAGTCCCGATCGTCGGCGGCGGCGAAGCGGATGTCGGTGAAATACGAGACCGCCGCAAGGCCCAGCAGGATCATCACGAAGGGGTTGCGGAAGGCGCGCAGCAGTTGCAGCCAGGGCGGCGCCATGCGGTCGTGCGCCACGACATTGGCGCCGCCCAGCGTGCGGCGCGAGAGCACGTCGGCCATCGTCAGGCCGGTGCGCTGGGTGAGCAGATCGTCCATGCTGGCCTGCGGAGACAGGCGGGCATGACGGACCACGGGCATCTCGGGCTGCCTGGCAACCGGCGCGGCCGGGGCCGGGGCCGGGCCGCCGGCGCCCCGGGGGCCCGGCGGCGTGGGCAGCAGGGCTTCGTAGGCGGTCTTCATGATTACCCCCTCGCCGGCACGCGGGCCGCACGCTCGGCGCGCGTGCCGGTCGTGACATGGACGAGACACGCGGAACCGGCCGGCGCGGCATGCAGGGCATGGACGCGCAGTTCGCGGCAAAGCGCGCCCAGCCAGCCGAGCAGCGACGAGATGTCGCCGTTGTTGCTGCGCAAGCGCACCATCGTGGAGGCCTGGACGCCGTCGACCGAGTACCGCACCTCGGCGACCGTTTCCGGCCGCGTTTGCAAGGCCAGGTAAAGACGCTTGCGGATGATGGCCAGGTCGCCGGCGGCGCCGTAGAACGTTACGTTGAGAAAAGCCGGCGCGGCGGGCGCGCGGCGGGTGGGGGCGAGCTGCAACATGCGCGTCTCCTTGAAAGCAAGAGTGACCCAAGGCGTTGGTGGTGTATTGGGCGCGCGCATGCTCCCCCGTGGGCCAGGACCAGAAGTCCGGCCTGTCCGTGGAAAGCAGGAAAGGGAGAATGTGAGCCGGAAATCCCGGCAGCGTTCCTCCGCCAGACCGGGCTGGAGGAAACGCGAGGCGAAAGCCGCTGCGTCAGCCTACGAAGCCCGGTGCGCGCCGCTGGCGCTACTACATCCGTCGTCGTCCACAGCGGACTCCTTATTCGATATCGACGGGACGTAGTGTAGGACGGGCGGCGCGTGCAAAACAGGCGGCGCGGGATATACCTTGGTATCGTTGCCGGGGCCGCGCGGGGCCGTGGCCGGCGGCGCCGTCCGGCGCCCCGCGCTTGGTATCAGGCCTGGCAGGCCACCGCCCGGCGGCGGCGCGACACCTGCGCCAGCACCAGCAACAGACCGGCGATGGCGATGGCCGCGCCCGCCAGCGGCAAGGCCGCATAGCCCAGGCCCGCCGAAATCGTGGCGCCGCCGACCGCCGCGCCCAGGGCGTTGCCCAGGTTGAAGGCGCCGACGTTGACCGAGGAGGCCAGGCCGGGCGCCCGCTCGGCCGCCCGCATCACGCCCATCTGCAGCGGCGGCACCACGGCGAAAGTCGCCATGCCCCACAGCAGCAGGGACACGGCGGCGCCCGCGTGATACCGGCCCAGCAGCGGGAACGCCAGCATCACCACGATCAACAGCGTGAGGAAGCCGATCAGGCTGCCCGCCAGCGAGCGGTCCGCCAGCTTGCCGCCCGCCGCGTTGCCGATGGAGAAGCCGATGCCGATCAGCACCAGCATGGCCGTGACGAATTCCGGGCTGGCGCCGGTCAGCGACTTCAGCGTGGGCGCGATATAGGTATAGAGCGTGAACATGGCGCCGGAACCCAGCACCGTCGTCAGCAGCGCCACCAGCACCGCCGGCTGCGTCAACACCGCCATCTCGGCGCGCACGTCCGGCCGCCGGCCGCCCTCGCCGCGCGGCAGGGCCAGCCACAGCGCGCTCATCGCCAGCACGCCCAGCACGGCGGTCGCGGCGAAGGACATGCGCCAGCCTATGGTCTGGCCCAGCCAGGTGGCCGCCGGCACGCCGCCGATATTGGCGATGGTCAGTCCCATGAACATGGTGGCGACGGCGCTGGCCTGCTTGTGGCGCGGCACCACGCTGGCGGCCACCAGCGAGCCCAGGCCGAAGAAGGCGCCGTGGTTCAGGCTGGTCACCAGGCGCGCCAGCAGCAGGGTGTAATAGCCGGGCGCCATCGCCGACAGCAGGTTGCCCAGCGTGAAGATGCTCATCAGGACGATCAGCGCGGTGCGGCGCGACCAGCGCGACAGCGCCAGCGTCATCAGGGGCGCGCCCAGCATCACGCCGATGGCGTAGGCGCTGACCAGCATGCCGGCGCTGGGGATGGACACGTGCACGCCCTCGGCGATGACGGGCAGCAGGCCCATGGGCGAGAACTCGGTGGTGCCGATGCCGAAGGCGCCGACGGTCAGGGCGAAGAGGGCAAAACCGGGAGAGGCATCCGTCCGGGGACGGGTAGTCGAAGTAGGAAGGTCGGACATGGGGGAGCTCGCGGCAGCCAATGCTGCATAGCAAAATAAAGCTGAAGTTTGCCGCATCCGGTCCCGCTCAAACACCACCGCCGGGGCGAAAGACTCTTGCCGCCAAGTCAACAATGCCGCCCTGCCGCTTTACCTGAACGAGACGTTTCCCTGTCCCTGGCCGTCGGCCGCGCCCACCGGCGCCCCGCCGTGGATCTCGCGGCAGACCTGGCGCAGGGACTCGGCGAACAGGGCGTCGACCGAGCGGGCGCCGCGCGCGCGGGTGAAAAGCGCGATGGGCGGCAGGGTCCAGTCGAAGGAATACGGCACGATGGCCACCCCGGCGATGCGCACCAGTTCGTCGGCCACGTCCGACGGCACGATGGAAATCGCCGTCTCGCTGGCGGCGATCATCTCGCCGATCAGCCTGGCCGAACCGCTTTCCACGATGGGCGTGGGCGGCGCCAGCCCGGCGCCCAGGAACATGTCGGCCACCTGCTCGCGCATCGGCGTGTGCGGCGCGCCCAGGATCCAGTCCAGCCCGGCCAGCACCGGCCAGTCCAGGCGGGTGCGCCCCAGCCGGGCGGCCAGGCGGCGGCTGGCGATCAGGCGCGGCTGCTGCTGGTAAAGGCGCTCGAACGCCACGCCCTCCAGGTCCAGCGTGGCCGAGGCGCGGCCGATCACGATGTCGACGTCGTGCTCGCGCAGCCGCGCCAGCAACTGGACGCTGGCCGCCTCGTGCACCGTCACGGTCAGCCGGCGCGCGCCGTCGGGCAAGGTGCGCTGGATGGCGGCGGAGAGGATGCGGCCGGAGATGAAGGGAATGACCCCGATGTGCAGATGCGCCGCATGGCCGGCGACTACGGTCTCCATGTCCCGCACGAGGTGTTCCAGGTCGTGGATCATGGCGCCGGCCCGGGCCAGCACCACCTCGCCCAGGGCGGTCGGCGCCATGCCGCGCACGGAGCGGTCGAACAGCGGCGCCCCGAACATGCCTTCCAGCTCGGCCAGGGCGTTGGTGATGGCCGGCTGGCTGCTGGCCATGCGCTCGGCCACCCGCGTCAGCGAACCGTAGCGCCGGATATTCAGCAGCAGGGTGAGATGGCGCATCTTCAGGCGCGCGCCCAGGCGGCGCAGCACCTCATCGGGTTCGAATCCGCCCATGGCCCGGCGTGACCTCGCTCATTTCATAAGGAAAATATTATCGAATCATAGCAATTCAGAATTCCAGGGTTATGTCTGGCGGCCTAGAATGCCTTCCATGCCGATTCAGGCCCAGGGAGAGGAAAGAACCATGACCACCGACAACGACCGCAAAGCCGCCCTCGACTATCACGAGCTTCCCGTTCCGGGGAAAATTGCCGTCACCGCCAGCAAGCCCCTGGTGACCCAGCGCGACCTGGCGCTGGCGTACACGCCCGGCGTGGCGGCGGCCTGTGAGGAAATCGTCGCGGATCCGGTCAACGCCGTGCGCTACACCAGCCGCGGCAACCTGGTGGGCGTCATCACCAACGGCACGGCCGTGCTGGGCCTGGGCAATATCGGCGCGCTGGCCTCCAAGCCGGTGATGGAAGGCAAGGCGGTGCTGTTCAAGAAGTTCGCCGGCATCGACGTCTTCGACATCGAGATCAACGAAACCGATCCCGACAAGCTGGTGACCATCATCGCCGGCCTGGAAGCCACCTTCGGCGGCATCAACCTGGAAGACATCAAGGCGCCGGAGTGCTTCACCGTCGAGCGCAAGCTGCGCGAGCGCATGAAGATCCCCGTCTTCCATGACGACCAGCATGGCACCGCCATCACTGTCAGCGCGGCCTTCATCAACGGCCTGAAGGTGGTGGGCAAGGACATCGACAAGGTCAAGGTGGTCACCTCCGGCGCCGGCGCGGCCGCGCTGGCCTGCCTGGAGCTGATGATCGACCTGGGCCTGCCGCTGGAGAACATCTGGGTCACCGACATCGAGGGCGTGGTCTACGAGGGCCGCACCGCGCTGATGGATCCGGACAAGCAGCGCTTCGCGCGCAAGACCGACCTGCGCAAGCTGGCCGAAGTCATCGAAGGGGCCGACGTGTTCCTGGGCCTGTCGGCCGGCGGCGTGCTCAAGGCGGAGATGGTCGCCAAGATGGCCCCCCGCCCGCTGATCCTGGCCCTGGCGAATCCGACGCCGGAAGTGCTGCCCGAGGTGGTCAAGAGCGTGCGCGACGACGCCGTGATGGCGACCGGCCGTTCGGACTATCCGAACCAGGTCAACAACGTGCTGTGCTTCCCCTATATCTTCCGCGGCGCGCTGGACGTGGGCGCCACCACCATCACGCGCGGCATGGAAAAGGCGGCGGTGCATGCCATCGCCGGCCTGGCCGAGGAAGAGCAGAACGAAATCGTCGCGGCCGCCTACGGCACCTATGACATTTCCTTCGGCGCCGACTATTTCATTCCCAAGCCCTTCGATCCGCGGCTGATCGTGCGCATCGCGCCGGCCGTGGCCAAGGCCGCCATGGAAGAAGGCGTGGCTACCCGTCCGCTGACGGACATGGAAGCCTACGTCGGCCAGTTGCAGCAGTTCGTGCACCACTCCGGCGCCTTCATGAAGCCGCTGTTCTCGGCCGCCAAGCAGTTCGTGCGCGACGGCGGCAAGGCCCGCATCGTCTTCACCGAGGGCGAGGACGAGCGCGTGCTGCGCGCGGTGCAGGTCATCGTCGACGAGAAACTGGCCCGCCCCATCCTGGTCGGCCGCCCCGCCGTGCTGCTGTCACGCATCGAGAAATTCGGCCTGCGCCTGCGCCTGGGCCAGGACGTCGAGGTCACCAACCCCGAGTTCGACGAGCGCTTCCATCAATATTGGACGACGTACTGGGACCTGATGAACCGGCGCGGCGTCACCAAGGAAATGGCGCGCGTGGAAATGCGCCGCCGCCTGACCCTGATCGGTTCGATGATGGTGCGCCTGGGCGACGCCGACGGCATGATCTGCGGCACCGTGTTCGGCTACCACGACCACCTGCGCTTCATCGACGAGGTCATCGGCAAGAAGCCGGGCGCCAGGACCTATGCGGCGATGAACATCCTGCTGCTGGACGAGCGCACGGTGGCGCTGCTCGACACCCACGTCAACGAGAACCCGAGCGCCGAGCAGATCGCCGAATACACCATCGCGGCGGCCGAGGAAATGCGGCGCATGAACCTGGAGCCCAAGGTGGCGCTGTTGTCGCGTTCGAGCTACGGTTCGGGCAGTTCGGCCTCGGGCGAGAAGATGCGCGAGGCGCTGCGCCTGATCCGCGAACAGGCGCCCGACCTGGAAGTCGACGGCGAAATGCATGGCGACTGCGCGCTGGACGAGGCCCTGCGCCTGAAGGTGCTGCCGGATTCCCCGCTCAAGGGCGCGGCCAACCTGCTGGTCTGCCCCAACGTGGATGCCGGCAACATCGCGTACAACCTGCTGAAGACCGCCGCGGGCAGCAACGTCGCCGTGGGTCCCTTCCTGCTGGGCGTGAATGCGCCGGTGCATATCCTGACGTCGAGTTCGACGGTGCGGCGCATCGTCAACATGGCGGCGCTGACGGTGCTCAAGGCGAATCGCGAACCGGCGGTGTAAGAGACGGTTCCGGGGCATCCGCGCCACGGCGCGGATGCTTGAAATCGTGCCCGACCCGCCGGGGTTGGGCGGCCAAGACTCAAGACAATATGTAATCTATATCAAAGACATGTAATCAGAAGCCAGTCAAACGCCAGGATATTCTCCCGGGAAGCACTGGGATTGCTTATGATCCCGCCCGTCCCGAGTGAAACAAAAAATGCCCCCACGCCGCGCGGCTGCGCCGCTTGCTGCCCCCCGAGGGGGCTTTTTTTGCCTTGGGGCGGCCCAGCGGAAAAAACATTCATGGCATCAGCGTTCCTAGCGTTGTCCGCCTGGCAGGTCATGCTGGCGGGGCTGCTGTTCTTCGGCGGCATCTACCTGGTATTCGGCGCGGCCACCTGGCTGCTGACGCATCGCATCCTGCCCGCGCTGGGCGTGGGCCGCGTCCTCGATCCGCGCCCGCTGGCGCCGGGCCAGTTGCGACGGGAGATGGCCCAGTCCGGCGTCTCCGTCCTGCTGTTCGGCACCGGCATGATCTTTCCCTGGGGGCTGCTCCAGCTAGGCTGGGCGCACCTGGCCATGAACGCCGGCGGCGCCCGCATCGCGCTGGAAATCCTCTTCCTGCTGGCCTGGAACGACGTCCATTTCTGGATCAACCATCGCCTGCTGCACACCCGCCCGCTGCGCCGCTTCCACCTGCCGCACCACCGCTCCATCGTCACCACGCCGTTCTCGACCTACAGCTTCCACCCCATCGAAGCGCTGATGCTGGGCAACGTCATCCTGCTGCCCATGGTGCTGCACGACTTCAGCTTCTGGTCGCTGCTGTCGGTGCCCTTGTTCAGCCTGTTCTTCAACTGCATCGGCCACGCCAACTACGATTTCTTCCCGCGCGTGTCCTATGCGCACTGGTTCGCCGCCAGCCGCCGGCATCATCTGCACCACGCCTGCTATCACGGCAACTACGGTTTCCAGTTCACCTTCATGGACCGGCTGTTCCGGACCCGCCTGGACGCGGACGCCGCCGCTCGGCAATTGCATGCCCATGAACAGCGGGCAGGTCTCGATGCGCGCGCCTAGCCGGGCCGCCCCGTCCGGCCGCGACGGCGTCGGCGTCGGCGTCGGCGGCCGGACCATCGCGGAACGCGCGCCCCGCGGCTGGCGGACGCGGCTGCCGGTCCTGCGCCACCGCCGCGACCTCCAGAGCCTCGCCTATCTGGCCGCCCTGCCGGCGCTGGCGGCCTGGCAATGGCTCTATGGATTCCAGTGGCTGCTCTATGCGCTGATGCTGTTCCTGACGCTGGGCATCGGCGTGATCCACCACAACCATACGCACCTGCGCATGTGGCGCGGACGCTGGGCCAATCGCGCCACGGACATCTGGATCACCCTGCTGCAAGGCCATCCCACCTTCGTGTTCTATCCCGCCCACGTGGCGAATCACCATCGGCACCGGCATGGCGCCCGCGACGCCGCCCGCACCTACCGATTCGGCGGCGACACCAACCATCTGTGGGGCTATCTCATCCATCCCGTGCAGGCGGTCTGGGTCCTGTATCCGCTTTTCATCGCCTGGCTGGGCCGGCTGCGCCGCCACCATCCCGGGGCCTGGCGCTACTGCATGGTGCAATACGGCGCCTGGCTGGGCCTGTGGGGCGGGCTGCTGGCGCTGCATCCCGCCAAGGCGCTGGCCTACGTCATCGTGCCGCAACTGCATGGTCTTCACTGGCTGCTGGCCACCAACTATTTGCAGCACGCGCACGCCGACGGCGGGCCGCAACGCGGCCGCGCGCTGAGCTACGCGCGGAATTTCGAGGGCCTGCTCAACCCCCTGCTTTTCAACATCGGCCTGCATACGGCGCATCACGAGCACTCGCGCGCGCACTGGTCCGAACTGGCCCGCCTGCATCGCGAACACTACCGGGCGCGCGTGCCGGCCGGCCTTAACGAAGGCGGCCTGGTGCCGTACATGTTCCGCGTCTTCGTCCTGGGCGCTTTCAGCGCGCGTTTCCGCACCCGGTCCCTGAATCCGCCCCGGCACAACCCCGGGCCGGCCCGCTAGGCCGGCGAGCCCCGCATTTCCACCCGGAGGATACCCATGCCCACCCCGTTTCATCGTGTCTACCTGGAAAGCGCCGGCTATTTCATGCCGGGCAGCCCCGTGTCCAACGAAGAAATGGACCGCTACATCGCGCCGCTGAACCGCATCTCCGGCCGCATCAAGCACCGTATCCTGGCCGAGAACGGCATCAAGCAGCGCTACTACGCGATCGACGCCGACGGCGCCACCACGCTGACCAACGCGCAGCTCGCCGTCGGCGCCATCCGCGACTGCCTGCGGCGCAACGAAATACCGCTGGACGACGTATCGCTGCTGGCCAGCGGCTCCTCGGGCGGCGATGCCCTGATGCCGGGCTTCGCCAACATGATCCAGGGCGAGCTGGCGGCCCCGCCCATGGAGACCCTGTCCGTGCACGGCATCTGCGCCGCGGGCGTGGCGGCGATCCAGGCGGCGGCGCAGGCGGTCGAACTGGGCGGCCACGCCACCGCCCTGGCCGTGGCCAGCGAAATGCCGTCGCGCCTGTTCAAGCGCTCCCGTTTCGCGGCGCGCGGCTACGACGCGGACTTCGACGCGCATTTCCTGCGCTGGATGCTGTCGGACGGCGCTGGCGCCGTGGTGCTGGGGCGAGGCCTGCGCGCGCTACCCGGCATCTCGCGCGGCGTGCGCCTGCGGCTGAAATGGGTGCACCAGCGCGCGTTCTCCGGCGACTATCCGGTCTGCATGCAACTGGGCCTGTCCGCCGACCGCGCGCGCGGGCACCTGGACTATCCCTCCTGGACCGACGCCGAGACGGACGGCGCGCTGTCGCTGCGCCAGGACATCCGGCTGCTGCCGCACCTGTTCGACATCGGCATCCACGAATACGCGGGGCTGGTGCGCGACGGCTGGGTCGATCCGCGGCACATCCATCATTTCCTGTGCCACTACTCGTCCGAGAAATTCATTCCGGTCGTGGAAGACCTGCTGGAGAAGGCCGGCCTGGCGATCGCGCGCGAGCGGTGGTTCAGCAACCTGGCCTGGCGCGGCAACACCGGCGCGGCCTCCATCCTCATCATGCTCGCCGAATTCCTGGAGACCCGCGAGATCCGGCCGGGCGAGCAGATACTGTGCTACATCCCCGAATCCGGGCGCTTCACGACGGCGTATATGTTGTGGGAAGCCGAAGCGGCGGACGGATCGGCGCGCGTTTCCGTGGGCGCCCCGGCCGCCGCGCCGGACGACGCCGGCGGCGGGCGCGCCGCCATGCCGGACGCCGGAAGCGGGACCGACGGCGGGGCCAAGTCTCAAGCAAGCACAGGAACAGCGCCCGGAAACGACGCCAACTCGGCCGCCGCCGAACATATCGCCCCGCCGCACGATCCCGACAGCGCGCCCGAAGCGCTGGGTCCGCTGCTGACCGAGCTGGCGTCGATCTGGCACGATTACCGCTCGCGCGTCTGGCGCACGCCGGTCGTCCGCCACCTGCGCAACCGCCGCTTCCGGACCGCCGACTACGTGAACTGGATGGCGAACTGGATTCCCCAGGTGCGCGAGGGCAGCAAGTGGATGCGCGAAGGCGCCGCCTCCCTCGGGCCCGCCTGGCAGCCGCTGGCCGCCCTCATCGACACGCACGCCGGCGAGGAACAGAACGACTTCAAGATCCTGTTCGGGGACTACCGCAAGGCCGGCGGCGCCATCGAGGACATCGACGCCCTGCGCCGCAATCCCGGCGGCGAGGCGCTCAACGCCTACCTGCACGGCCTGGCCGCCACGCGCGACCCCATCGGCCTGCTGGGCGCCATCTACATCATCGAGGGCACGGGCCAGCGCATCATCCCGGCCCTGCTGCCCCTGCTCAAGGCCAGCCTGTCCCTGCCGCCCGACGCCTTCCGCTTCCTCGAATACCACGGGCAGAATGACGAACACCATCTCGCGCGCTGGCTCGCGGCGGTGGAGCTGGCGCTGGATTGCGACGAGGACGGCAAGGCCGGACGGCGCATCGCGGACACCGCGCGCCGCACGGCGGCGTTGTACCTGATGCAATTCCAGTACGTGATGGAGGATCACCCCGCCATGGAACATCGCCCGGAGGACGACGCGGCATGAATCAGGAACCCGAATTCCTGGCCCGGGGCCATGACCCGGCCGACCCCAATCCCTGGCTGGCGCTGTACCTGGACCGCAGCACGCCCCTGCCCGACAAGGTGAAGAAGGCCTGGCTGACCGATTCGAGCAGCCGCTCGCGCCAATACCTGCTGCCCTTCCTGCGGCCGCTGGCGCGCGCCTTCATCATCCTGATCCAGGTGCTGAAGACCTTCCTGCCCAAGCGCTGGTCGCACTCGCGGCTGCTGCACCGCATCCTGGCGTGGGGCCTGGCGCGTTTCGTCTCGCCCGAGGCCAACTGGCTGATCCTGCGGCATTTCCACCTGGGCGCGCAGATACTGGCCTTCATCGCCGCCAACTCGCCCGTGCCCGTCGCGACGACGCCGCTGGAGCCGCGCGGGATCGAGGACCTGAAGGACGACCTCTTCGTCAAGCACGACCTCAACCTGTTCAATTTCGTGATTCGCCTGAACCAGGCGCTGCGGGACGCGGGGGTCGAGATGCACGCGCCGGCGCGCGTGGACTACTCGATGATCCGCGATCCGGGACTGCGGCTGGAAGACCTGCCGCACAAGCCGCTGAACTTCCTCGACCTGCAAAGCGCGATCGAGCTGTTCACGCCGCTGTACCAGTTGATGCTGACGGACAACGACTTCTGGCGCGCCGCCAACTCCCTGCAACTGGACGAGACCATAGGCATCTACGCGGCCAAGCTGCTGGGCGCGCCCCAGCACCTGATCCTGGTCAACAACAATCACCCGCTGGTGCCCATGTCCACGCTGCGGGCGGGCTACCGGCTGGTGCTGCACGGGCTGTCCACCGAAATGCTGCACAGCCTGTTGATGGAATTGAAAGCCGCCCAGGAGGGCGGCACGCCGCCGGCGCCGATTGCGTGACGGCAGGATCGGGCGGCGGACGGTTCAGATAGATGGTTCAGACGGACGGATCAAGCCGCCGGCCGGCCGCCCGCCCGAACTCCTTTAAGCCCCTGCCTTCGCCGGCACGAGCAGCACCGGGCGCGTCGACAGGCGCAGGAAGGCCTCGGCCACGCTGCCCAGCACCATGCGCTGGAAACCGCGGCGGCCATGGGTGCCCAGCACCACCAGGTCGGCGCCCTCTTCCTCGGCGGCGTCCTGCAATTGCTGGGCAATGGTCTGGGTGATGCCTTCCTTGTCGATGAAGCGGGCCTTGCCCCGCACGCCGGCGGCCGTCAGGCGCTCGTTGGCCATGGCCACCACCTTGTTGGCTTCCTCCATCATGGCGTCGTGGAAAGGCGTCACGTCGTAGATGGCGGCGCTGTAATACGCGCTGGAATACTCCACGACGTAGACCGGCACCACTTCCGCGTTTTCCGTGCTGCCCAGGTGCAGGGCATGCTCCAAGGCGGCCTGGGCCACGTCGCTGCCGTCGAGGGCAACCAGAATTTTGCGATACATGAAAGACTCTCCTAGGGTCGGCGTTGATGTGGCCATGATCCGGCGTACGCCGCCCGGACGCCATGACCTGGGTCAAGATTCACCCCCCGACCCGCACTGTACCCCCGCCGGCGGCGACCCGCACACCCTTTGAGCCACGTCAATACACCGCGGGCGCCCCGCCCCTACGATTCCGGCTGGGATTTCACGATTATTGCTGGGGTTGCCCATGTTCAAGCGCATCGCCGTCCACCTCGATGACGACGCCGCGTGCACGCGCCGCGTGCGGGCCGCGGCGCAGGTCGCGCGCGACCACGCCGCCGCCCTGGTCGGCATCTACACCAGTTACCTGCCGCCGCAGTACGTCTACGACGAGGGCATCGTCCCGGACGACGTCTACGCGGTGCTGCAACGCCGCCTCGCCGACAACCGCAACGTCGCCCGCGAATGTCTGCAACGGGCGGCGCGCGAGGCCGGCGTCGCGGTCCAATGGCGCGCGCCCGAGGGCTCGCCCGCGGACGTGCTGGCGCGCCATGCGCGCACCTGTGACCTGCTGGTGCTGGGCCAGTCCGGCGAGGACGATCCGGAGAGCGTCGTCACCCCCTACTTCACCGAGTCCGTCATCATGACGCTGGGGCGGCCGGTGCTGATCATCCCCACGGCCGGCGACCTGCCGCCGCTCGGCCGCAACATCCTGTTCTGCTGGGACCAGGGCCGCGAGGCGTCGCGGGCGCTGGCCGACGCCGATCCCGTGCTGCGCCGGGCCAGCGAACTGCTGGTGCTGTCGGTGTCGTCGCGCCCCATCGCGCCGGCGCTGCGCGACGACCTGCACGACTACTTCTCCGTGCACGACTATCCCCTGCCGCAGCGGCTGATCCGCGACGGCCGCCAGAGCGACGTCGGCCGCATCATCCTGGAATGCGTGGAGGAACGCGGGAGCGACCTCGTCATCATGGGCGCGTACGGCCACCACCGGCTGCGCGAATGGGTCATGGGCGGCGCCTGCAGCACCGTGCTGCGCGCGGCGACCGTGCCGGTCCTGCTGTCGCACTGACCATGCCGGTCCCGTGGACGACCGCGGCCGCGGCGACGACACCCCGCCGGCCCACGACGTATACTCTGGACGCTCGCCCACGCCCGCGGCGCCGCCATTCCGTCCCCGGCGGCGGTACGCGGCCCGGCCATCGGCACGGGCGCGGCGTCCTGGTTTCCCGCTCTCCATTCCTTCGCCATGCCATCGGTCCTGCCGTCGCTACTGCTCGCCCTCGCCTGTGCCGCATTGGGTTTCCTTGCCGCGCGGTGGCTGCAGCGCCGTGCGCCCGCTTCCGTCCCGCCCCCCTCCGCCGCGGCCGCAGGCGGCCGGCCCGGCTGCGAGAACAAGGCGCCCCGCGCGGCCGCGCCCAGCGAGAGCCGTCTCTACGGAATCATCCAGGCAGCCATGGAGGCCATCATTACGGTGGATGCCTCCCAGACCATCATCATCTTCAACCCGGCGGCCGAGCGCATCTTCCTCTGCCCCGCGGCCGAAGCCATCGGCACCTCGCTCAACCGCTTCATCCCTCCCCGTTTCCGCCATACGCACCCGCAGGACCTGGCGCGTTTCGGCCGTACCGGGGTCTCGGAGCGGCAAATGGGCGGTGACCGCAAAGTGACCGGCCTGCGCGCCAACGGCGAGGAATTCCCGCTGGAGGCGTCCATCTCGCAGTGGGAAGACGAGCACGGCAAGCTCTACACCGTGCAATTGCGCGACGTCACCGAGCGCGAGCGGGCCAACCGCGAACTGGAGCTCTCGCGCAACGAACTGACGCGGCTGTCCACCGCCATCCAGAACATCCGCGAGGAAGAAAAAGCCCACATCGCGCGCGAACTGCACGACGATCTCGGGCAAAGCCTCACCGCCATGAAAATGGGCCTGTCGCTGCTGGAGGGCATGCTGCCGCCCGACGCCGCGGCGGCGCGCGCGCAGGCGGCGGCGCTGCATGCCTTGATCAACGCCACGGTGGGCTCGGTGCGGCGGATCGCCTCCAACTTGCGGCCCGTCATGCTGGATGACCTGGGACTTTTCGCGGCGGTCGAATGGCTGGCCCAGGACTTCAGCGAGCGCTACGCCATCGAGACGGATGTTCATGTCAGCGGGGAACAGATAGCATTGGGGCACGAGCTCACCACCGCGGTGTTCCGCATCGTCCAGGAAGCGTTCACCAACACGGCGCGGCATGCCGGCGCCACCCGCATTTCCCTGCGCCTGGAATGCGACGCGCAACAGTGCCGCATCGACATCCGCGACAACGGCGTCGGGGCGACGCCCTCGCAGATGGCCAAGGCGGAATCCTTCGGCCTGCTGGGCATCCGCGAGCGCGTGCGCCTGCTGGGAGGCACCCTCGTCCTGGATAGCGAACCCGCGAAGGGCTTTCGCCTGACGGCGACCGTTCCCATCGCCATCGACACCGCCGAAGAGACCCTATGACACGCATCCTGCTGGCCGACGATCACACCCTGGTCCGGGAAGGGTTGAAACAGATCCTGGGCATGGCCGACGGCCTGTCGGTCAAGGGCGAGGCCGCCAACGGCGCCGAGGCCCTGGCCCTGCTGCGCCAGGGCGAATGGGACGTGCTGCTGCTGGATCTTTCCATGCCGGGCCGCAGCGGCGTCGAGCTGATCCGCCAGATCCGGGACGAATTTCCCCGCCTGCCCATCCTGGTGCTGACCATGCACGGCGAGCAGCAATATGCCGTGCGCGCGCTGAAGGCCGGCGCGTCCGGCTACCTGACCAAGGAAAGCGCCGCCGCCGAACTGGTGGCGGCGGTGCGCAAGGTGGCCTCCGGCGGCGTCTACCTGAACATGGACATCGCCGAGAAAATCGCGCGCGACTTCCAGCCCGAGGCCACCGAACTGCCCCACGAGCAATTGTCCGACCGCGAATACTCGGTCTTCCGCCACCTGGCCATGGGCCGCACCATAGGCGAGATCGCCGCCCTGCTTTGCATCAGCGGCAAGACCATCAGCACCTACAAGACGCGCATCCAGCAAAAGATGCGGATCAACAACCAGGCCGAACTGATCCACTACGCCATCAAGCACCGGCTATTGGACGAGACCGGCGAGGGGTTCGAGTAGGCTTGGCCGGGAAGGCGGCGGATCAGCCGCCTGCCGCCCTGGACGCCGGCAGGCTCACCCCCAGCGACTTCGCGGCCTCGGCGAGCGGCCGCCAGACCACCGGCGCATAGGCGATTCCGTCCCGCATGGCGGCACGGCGCAGGCGGGCGGCCTCATCGCCCGGCAGGCGCACGGGCCGGGCCGGATCCACCGGCGGATTCGCGCGGCATGCGTCGCCGAAGAAACCCGTCTGCCGCTGGAACTCGTCGCGTCCCGCGAAGAAATCCGGGTCCAGCACCTGGAGAAAAACGTTCCCGCCGCCCCACTGCACCGGCTTGTCGGCGCGGCCGTAGCCGGACAAGCCCTGCGACAGCGCCTCTATCATCAGCGCGAGGCCAAACCCCTTGTGGCCGTACTCCTGGCCGCCGATCAACTGGAGGGAGCCGCGCGGCTCCGTGTGTTCGAGCACGGCGGGGTCGTCGGTGGCCCGCCCGTCGCCATCCAGCAGCCATTTGTGCTCGAATCGTTCGCCCAGGGCGTGCTTGGTGCGCGTCATCGACGTGGTCGTGATGCTCGCGCAGATATCCACCAGCACGGGATGATCCTGGCCCGGATAGCCGAAGGCAAAAGGATTCGGCGTGAACAAGGCCTCCTTGCCACCATAGGGCGCGACCCGTTTCGCGGAAGGCTCGGAATTGGCGATGGTCGCCACCAGCCCGCGATCCGTGGCGAGCCTGGTCAAGGTCGCGAGGCAGCCGATATGGTGGCTGCGGCGTATCGCGATCGACACCACGCCATGGCTTGCGACCCGGCTTGCCGCCAGGGAAATGGCTTGATCCATCAGCCACAGCCCGGGCAGGCGGCGCGCGTCGATGACCAGCGCGGCGCCCCGGTCGGACACGATCTCGTAGCTGCCTTCCAGGGTCATGCTGCCCTTGGCGATATCCGAGAGATATAGGGGCAGCAGCGCCAGCCCGTGGGTGCGGCGTCCCATGGCGTCGGTCTCGACCAGCAGCTCCGCGACGCGTTGCGCCTTCTCGCGCTCCATGCCGGCTTGCGCCAGCAGGCCGGCGCCGAACGCCACCAGGTCCACGATCGCGTATCGGTTTTCACTCATGCATGTCTCCCTTCATCCCTTCATCATCAATAAGCGGCGGTGCGCACCGTCTCTTGCGCGGCCCGCCATTGCGCGGCGGCGTCCGCCAGGCTGAAGCCCAGGCCGGGCGCCGTCGGCATATGCATCTGGCCGCCGCTTATCCGGATACGCTCGTTGAACGCGGGCTCCAGCCATTCGATGTGCTCCACCCAGCTTTCCAGGGGATAGGCGCAGGCCAGGTGGATATGGATTTCCATGACGAAGTGCGGCGCCAGCTTCATGCGGCGCGCCTCCGCCATCACCGCCACCTTCTGGAAAGGCGTCACGCCGCCGATGCGGGGCGCGTCCGGCTGCAGGAAGGTGACGGACCGCCCGTCGATGAGGTTGGAGACTTCCGCCACGCTGGACAACATCTCGCCCGTCGCGATGGGTGTGTCCAGGCGCTCGCTCAGGCGCGCGTGCCCCTCGTAGTCGTAGGCCGCCAGGGGCTCTTCCATCCAGGTCAGGCGGCAGGCTTCCAGGTCGCGGCCGGCCCGCAATGCCGTCGTGAAATCCCATTGCTGGTTGGCGTCCACCATCAGCGGCACGCCCGCGCCCAGGTGCGCGCGCACCGCTTCCACCCGGCCGATATCCTTGGCGACGTCGGGCTGGCCGACCTTCAGCTTGATGCCGCCGATGCCGGCGGACAGGGAACGATCGACGTTCGCCAGCACTTCGTCCAGCTCGGCGTTGAGATAGCCGCCCGAGGTGTTGTAGCAAGGCACGCTGTCGCGGTAGGCGCCCAGCAGCTTGCCCAGCGGCAGGCCGCAGCGGCGGGCCTTGAGGTCCCATAGCGCCAGGTCGAAGGCCGCGATGGCCTGCACGGTGACGCCGGTGCGGGCGACGGAGGCGCCCTGCCACGCCAGCTTCTCCCACAGGCGGCCGATGTCGGCGGGGTCTTCGCCGACCAGGAAGCCGGCGAGGTCGCGCGCATGGGCATACAGCGCCCTGCCGCCGGCCCGCAGCGAATAGCTGAAGCCGAAGCCTTCCTGGCCGTCCTCCGTGCGGACGAGGGCCGTCAGCATATCCACGTGGGAGAGCGCCTTCTGCCTCCCGGTCAGCACCTTGGCATCCGACAAGGCTTTCTTCAGCGGCACTTCGTACAGGCCGATTTCGACAGACGCGATTTTGTCCACAGCGAGGTCTCTTCCTTGAGTTGTCCGGCAGTATGCGCGGGGCGGCAAAGGCCTGTCAATATCGTGCACGATCCTTGATCGACGATATTCGATGTAGTAATCTGCGTCCGAACGAAGCCGCCATTCCGGCCGTCGGCGTGCGCCATATCGCCGCCCACCGGCGCCGGCGGACACGGCGCGCCTGCGGCCTACTCGGGAACATCCATGACCAAGACCTTGCCCCCCAACGTGATCCGGCTCGCCAAGACGCCCTTGTCCGAACAGGCCTACGAGGAACTCAAGCGGCAGATCCTCGACCAGACGCTGAAGCCCGGGCAGCGCCTGAACATCGACGCGCTGTCGCGCGCCTGCGGCATCAGCAGCTCGCCCTTGCGGGAGGCGCTGACGCGGCTCGGCGCCGAAGGCCTGGTCGCATTCACGGCCAACACGGGCTTCGCCGTCGCCCCCGTGCCGGACGCCAACCACATGCGGCAGTTGATGGAATTCCGGCTGCTGATCGAAATGCATTGCGCCCGGCAGGGCAGCGGCGACGCGGAAGCGGCCGGGCTGATGCGCGAATCGATACGCGCCATGGTGGCGCTGCGCAAGAAAGGCAGCAGCTACCGCCACTACCGCCAGTACATCGAACTCGAACAGTCCTTCCACCAGGCCCTGGTCGACAGCGCGCGCAACGAACCCATGTCGGCCGCCTGGCGCGAGCTGCACATGATCATCGTCGTGGCCCGCCTGTCCATCGTGCCCAACAGCGACACGCTCGGATCCGAAGCCGCCCTGACGGAACACGGACGCATCGTCGACGCCTTCGAGGCCGGCGACGGGGACGCCGCCGCCGAGGCCGTCCGCCTGCACCTGGGCGGCGCCTCCTCCCGCCTGCGCCTCGGCGCCGAATCCGACGGAGGCTTGAAAACCGCCAGTTGACGACGCGGGCCGCGCGCCCGCCCCGCAAGTTGCAGCACCTCTACATAAAAACCCGGCGGGAAGGCGGCATCGAAGCCGCCCACCCGCCGACCAAGGAGACAAGGCTATGCACAAACCCCTATCCGCCAGCCTGGCGATGCTGGCCGCCTGCGCCGCCGTCGCCGCGGCCGGTCCGGCGCAGGCCGCGGATGCGTATCCCGACCACCGCGTGACCCTCATCGTGCCTTTCGTCCCGGGCGGCGGCACCGACTCGGGCGCCCGCGTGCTGGCGACCAAGCTCTCGGAGAAATGGCATCAGTCCGTCGTCGTGGAGAACCGCGGCGGCGCGGGCGGCATACTCGGCGCCGACGCGGTGGCGCGCGCCAAGCCCGACGGCTACACGCTGCTGATGGGCAATGTCGGCACGCAGTCCATCAATCCCTACCTGTACGGCAAGCTGCCCTACGATCCCGCCAAGGCCTTCGTGCCCATCTCCATGGTGGCCGACCTGCCCTTGATCCTGGTCACCTCGCCCAAGTTCAAGGCCACCGATCTCAAGCAGATCATCGCCCTGGGCAAGGCGGAGCCGAACGCCTACAGCTACGCCAGCTCCGGCATCGGCAATTCCACGCACCTGGCCATGGAAGTCTTCGAGTCCGCCTCGGGCGCCCGCTTCCGCCACATTCCCTACAAGGGCGGCGGCCAGGCCAATGCGGACGTCATGTCCGGCGAAGTGCCCATGCAGTTCACGTCCATCTTCGGCGCGGTGGGAATGATCACCAGCGGCAAGTTCAGGCCCATCGCGGTGGCCGGCCCCGAGCGCTCGCTGGCGCTGCCCGACGTGCCGACGATGAAGGAGGCGGGACTGGAAAACGCCGACTTCGCGTCCTGGATAGGCGTGCTGGCGCCGGCCGGCACGCCCGCGCCCATCGTCGAGAAAATCGCGGCCGACATTCGCGAGGTCATGAGCACGAAGGAGGTGAAGGACCTGCTGGAGGCGCAGGGCGCCGTGCCCCACACCTCCACGCCCAAGGCGTTCGCGGATCACATCGCGGCGGACAACCGGCGCCTGTCGGCGCTGATCAGGAAGTTGGGCATACACGCGGACAGCGCGCAATAGGAGCAGCCACGATGGGAGCAGCCAAGACAGGACCAGCCATGAATCACTCCGACCCGACCTTTCCGTCCCGCCGCCGCCTGCTGATCGGCGGCGCCGCGATCGCGGCATCGTTGGCCGCGCCCGGCATCCGTGCCGCGCCGGCCTATCCCACCAAGCCGGTGCGCCTGGTCGTCCCGCTGCCGCCCGGCGGGGCGTCGGACGTGGTGGCCCGCCTCATGGGCAAGTACCTCAGCGAGAAGTGGGGCCAGCCCGTCATCGTCGAAAACCGCTCGGGGGCCAACGGCAACATCGGCGCCGCCTTCGTCGCCAAGTCCGACCCCGACGGCTACACCCTGCTGCTGATGGACCTGGGCAGCCTGGCGATCTCGCCCAGCCTGTATCCGGACCTGAACTACCAGCCCACGCGCGACCTCGCCCCGATCTCCGTCGTCGCGTACTCGCCGCATATCCTGGTGGTGCGCAACGGCCTGCCGGTGAAGACGATTGCCGATCTCGTCGACTATGCCCACCAGCATCCGGGCAAGCTCAACTACGGCGAAACGCCCGGCGCCATCACGCACCTGGCCGGCGTGCTGTTCGCCCGGAAAATGAACGTCGACTGGAACTACATCGGCTACAAAGGCGGCGCCCAGGTCATCGCGGACATCGCCAGCGGCCAGGTCGACGCGACGTTCAACAGCTATCTCGCCACCTATCCCCTGGTGGCCGGCGGACGGATGAAACTGCTCGCCGTGGCCAGCCCCAAGCGCTTCGCCCAGATCCCCGACACGCCCACGGTCGCGGAAACCATCCCGGGCTTCGTCACGGGATCGTGGCAAGGCCTGCTCGCGCCGGCCGGCACGCCCGCGGCGATCATCGACAAGATCCACGCGGATATCGCCGAAATCGTGGCGTTGCCGGACGTCAGGAAGCGCTTCGAGGAACTGGGATCGGAGAAGGTCGACCAGACGCCGGCGCAGTTCAAGCAATGGCTGGAGGAGCAGACGTCCACCTGGGGCAAGATCGTGCGCGACGGGCAGGTGAAGCTGCTTTGACACGCGCGCGTCCGGGGCCGCGCGGCGGGACCGCGATGCGCGCGGCCGGGTTTCTTGTCCGTGTTTCTTGTCATCCTGCCGGCCGCCCTAGATCGCGGGCTTGAGCACCATCAGGAAATACACCGCGATCATGGCGATGAAGGCGGGGTAGCCCAGGCGTTCCCACCAGAGCGCATAGCGCCAGTACCGCGCCGGCAGGGCTGACTCGCCGCCCGCGCGCGCCGCGGCCGCCATTTTCGCCATCTCCGCCTGTAGCCAGACCACGGGCAGCCAGCAGGCCCCCGCCAAGGCGTAGAGCCCGATGGACGCCAGGATCCAGGGCGTGGTCCAGGACCAGCCCACCGTATGCGCCAGCCAGAGGCCGGACAAGGGCTGGAAGATGACGGCCGGCGTGGTGAACCAGAGGTCGGCCCTGACGACCAGTCTCGACACCGTCGCGATGGACGCCACGTCGCGCGTCCGGTTCGCGAAGAAAAGATAGAAGGCCGTGCCGAAACCGGTCCCCACCATGAGGACGGAAGACAGGATGTGCAAGGCCTTGACCACAAGATAGGAATTCATGCGTTTTCCTCCTCGCTCAACAAAACGAACAACAGCGCCAGGATGGGCAGGTTCTTCAGGATCGGGCCGAAGGGATGCCACAGGTACTCCGGCAGCGCCACGGCGATAAGAAGGGAATAGGCCAGGATCAGCGCCGCCTGCGCCGCCCAGAGCCGCCGCCCGGGGCGCAGCAGCGTGGCCACGCCCAGGACGAAGTCCAGCGCCGACGCCAGGTACAGCGCCAGCAGCGCCGCGGCGCCATGCAGGTGGACGCGGGCGAGCAGGTCCAGGCTGGCGGCCCGGGGATGGACGAAGGCGCTGCAGATCGCCGTCCCTATCCAGGTGACGGCGAGCGCGCCGCGCAGCAGGGCCGGCCGCCACGCGGCCAGGGCCTCGCCGCGCAGCCGCGGCGCCTCTTCCGGACGGATGAAGCGTTCGACGCCGGCGGGCATGCGGCCCAGCGCCCGCGCGGTCGCGCCGGGGTCGGCGGTGTTGCCCGCGTTCAACATGCGCCAGGTGTCGCGCGTCAGCACCGAACCCGGGATCCGGTCCAGCAGCGCCGCGGCCAGGCCGACCAGCGGCGCGGGCGCCGCGATCCGCCACGCGGCGGGAAACGCCAGGGACTTCCGATAGGCGGCGAGCATGTCGCGGTACTCGACCTGGCTGCCGCCCACCAGGTCCAGCGGCCCGTCGCCGCCTGCTTCCGATTCCAGCAGCCTGACGACGATCTCGGCCAGCTCGTCGACGTGGATGGGCCGCAGCAATTGATGGCCGCCGGCGGGCAAGGGATGCACGGGCAGGCTCGCCAGCGCGCGGAAGAAACGCGACGAGGCGCCTGCCGTCCCGTAGACCAGGGCGGGACGGAGAATGTGGTGCGGGATGGGCAGCGACCGCAGATAATCGTCGGCCGCGCGCTTGCTCCGGAAATAAGGGGTGTCGCCGGCCTGCGCGCCCAGCGCCGAGACCTGGACGATGCGCCGCACGCCGGCCCGGCGGCACGCCTCGAACAGCGCGATCGGCGCGCGCCGGTGCAATAGATCGAAGGTCCGGCCCTTGCCTTCGACCAGGATGCCGACCGCGTTGACGACGACGTCGATATCGCGCAGGCGCGGCATCCAATCGGCGGGATCGATGTCGCGGGTGTAGTCGATGGCGATTTCGTCGTCGCGGCGGGCCGTCGTCACGCCCTTGAACACGCGGTGCCCCTGGCGCGCCAGGGCCTCGCACAGCGCGGCGCCGATGAAACCCCGCGCGCCGCAGATCAGGATGCTCAGGCATCGGCGGTCCATGTCGCGGGCCATCTTGCGGGCCATAACAGGGTCCATCACGCGGTCCATATCGATCTCCAATTTACAGTTATTTCTGTATAAACAGAAATAACATCTTGAAAAAAGCCCCCACGCCGCGCGGCTTGCGCCGCTTGCTGCCCCCCGAGGGGGCGTTTTTGCCTTGGGACGGCCCGGCGGCAAAAAAGCGGACGCATTCACCGTCCGCCGTCGCGCGTCCGCTTACTTGCCGGTGCGCCGCACCGCCCTGCTGATCTTCGCGCCCATGCCCAATGTCTTCATCAGGGTTTCGGGCTTCATGCGCAGCATCTCGTCGGCCCAGGTCGTCAGGGTTTCCAGGAAGGCCAGGGTGTCGCGGATGCGCTGCGCCGTGGCGGCATCCTCGGCCGCGATGTCCGGGCCAGCCAGGCTTTCCCGCAGCATCGTCAGCGTCGGATCGATCTCGCGCTGCCGCCGTCCTTCCACGATCAGCTTGAACAACTCCCAGACGTCCGTCGAGGTCTCGAAGTGGTCGCGCCGGTCGCCCATGACGTGGACCACCTTGGCCAGGCGCCACGCCTGCAATTCCTTGAGGCTGGTGCTCACGTTGGAGCGGGCGACGCCCAGGGTATCGGCGATTTCGTCCGCCGGCACCGGCCGCCCGAGCAGGTAGAGCAGCGCGTGGATCTGCGCGACGGTGCGGTTGACGCCCCAGCGGGAGCCCATTTCCCCCCAGTGGAGGATGAATCGTTCGGCGACAGGCGAGAGTTTCATGGGAGCCACTTTATGGTCTTCACAAATTTCTGTCAAGACAGAAATTTGTGAAACTTCGCCGGTCATCGAACTTGTCTTTCCGGCAAAAAAGGGCGCGGCGGCCCGCCCTCTCCCCTTGCGGTCACGCCTTGTTGAAACGCGCCAGGAAGGATTGCGTGGCCGCCTGCGCCGGGTTGTCGATGACCTGTTCGGCCGGCCCCGCCTCGACCACCACGCCGTCGCGCATGAAGATCACCTGGTCGGCGACCTCGCGCGCGAAGGCGATTTCGTGGGTCACGAGCAGCATGGTCATGCCGTCCTCCGCCAGCGCCTTGATGACGGCCAGCACCTCGCCGACCAGCTCGGGATCCAACGCCGAGGTCGCCTCGTCGAACAGCATGACGGACGGGCGCAGGGCCAGGGCGCGCGCGATCGCCACGCGCTGCTTCTGCCCGCCGGACAGCATGTCCGGATAGACGTCCGCCTTCGCCTCCAGGCCCACGCGCGTCAGCAGCTCCATCGCCAGCGCGTGCGCCCGCGTCTTCGGGATCTTCTGCACCGTCACCGGGCCTTCCATGACGTTCTGGACGGTGGTCATGTGCGGGAACAGGTTGAAGTGCTGGAACACCATGCCGGTGGTCGCGCGATAGCTGGCGAGCTCTTTCTCCGGCATGCGATGGCCGCGGGGGCTGTCGAAGTCCATGCTGCGCTCGCCCACCCGTATCCGGCCGCCGTCGGGCATCGTCAGCAGGTTGATGCAGCGGAGCAGCGTCGACTTGCCCGAGCCGGACGGGCCTATCATCGCCACCACCGAACCCCTGTCCACCTGCAACGAGATGTCCTTCAGCACCACGTGATCGCCGAACCGCTTGCTGAGGTTGTTGATCTCGATCATCGGGTCGCTCATGACGCGTTCCTGTCCTGTTTCGCCAGACGGTTTTCGATGCGCTTGGACCATAGCGTGGCCGGGAACAGCACGATGAAATAGCAGATGGCCGTGATGGTGTAGAGCTCCAGCGGGCGATAGGAATCGTGCGCCGCGGATTGGGCCTGGTACAGCAGGTCCGGCACGGCGATGACCGACAGCAGCGACGTGTTCTTCAACTGCATGATGGATTGGCTCATCAGGGGCGGCACCATGCGCCGGAAAGCCTGCGGCAGGATGATGCGGCTCATGACCTGGTCGCGCCGCATGCCCATGGCCAGGCCGGCCTCCGTCTGCCCCCAATCCACGCCCAGGATGCCCGCGCGCACGATCTCCGAATAGAAGGCGCCGCCGTACAGCGTCAACGACAATGCCGCGGCGGCGGTGGGCGACATCTCGATGTTCGTCAGGACGGGCAGCGCGTAGTAGAACCAGATCAGTTGCACGAGCACCGGCGTGCAGCGGAAGATTTCCACGTAAGCGCGCAGGATGCCCGCGATGTAGCGCGGCGCGCGCACGCGCCCGATGCCGACGGCCACGCCTACCGCCAGGCCCGCCGCCACCACGATGATCGTGTACACCACGGTATAGGCCAGGCCGCTCAGCAATAGCTTGTGATAGACCCAGATGGCGCCAAAGTCCCACTGATACACAACCGCTCCTTGAAATTCATGCGATGCCCGCGCGCCCGCTGGGATGGCGGGCGGCGGGCGCCGGGTCGAATGCCCCGGCGGCTAACCGTGGCAGGATGCTAGAACGTGGCTTCCTTGGGGAACAGCTTGGGATCGACGCCCGCCAGCTTCTGCATGTTGTCGATGATGGTCTGCTTGATCACGCCCTTGGAACGCTCGGCGTTCAGCCATTGATTGACGTATTCGGTGAAGGCCGGGTCGGGCTCCTTCTGCACGCCGATGGCGGTCGGCGCGGTGGCGGCCGGCGTCGGAATCACCAGGTGGCCCAGCCGCGGCGCCTTGGACAGCACGGTCACGGCCAGCAGGATCACCAGCACCTGCGCGTCCACGCGGCCGGTCTGCAAGGCCAGCGTGGCGTCGCCCGAGGTCTCGAAGCGGTGCAGCGCGGCCTTGGTCAGGGTCTGCGTGGCGAAGGTGTCCTGGTTCGACCCCTGGTCGACCGACAGGCGCACTTCGGGCTTGTTGACGTCATCCCAGGTATTGGGATCGAAACCTTTCTTCGCCACCAGCGTGAACGTATTCTGGAACAGCGTATCGGTGAAGCCCACCGTTTTCTTGCGCTGCTCGGTGGGCGCCAGGCCGAACATGCAGTCGATCTTGTTCGATTGCAGGTCCAGCACGGCGTTGCCCCACGTGGTGTCGATGGCCTGCAGCTTGACGCCGAGCGACTCGGCCAACTGGTTGGCGAAGTCGACGCAGAACCCTTGCCATTGGCCGGTCGCCACCGACTTGACGTAGTACGGCGCCGCGCCCGCGATGAAGCCGGTGCGCAATACCTTGGTGCGCTTGACGCGCGCCATGGTCGATTCATTCTGGGCGAACGCCGGCATGGAAATCATCGAGCCGAGGCCGAACGCGCACGTGGCCGAAACAAAACTTCTGCGTGTAATCACGGCAGTCTCCTGGATACAGAACATAGCGCTGGAAACGCGTCGGACAGCCCGCCCCGCGCGGCCGGGCCTGCCCATCGGGAGGAATTCTAATCGCGCCCACCCTGCTCCCAGGACCGGCGGTTCAGGAATTCGCCAGATTTCGGGTGCCGTGGGCAAAAAGCGGGGCCGAATATGGGACACGCTTATTTTTCGGCATGCATCAATGCGGGCAAACCCTGAAACCGGTGAACGCGGTTGCTCGGCCGATTGCGGATCCGACGACTACAGTCCGGGCTGCTATTCCGCTTGCAGTCCCGGTTGGAGTCCCGACTGCGGTGCCGGCTGCAATCCCGACTGCAACCGTATCGCGTCGATGAACCACCGCAGCATGCCCACCACGTCGAAGACGGGCAGCCCGGTCGCTTCGCGGACCGCCGCCGCGAAAGGCGGCATATTGGTGCATTCGAAGACGATGGCGCCAACCTCGGGATGGCTGGCGGCCAGCGCGCGCGCCGCCGCCACCATTTCCCGCTGGAGGACGGCGAAATCGGCTTCCGAAGGAGATGCCCGGTCGGTGAACACGCGCCGGAAAAGACTGTCTTCCGGCATGCCCGCGATCGGCGTCGCGCCGTCCACGCCGACGGCGGCAAGGTGGGCGCCGGTCAGGGCGGTCCGGTTGATGGTGAGTATGCCCACGCGCTTGCCCGCCGGCAGCATGCGCTCGACCATGGGAACCTGTAGCAGCGAGCTGGTCGCGACCGGAACGGACAGCCTGGCGCTCAACTCCCGTTGGAACAGGGCGAGGAAACCGCAACTGGTCGTGATGCCGCGCACCCCCATGTCGATCAATTCCTGCGCCGCGTCGACGAAAGGATCGAGCAGGCCGCGGCCGCGGTCCTCGATGACCCGCGCCGGCGTCGCGCCGCGCACGATCTTGAATTGCAGCGGCACGGACCAGGTGGCGGCGTTGCCGATTTCACCCGGGAAGCGCGTGAAGCGGGTGTCCAGCATGAGCACGCCCAGCGTGAGGCCGTGGACGACGGGGCGGACGTGGTTCGGATCGTGGGTCATGGTGGACGATGCTCGTGGGTGGTCTGACGGAGGGTGGTCTGGCGGGGCGTGGCCTGCTGGTGGATGATCTGCTGGTGAGTGATCTGCTGGTGAGTGATCTGCTAGTGGATGATCTGTCTGCTGTTCGATGCGGGCATGGCCGCCGGGCGCGGGCGGGACTGGCCTCAAAGATCCTCCGCGCCCGCCAGCGCCGTGACGGAAACGGGCCGGATCGGCCATCGGGGTATCGCGCCGTCGATGTCCGCCAGCGTCAGGACGCCGTCCTCGTCCGGTGCGGCCATGCTCGCCGCGTGAGCGCAGAAACGGCCCTGGCACAAGCCCATGCCGACGCGGCCGACCAGCCGCAGCTCGCGCGCCGAATGCAGGTCCTGCTCCGCCAACGCGCGGCGGGTAACGCCTTCGCAGCGGCAGATGACGGTGTGGGCATCTATTGGAGGCATGGATGCCAGCGCCGGGGCGAACAGGCGCCGGAGCGACTTTTGGAACGTGGCTGCCGCGCCTTGGGGCGCATTCTCGTCCGCCGACGCGGGCTTGCCCGCCGTCGCCGACGATGACGGCGCACCGGCGTCCAGCGTCGCCGAGCCATGATGAGATGGCCGCCCGTTCAATCGGCTCATGACCATGGCGGCCACGCGCCGTCCTTCGGTCAACGCCGCGTCCGCCCCCAGCACCTCATTGCAATCGCCCGCCCTGGCGATGACGATGCCGTGCACATCCCCGGCCGGAATGCCGCGATCGTTGGCGACCAGCCCGCCATGCAACACCAGCAGGTCAACCTCATAGTCCCGCTCGCGCCCCCGCCAATCACGAGTCCGCACACGCAACGCACCCGCGCCACCGGCTGCATTGGCTGCATTGGCTGCATTGGCCGCATTGGCTGCGTCCGATGCACCGGCGGCACCGGCCACGCCCATCTCACCGGCGATACCCGCCACACCGCCCAGGCTCACGGCAACCACCGCCGTCGCCGTGCGATACGGCACTTGTGCCGCGCGCAAGCGGCGGAAGTAGCCGGCCGCCTCCAGCAACTGCCGGGGCCCCGCCGCCAGCCCGAACACCGCCCCGGGCCGCGTCCACAGATTGCGAAATAACGCCGCCGCCTCCAGCACGGCCACCGGGGCATTCCCCATCGCCGCCAATTGCGCCCCCAGCGCCAACGGCAAGGGACCGTTGCCCGCGATCAGGATGCGGCCGCGCGGCGCCTGGCCGCTTTCCTTCAACTGCACCTGAAGCCCGCCCGCCGTCACGACGCCGGGCAATTCCCAGCCCGGCACATGCGGCGCCCGCTCCGTGGCGCCCGTGGCGAAGATGACGGCCCGCGGCCGCGCCAGCTTCACCGCCCCGGCCTCGCGGCTATCGATCATGCAAACGCCGTCGCCATCGATGCCCAGGAAGACCGCCGACGTCAGCACGCGGATGCGATCCGCCAAACGCGCCAGTTCCCGCTGCAACGCGGCCCAGTTCTTCTTGTGCCGCGCCGGCATCGGCGCCGCGCAGGGACCGCCGTCGTGGGCGGCGCGATGAATGGCGCCGCCGGCATGGGGACGCTGCTCGACCAGCAGGACGCGCGCCCCGCGCGTCGCGGCCTCTATCGCCGCGCTGACGCCGGCCGGACCGGCGCCCACCACCAGAAGGTCACAGCAGGCGGACTGCGCCAGGGCCGCGGATGACATCGGCATGGTCTTCCCCCGCCCGCTCAAAACGCGCCCGGCGCGACCACCGCGCCCGCCCGCGCCAAGGTCAGGCAGGACTCCACGGCCGCCCCGCCGTCCACCGACACCAGGCAGCCCTGGCATTGCCCGATGCCGCAGAAATACCGCGCCCGCTGCCCGCCCGCCGCCGGCCCGAAATCCTCGACCTCGGCGCGGCGCAAGGCCAACGCCAGCGTTTCGCCGTCGCGGAAGGAAATGGCGCGGCCATTCCAATAAAAATGCATCATGACGACGCTCCCGCCAAGGCCTCGCCCGCCGCCGCCCTGGCGAAGCGCGCGGGCGACAAGGCCTCGATATCCAGGCTGCCCGGCCGCCCCAGCACGATCTCGGCCGCCAGCTTGCCCATCAAGGGTCCGAGACAGATGCCATCGCCCTCGAAACCGGTGGCGATGGCCAGCCCGCCGATACCCGGATGCCGCCCGACGATGGGCAGTCCATCCACGCTCGCCGTCCGCACGCCGGAGAACGTGCGGATCACCCGCCGGCGCGCCAGCGGAGGATAGGCGTCCAGGGCCTCGCGCAAGATGGTGGCGACATGCCGCACGGTGGTCTCCCGGTCGGCCAGGCCTTCCTCGCGCGTCCCGCCGATCAGCAATTGCCCCGTATTCAAGGGATCGATGACCAAGCTCACGGGATTGCGCCGGGATGCGTCGGCGCTGCGCTTGGCGGCCAGGTAGGCCGCCGACATCAGCGGTCCGGCAAAGGCCGGCACATTGTCAGTGGCCCGGTCCGTGATCACGATCTGCCCCTTGCGCGGCACCAGGATCTCGCCCAACCCGGCCAGCGCCGTCGAGCCCAGCCCGGCGGCGATCAAGACGGCATCGCCGCCGAAGGTCCCGGCATCGGTCTCCACGCCGACGGCGCGTCCCCCCTCGACCTTGATCGCGCGCGCCGCCGCATGGCGGACGATATGCGCGGCGGACCGCTTGAGCATGCGGTCGACGATCTGGTAGCCCAGCGCATGGCCGTCGTCCGGCACGGCAAGCGCTCCGACGATGGCGGGCGACACGCCGGGAACGCAAGCCCCGAACGCCGCTCCGCTCAAGCGCTCCACCCGCACGCCGGCGCTTTCCAGATCGCGGCCGTGCAGGGCCATGAGTTCGGCCTCGGCCTCGTTGCGCGCGAAAAGAAAGGTGGGACGCTGCTGGAACAGGCCGCGCAGCAAGCCGTCGCGGGTCAGTTCGACATACAGGTCCCGCGCGTTGCGGGCGATATTCATCAGGAAACCGGGCTTCTTGCTGCCCACCGACACCAGCCCGTCGGAAGCGCCCGAGGCCCCGGCCGAGGGCGTGCCGGCATCCAGCACGGTCACCGCGCAGCCGGCCTGCCGCAGGAAATACGCGGCGGACGCGCCGACGATGCCCGCGCCCACCACAAGGACGCGGAAGTCGCCGCCCGTGGGTGCTGCTGCCCCTGTATCCATGACCGAAAACCCGCCCCCGATGACCCAGGAAAGCCTGCCCGACCGCGGGCCGTCCTCCCTCTTGCTCCAAGGCGCACAACTTACACGATTTCGGCAGCCGCTTCGCGGCGGCGGGCGTGGCGGCACTGTGGCGGCGGCGTGGCGAAGTTCAGACGGCCCGATCGCGTCCGGCGGGGATTTCCCTAGCTTGCTCGCCCCTCCGCGCGACGACTAATCTAAATAACAACATGATCATATCGCTATGCGATACGACAATAGCTCTTATTCCAGATCGCCTGCCGCCCGCAGGCCCCCCCTCCCGGAGTCCCAATTGCAGCCGTCCGACCACCCTGTCTTCTCCCCCGTCGCGGGATTCATGGGCCTGCCCGCCAGCCGCTCCCCCGACGCCGGCGTGCCCCGGGCCTGCGTGGTGGGCATCCCCTTCGATTGCGGCACGCATCCCTTCCGCGTCGGCTCGCGCCAGGGCCCGGACGCCATCCGCGAACAATCGCGCCTGCTGCGTCCCTTCGACCTGTTCCGCCGCGCGGGCGTCGACAATCCCTCGGCCTTCCTGCGCGCGGTGGACCTGGGCAACGTCGTCTGCCAGCCGGGCGATACCGATTACTCCTACCCCCGCATCGAAGCCGCCATCGCGCAGGTGCTGGACAGCGGCGCCATCCCCATCTCCATGGGCGGCGACGGGGCCGTGACGCTGCCGCAGTTGCGCGCCGTCTCCCGCCGCCATCCCGGCTTCGTGGTGCTGCACATCGACTCGCACACCGACACCTATCCCATTCCCGGCTACAACACCGCCACCACCTTCACCCGCGCCGCGGAGGAGTCCCTGCTGGACGTGGGCGCGAGCTACCACGTCGGAACGCGGGGCCAGTCCTTCATGGGCGGCGTCATCGAGTACGGCCGCGAGGTGGGCTACACCGTGGTGCCCTTCGACGAGTTCATGGCGGACCGGGGCGCCGTCGTCGAGCGCATCCGCGCCGGCATCGGCGACCGTCCCGTCTACCTGTGCTTCGACATGGACATCTTCGATCCCTCCTGCGCGCCCGGCGTCTGCACTCCCGAATGGGGCGGCCTGTCGCCGCGCGAAGGCCTGGACCTGCTGCGCAGCCTCTCGGGACTGAACTACGTGGCGTTCGACGTCAACACCGTTTCGCCGCCGCAGGACGTGCAGGGCGCCACCGCGTTCCTGGCGGCGACCGTGCTCCAGGAATGCTGCGTCCTGGCCGCCGCCGCGGTCCAGGCGTATCCACAGGGCCGGCCCGCCTGAAGCGCCGGCGCCATCCACACACACAAGGGGAATGCTCATGATGTTCAAGACGATCGCCGCCGGCCTGATGCTCGCCGGTCTGCTGTTGCAGCCCGCCGCCGCGCGCACGCTGGACGAGGTGCGCGCCGACGGCACGCTCAAGGTGGTGACCACCGCGTCCTCGCCGCCGCACGGTTTCAAGAACCCGGCCTCCAACCAGTTGGAGGGCATCATGGTCGACGTGGCCGCCGGCGTGGCCAAGCGCCTCAAGCTCAAGGCCGCCTATACCGAGGTCCCCTTCTCCGGCCTGATTCCCACCCTGACTTCCGGCCGCGCCGACCTGATGTCCGGCCCCCTGTTCATCACCCCGGAACGCGCCAAGGTGGTCGACTTCTCCGTTCCCGTCTACGAATGGGGCGAAGGCGTGGTCGTCTCCGACAAGGCCGCCAAGCCGTACACGAAGTTCGAGGACATGCAGGGCAAGCGGGTGGGCGTGCTGGTGGACTCGGTGCAGTTCAACATGATCAAGGACATGCCCGGCACCAAGGTGTCGACCTATCCCGACTACGTCACGCTCATCGCCGACGTGCGCGCCGGCCGCATCGACCTGGGCGTGGTGGATCCCCCGAGCATCATCTACCAGATCAAGAGCAAGGGCATCTCCGGCGTGAAGCTGGACACCGCCTACCAGCCCCAGAAGAAATGGCAGGTCGGCATGGCGGTCGACAAGGGCAATACGGCGCTGCTGCAAGCCGTCAACCAGGCCCTGGGCGAGATGAAAAGCAGCGGCGAGATGGCCGAGATCGGACGCAAGTGGGGCGTGTCCGACCTGCTGGCCAAGTAAGGCCGCGATCGCAGGCAGGAGCCCGTCATGACCCTCGACATCTTGCGCATGTACCTCTCGCCGCTGGCCGAAGGCGCGACCTGGACGCTGGCGCTGTTCTTCTGTTCGGCCTTCCTGGCGGTGGCGCTGGGGCTGCTGGTGTGCCTCTGTCGCATGTCGCGCTCGCCGGTGGCCAGCCGGCTGGCGCGCGGCTACATCGAAATCATCCGGGGCACGCCGCTGTTGCTGCAGTTGTTCTACATCTACTACGGTCTGCCCCAGATGGGCGTCGTCATCGACGGCTTCGTGGCCGGCGTGCTGGGGCTGACGCTGAACTTCGGCGCCTACCTGGCCGAACTGTTCCGCAGCGGCATCCAGTCCGTCGACGCCGGCCAGTACGAAGCGGCGCGCGCGCTGGGCCTGAACCGGCGGCAGCGCCTGCATCGCGTCGTGCTGCCGCAGGCCTTGCGCACGGTATTTCCCGCGCTGGGCAACTATGCGCTGGTACTGGTCAAGGAAACCTCGCTGGTGGCGGTGATCAGCGTCTACGAATTGATGCGCGCGGGCGAAATGCTGGCCGGCGCCACCTTCCAGGCATTGACCGTCTACACGCTGGTGGGACTGATCTACTTCGCCATGTGCAGCGCCCTGTCCTATCTGTTCCGCCGCTCCGAGAAACGGCTGACGGTGCCCGGCTACTGGAGCGGCGCGGGCGAGAACCACGACATCAGCAAGGCATGAACATGGATGCAAGGCATGCGGGCGCAAGCGTCCCGATGATCACGCTGAGCGAAGTCAGCAAATGGTACGGCGCGCAGCAGGTGCTGCACGACGTATCGCTGGAGGTGCGCGCGGGCGATCGGCTCATCCTGTGCGGGCCCTCGGGCTCCGGCAAGTCGACGACGATACGGCTGATCAACCGGCTGGAGGAACACCAGCGCGGCCGCATCGTGGTCGACGGCATCGAGCTCGGCGACGACGTGTCCAGCGTCGAGCGCATTCGCGCCGAAGTGGGCATGGTGTTCCAGCACTTCAACCTTTTCCCGCACCTGACGGTCCTGGACAACTGCACGCTCGCGCCCCTGCTGGTCAAGCGCGTGCCGCCCGCCCAGGCGCGCGAGCGGGCCATGCAGTACCTGGAGCGCGTGCGCATCCCGCAGCTTGCCGAAAAATTCCCCGGCGAGATCTCCGGCGGCCAGAAGCAGCGCGTGGCGATCGCCCGCGCCCTGTGCATGCAGCCCAAGGTCATGCTGTTCGACGAACCGACGTCGGCGCTGGACCCGGAGATGGTCAAGGAGGTGCTGGACACCATGGTCGAACTGGCGCGCGACGGCATGACCATGATCTGCGTCACGCACGAAATGGGATTCGCCCGGGAAGTCGGCGACCGCGTCGTTTTCATGGACCAGGGAAGAGTGGTGGAGATGGACAGCCCCGAACGGTTCTTCCAGTCGCCATCGACCGAGCGGGCGCGCGCCTTCCTCGGACAGATATTGGGATAGACCGGCGCGACGGCGCCGGCCGGCAGGGCGCTGCCGGCCGGGCTTCGAATCGCATGCCGATGCAATCGCTTCGTTATGCGCTACGCTATGCTCTTTTCGCCCACCGTCCCCGCCCCATGTCCGTCGCGTCGCTCGAAGATTCCCCCCTGTTCGTCTCCGCCCTGGCGCGCGGCATTTCCCTGCTGCGCGCGTTCAGCGAAAGCAGCCCCGCCATGACGCTGCCGGAACTGGCCCAGGCGACGGGACTGACCAAGAGCGCGGTGCAGCGCTTCGCCCACACCTTGTGGACCCTGGGCTACCTGCGCAAGGATCCGGCCAGCAAGAAATTCTCGCTGGCGCCCTTGTCGCTCGAACTCGGCATGCGCTACACCCAGACCAGCGCGCTGGTGCTGGGCGGCAATCCCTTCCTGCATTCGCTGAACCGCACCAGCCAGGAAACCTGCAGCCTGGCCGAGCCCGACGGCACCGACATGGTCTACGTGGCGCGCTTCGCCACGCACAAGCAGATGTTCGTCCATATGCCGGTGGGCATGCGCCTGCCGATGTTCTGCACCGCCGCCGGCCGCGCCGTGCTGTCGCGCCTGGAGCCGGCGCGCGCGCGCGGCCTGCTGGAACGCAGCCGGCGCGTGGCGTATACGCCCTCCACCATCACCGGCATCGACCGCCTGATGGAGGAGCTGGAATTCACCCGGCACCACGGCTATGCGCGGTCCGACGGCGAGTTCTATCCCGGCGACATCACCATCAGCGCCCCGGTGATGGACGCCGGCGATACGCCGGTGGGCGCCGTCAATGTGTCGGTGCCGTCCAGCCGCTGGTCCTTCGCGGAAGCGCAGGCCGTGTTCGGTCCCCAGGTATTGGAAACCGCGCACGCCATCCGGGCATCGCGGACGCTGGGACGCATGCATCCCTACTACGACATGGCCGCGCCGCTTCCCGCCTGACAGCCTTTTGCGGCCGCCGGGCGCGATGCGGCCAGGCCGTGGCCGCGCGCAAGACGGCCGTGGCTCAGCGCCCCAACAACCCGCGCGCCCCCAGGTTCCGCATCAACTGGCCCAGCCCGAACTCCCAGGGCGGCGCGCTGTCGCTGTGCGTCACGACGTTGCGCAAGGCGCCCAGCTTCGGCGTGGCGATGCTGACCCGGTCGCCGAGCTTGTGCGTGAAGCCGCCGCCCGGATGATCCCGGTCCTCGGTCGGCGCGAACAAGGTGCCCAGGAACAGCAGGAAGCCGTCGGGATACTGGTGGTTGCGGTTCAGCGTCTGCGCCACCAGGTCCGTGGGATCGCGGCTGATCTGCGCCATCGAGCTCGACCCGCTCAGCACGTAGCCGTCCTCGCCTTCCACGCGCAGCGTCAACTCGCAGCGGCGCACGTCGTCCAGGCCGAAGGTCTCGTCGAACAGGCGGATGAAGGGCCCGATCGCGCAGGAGGCGTTGTTGTCCTTGGCCTTGCTCAGCAGCAGCGCGCTGCGGCCTTCGAAGTCGCGCAGGTTGACGTCGTTGCCCAAGGTCGCGCCGACGATCTCGCCCCGGCGCGTCACCGCCAGGACCACCTCGGGCTCGGGATTGTTCCATTCGGATTTGGGATGGATGCCGATCTGCCTGCCCGTGCCGACCGCCGCAAGGACCGGCGCCTTGGTGAAGACCTCGGCATCGGGACCGATGCCCACTTCCAGATATTGGGACCACAGGCCCTGCGCCATGAGCACCGACTTGAGATGGGCCGCTTCCGGCGAGCCGGGCTTTACCGCGCGCAGGTCCGTGCCTATCGCGTCGACCACGGTGCGCCGCACGCCTTCGGCCCGCGCCGGATCGCCCTTGGCCTGTTCCTCGATGACCCGCTCGATCATGCTGGCCGCGAACGTCACGCCCGCCGCCTTGATCACCTGCAGATCGGCCGGCGCCAGGAAATGGGGCTGGCCGGGATCGGGGTCCGCGCGCGTGTTCGCCAGCACCTCGGCGACGGCGCCGATACGGCGGCCTTCGGCGGCGCGCACGGCCTGCGCCGGGTCCGCCGCGTCCAGCAGCTCGCTCAGCGTCGGGAAGGCGGCGGAAAGGTCGTACACGCCGTCGCCGCGCAGGACGACCGGCGAAGGCCCGCCGGGTCCGCCCGCATGGCCTGGCGTCCACGCCCTGCCCACCAGCGTGGCGCCGGCGCCGTCCGCCGGCAGCGTATTTTCAGGAGTCAGCATGTGCATGGCCGTCCGCTTGTTGAATGGAGAACAGGAAACAGGAAACAGGAAACAGGAAAACCGAGTAGACCAGATCGCCGCGATGAATCCCAATGAGGATTTCTCAAGCATTGATATCATTTCGTCATCGCGAGCTGACGGGAACGCAGGCATGGCGAACGGCGACATCACCTCCAGCCAACTCTGCGGCTGGCTCAAGGCACGGCACCTGGTATTGATAGACACGCTGGCGCGCACGCGGAACATGCGTGCGGCGGCGCAGCAAATGAACCTGACCCAGCCCGCGCTCAGCAAGATGCTGCGGGACATCGAAACGATGCTGGGCTTCGGGCTGTTCGAGCGCCTGCCGCGCAGCATGCCGCCGACCGAACTGGGCGAGCACGTCGCCGCCTACGCGCGCGGGGTGCTCAACGACACCGACAAGTTCGTCGCGCAGATAAACAAGCTGCGCCGCGGCGGACACGGGCATCTGAAGATCGGGGCGATATTCGCGGCCACCTTCCATCTGCTGCCGGCCGCCATCGCCCGCGTCAAGGACCAGCGTCCGCTGCTCTCCGTCGAAATCCTCGAGCAGACCAGCGACAAGCTGCTGGACATGCTGGAGCGCAAGGAAATCGACATCGTCATCGGCCGCTTCCGCGAAGCCAGGCACAGGCAGTTGTTCGACTTCACGGCCCTGGGACCGGAACCCTTTGCCCTGGTGGGAAAAGCCAGGCATCCTTTGGCCCGCAAGCGCGCGCGCCCGATTCCGATCGCGGAACTGCGCGACTGGCCCTGGGTGCTGTATCCGGCCGGCACGCCGATACGCGAGCGCATGGACGAGGCGTTCCATGACGCGGGCGTCGAGCCGCCGGCGAACACGGTGGAAACCATATCCATGCCGACCTTCCTGCAGCTTCTGCAATCCGGCTCCAGCATCGCCATGCTGCCGGTGCCCATGATCCAGGCCCATCTCGACACGGGCCGCCTGCGCATCCTGGACAGCGACCTCAAGGTGCAGCCGCTGGAGTATGGCGTGATCCACCGCAAGGACGCGCCCCTGTCCGCCACCGCCCGCCTTTTCGTCGACGCGCTCATCGCCCAAGGCGCCGAACGCCACGCCCACGCATAGAAGACCGCCGAAGACCATCATGCCCCGTCCCATTCCGCCCTTGAACCCCCTGCGCGCCTTCGAGGTCGCGGCGCGCCATCTCAGTTTCACGCGCGCGGCCGAAGAGCTCTGCGTGACGCCCTCGGCCGTCAGCCACCAGATCAAGGTGCTGGAAGACAATCTCGGCGTCCCGCTGTTCGTCCGCGACAGCAAGTCCCTCATCCTGACTAGCGCGGGCAAGGCCTACCTGCCGGGCGTGCAGGAGGCATTCCGCCAATTGGTGCAGGCGACCTACCGCGTGCAGCGCGAACGGCAGATGCAGGCGCTCAAGCTCAACCTGCCGCCGACCTTCGCGGTCAAATGGCTGATTCCGCGCATGAAGCGGTTCAAGGCCCGGCATCCGGAAATCGACCTGCGCGTGTCGACCACCAAGAACATGTCGGACTTCGAACGGGACGACGTCGACGTCGAAGTGCGGTACGGCCGCGGCGACTATCCCGGCCTGCACGCCGAACGCTGCCTGGCGGTAGAGGTGACGCCCGTCTGCAGCCCCGCCCTGCTGGACGGTGCGGCGCCCTTGGCGCGGGCCGACGACCTGCGCCACCACACGCTGCTGCACGACGACAGCACCTACGACGACGTCAGCAACCCGGACTGGGCCACGTGGATGGCGCATGCCGGCGTGAGCGGCGTCGACACCTCGCGCGGGCCGTCCTTCTGGCCCAGCCACCTGGTGATCGACGCCGCCATCGACGGCCTGGGCGTGGCGCTGGCCAAGCGCAACTGGGTCCGCCGCGACATCGCCGCCGGGCGGCTGGTCGAGCCCTTCCCGGACCTCGCGCTGCGCATCGAGTTTTCCTACTTCCTGGTCTATCCGGAGGAACGCGAGTCCGACCCGCGCATCCAGGCCTTCGCGGCCTGGGTGCGGGAAGAACTCGCGCGCGACGGCGACGGCGAGGATGCGTGGCAGGACTCGCCGGGAAAACAGAAGCCTTGAGACAGAAGGCTCAGGAACCGAAGGCGCCCGCCTCGCGCCAGCCGGCCAGGCGCTCGTCGGGGATGCCGAGCTCGCGGAAGACCTCCTCGGTATGCTGGCCCAGCAAGGGCGCCGGACGGCGCACCTGCTGCGGCGTGCCGCTGAGCTTGACCGGGAATCCCAGGACCTTCACGCGCCCTTCCACGGGATGGTCGATCTCCATCACCATGTCGCGGGCGCGCGCCTGCTCGGTATCCAGGGCCTCCCCGTAATCCAGGATGGGCGCCGCCGGCACGCCGGCGGCCAGCAGGCGCTCGACCCAGGCGTCGGCCGGCGCTACGGCCAGCGCTTCCTCGATCAGCGGGATCAGCGCTTCCCGGTTTTTCAGCCGCGCCACATTGTCAACGAAGCGCGCGTCGCGCGGCAATTCGGGCCGGCCGATGACCTCGCACAGCGCGCGCCACAGCTTGTCGTTGGCCGCGCCGATCACCATGTAGCGGTCGGCCGCGCGCACGGCCTGGTAGGGCGCGCTCATGCGGTTGGCGCTGCCCAGCGGCGCCGGCACGCGGCCCGTGCCCCAGAATTCCGCGCTCTCCCAGACCGACAGGCCCAGCGCCGTTTCGTACAGCGAAGCATCGATGTACTGCCCCAGGCCGGTGCTCGCGCGCCCGATGACCGCGCTGAGAATCGCATACGCGGCGAACAGCGCCGCGCCCAGGTCGGCGAAGGGCACGCTGGACTTCATGGGCGCGCCGCCCGGCTCGCCCATCACGCTCATGGCGCCGCAACTGGCTTGCGCGATCAGGTCCAGGCCGGGACGGCGCGACCACGGACCGGTCTGCCCGAAACCCGAAATGCTGGCGTACACCAGGCGCGGATTGATGGCGTGCAGCGTCTCGAAGTCTATCTTCAGCCGCGCCGCGACGCCGGGACGGTTGTTCTCGACCAGGATGTCCGCCTGCCGCACGAGTTCATAGAAGGCCTCGCGCCCCGCCGGATGCTTGAGATCGATCTCGACGCTGCGCTTGTTGCGGTTCAGCGCGAGGAAGCCGCCGCTGTCCTCGCCCTTGAGGCGAAACCCCATGGCGCGGCGGGTCTGGTCGCCGGCGCCCGGGGTCTCGACCTTGACGACGTCGGCCCCCATGTCGCCCAGCAGCATGCAGCAATAGGGCCCGGCCATGATCTGGCTGACATCCAGGACGCGCAGATTGGCAAGCGGAAGCGTCATAGTCTCATCCTTTGTTTATGGTTCTCGATGTGAACGGCCGGCGCGCGTCAGCGGCCGACGAAGGCGGGACGCGCCTTGGCGAGAAAGGCGCGATAGCCGATGCCGAAGTCCTCGGTGTCGAAGCAGTCGTAGGCTTCGTCCAGCTCCGCCTCGCTCAAGGGGCGCGCGTCCGCCAGGCGCCGCACGAAGCGCTTGTGCCAGCGCGCCACCAGCGGCGCCCCCGCGGCGATGCGGCGCGCGGCCGCATCGCCCTCCTCGTCGAGCCGGGCATCCTCGACCACGCGATTCACCAGTCCCTTGCCCAAGGCTTCCTCCGCGCCGAAGATCCGGCCCTCCAGCACGATCTCCAGCGCCACCGCGGGGCCGGCCAGCGCCACCAGGCCGCCCAGCTCGCCATAGGACATGACCAGCCCGAGCCGGTTGATCGGCGCGCCGAAGCGGCTGGAGGCGCCGCACAGCCGCATATCGCAGACGGCGGCCAGTTCCAGCCCGCCGCCCACGCAGGCGCCGTGGATGACGGCCAGCGTCGGATGGCGGCATCCGGCCACCGCCTGCATGGCGCGGTGGGTCACCCGGCCATAGGCGCGCGCCGCCGCCTTGTCCTTGCGCGTGCGGGGAAACTCCTCGATGTCCGCGCCGGCGGAGAACGCCTTTCCGCCCGCGCCGCGCAGGACGACGCAGCGCACCTCGTCGTCGGCCGAAAGCCGTTCCATGGCGTCCGCCAGGCCTTGCCACATGGCCTGGTTCATGGCGTTCATCTTTTCAGGGCTGTTGAGGACGACGGTGGCGACGGCGCCATCGCGTTCGACGATGATGGGTTCGGACATGGGCTTCCCGTTCTGGAGCCGGCGCGGGTCGCGCGGCGGAGATCCAAAGTGTAGGAATGCCGCCGGGGACGGGCCAAGCGAGAAATATTGCGGCGCCTTTCAAGAAAAACTCGTCCATCGCTGTGAGAAAAACTCAGCGCCGGTTCAAAAATTTCAACGTTGCGGTCCGCCGAGCGCTCTCCCTACACTTCCCGGCATCACTACCGCCGCGTCCGCCAGATGGCGCGGCCGATAACGACAAGGAGACGCAGATGAACCGACGCCAGGTCCTGACGGCAGCCGCCGCCGCGACGCTGCTGCCCGCGGCGCTCGCACCGTTCGCCAGCCGCGCCCAGGGCGGCATCCCCAACCCCATGCGCCTGGTGGTCGGCTTTCCGCCGGGCGGCGGCACCGACATGGTCAGCCGGCTGCTGGCGCAGAAGCTGGGCGCGATGTGGAATATCTCCGTGGTGGTGGAAAACCGCGCGGGGGCGGCCGGCGTCATCGCGGCGGACTACGTCGTCAAGCAGCCGGCCGACGGCAGTTGCCTGTTGATGACGAACTTCAGCAACCATGCGGTCGCGCCCAGCCTCTATCCCAAGCTGGGCTACGACGTCGATCGCGACTTCACGCCCATCATGCTCGCCGGCATCTCTCCCAGCCTGCTGGTCTGCCGCGCCGACCAACCGGCGCGCACACTGCCCGCGGTGGTGGAGCGTTGCCGCAAGTCGCCCGGCACCGTCACCTTCGGCTCGGCCGGGCCGGGCTCCGTGCAGCATCTCGCGCTGGAGATGTTCAAGCTGCGCGCCGGCATCGACGCGCTGCACGTCCCCTATCGAGGCTCCGGCGCCATGATGGCTGACCTGCTGGGCGGACAGATCGACTACAGCTTCGAGACCATGCCCTCGGCCACGCCGCAGGTCGCCAGCGGCAAGCTGGTCGCCATCGCGCAGACCCGCCTGCGCCGGTCGCCCGCGCAGCCCAACGTGCCCACGGTGGCCGAGCTGGGTTATCCCGGCTTCGACGCCAGCACCTGGTATGGCCTGGTGGGGCCGGCGGGCCTGGATCCGGCCTTGGTGAAGCGCCTGAACACCGACCTCAACGCCATCCTGCGGCAACCCGACGTCGTCGAGAAAATGAAGACCTACGGCGCGGAGGACGGCGGCGGCAGCCCCGAACATTTCGCGGCCTTCATCGACGAGGAAAAGACCAAGTGGGCCAAGGTCATCCATGATGCGCACGTCACCGTATGAAGAAGCGAGGCAGAAGAATCGGAATGCCCGCCCGCGCGGATAGGACCGGGCCATGACCAGCATCACCTGCATCGAGGACCTGCGGGTCCTGGCGCGCCGCCGCGTGCCGAAAATGTTCTACGACTATGTCGACGTCGGCTCCTGGACCGAATCCACGTACCGCGCCAACGAAGCGGATTTCCAGCGCATGCTGCTGCGCCAGCGCGTGGCGGTGGACCTGACCGCGCGCAGTACGCAGGCGACGATGCTGGGCCGCGCGGTCAGCATGCCGGTCGCCATCGCGCCCACCGGCCTGACGGGCATGGTGCGCGCGGACGGCGAAATCCTGGCCGCGCGGGCCGCGCAACGCTTCGGCATTCCCTTCACCCTGTCGACGGTCAGCATCTGTTCCATCGAGGACATCGCCGAGGCCACCGGCGGCCATCCGTTCTGGTTCCAGCTATACATGATGCGCGACCGGCGCTTCGTGGAAAGGCTGGTGCAACGCGCGCACGCCGCGCACTGCGACGCGCTGGTGCTGACGCTGGACCTGCCCATCAGCGGACAGCGCCACAAGGACTTGAAGAACGGCCTGAGCGCGCCGCCCCGGCTCACCTTGCTCAACATGCTCAACATGGCCGGCAAGCCCGGCTGGTGCCTGCGCATGCTGCGAACCAAGCGCCGGACCTTCGGCAACATCGTCGGGCATGCCGACGGCGTCGGCGACATGGCCTCGATGGCCGACTGGAGCTCCCGCAACTACGATCCGTCGATGACGTGGGACGACATCGCCTGGATACGCCGGATCTGGGACCGCAAGCTCATCCTCAAGGGCATACTGGACCCGGAAGACGCCCGCCAGGCGCGGCGTATCGGCGCCGACGCCATCGTCGTCTCCAACCACGGCGGCCGCCAACTGGACGGCGCGCCATCCAGCATCCGCGCCCTGCCGGCGGTCGTCGACGCCGTGGGCGCGCAGACCGAAGTCCATCTGGACAGCGGCGTGCGCAGCGGCCAGGACGTGCTCAAGGCCCTGGCCCTGGGCGCGCGCGGCGTCTTCATCGGCCGCGCCATGCTCTACGGCCTGGGCGCGATGGGCGAAGCCGGCGTCACCCGGGCCCTGGAAATCATCCATAAGGAACTGGATCTCACCATGGCGTTCTGCGGACGGACCGCGGTCAGCCAGGTGGATGGCGGCGTGCTGTTGCGGGATGCGCCGGCGGTATCGGTGGGGCCGGCGTCCTGACGCGCCGCGACGACGCCGTTACCGGACGGCAGCCGCGCCTCAGCCCAGCCGGTCCTTGACGGCCCGGTAGGAGGCGCCGAGCAGCAGCTTGGCGCCCTCTTCCGCCCGGGCCGGATCGCCGGCCTCCACGGCGGTCAGCAGCCGTTGCCAATCGGAAGCGGATTCGCTGCGCCGCTGCGCTGTCTGGAAGCTGAGCGACTTTCCCCGGACCGAGACCTTCCAGAGAATCTGGTTGCTCAATCCCTCGTACATCAAGGGCAACTGCTTCCAGCCCACCGCATTGATCAGCAACTGCTGGGTCTCGATCGAGACCTTCCCGTAGGCCGCCGGCGAGGTCGAGGGCTTGCCGGCAAGCTGGCGCAGGCGCTCGACCTGGGCGCGCAATTGCTGCAGCACCGCCGCATCCTTCGACAGCGCGACCCGCGCCGCCGCCAAGCCCAGCAATTGCGCGCGAATACAGAAGATTTCCTCGATGCCTTCGGCATCGATCTCCCGCACGCGCGCGCCGAATCGGGGAACCCGCTCGATCAAGCCCCGGCGTTCCAGCGCGCCGATCGCCTCCCTCACCGTGGTCCGGCTGACGGCGAAGCGGTCCGCCAAGGTTTCTTCCTTCAGCCGGTCGCCCGGCCCGAAATCGCCGTTCTGTATGGACTGCTGGAGCTGGTCCGCCATCTGCTCAGGTAGGGATTTCGACCTGCGACCCAGTGGAAGCACGTCGTCCGCGGCTGGCTTGGATGTTGGCGTCATAGAGGCAGACTGATGGCGGCGGTGTTGGACCCGCGATGAGTTGGCGTAGTGCCGTGTAGTATATCCGCAGAGATTCCATTCTTCGCCCGGGCCGCCGCCACCGCCACGAGCCAGCCGCCGCTCAATTGATCTGGATGTTGGCCGAGCGGATGACCTTCCCCCACTTTTCGACTTCCGCGGCGATGAAGGCGTCGGTTTCCGCAGGACTGCGGACGACGACCTCGCCGCCCAGCTTTCCCACCTGCGCAATGAAGTCGGGATTCGCGGCGACTTTCTTCAGGGACGCGTGGTACGCGCTGATGATGGCCTCCGGCGTATTCGCGGGCGCCAGCAGCGCGAACCATCCCAGCACCTCGAAGTTGGGATAGCCGCTTTCGGCCATCGTCGGCGTCTGGGGCAGGAAGCGGGACCGCGTGCGGGACGTGATCGCCAGCGGCCGCAACGAGCCGTCCTGGATGTGCGGCAGCATCACCGCGATGTTGTCGAACATCATGGGCACGCGGCCGCCGATCAGGTCAGGCAAGGCGGCGGCGCTCCCTTTGTAGGGCACGTGGACGATGTCGACCCCGGCTTCCGTCTTGAACAATTCGGCCGCCAGATGCTGGCCGGTGCCGGGGCTCGCGGACGCGAACTCCACCTTCCCCGGATGGGCCTTCAGGTAGGCCACGAAGTCCTTCACGTTGTGCGCCGCGACTTTCGGATTCACGACCAGCACATAGGGCGTCACCGCCACCAGCCCGATCGCCCTGAAGCTCTTGACGGTGTCGAACGGCTGGTTCGTATACAAGGAAGCATTGGTGGCGTGGCTGCTGGGCACGAAGAGCAAGGTCTTGCCGTCCGGATCGGACTTGGCCACCAGCGAGGCCGCCAGGTTGCCGCTGGCGCCCCCGCGATTCTCCACCACGATGGAGGTCTTCAGGTCTTCCGCCATGCGCTGCGCGACCAGGCGCGCGATGACGTCCGTCGTCCCGCCCGGCGGGAAGCCCACCATCAAGCGGATCGGTTGATCCGCGTTGGCGAGCCCGAGCCAGAACGGCGCCAGCGCACAGAAGAACGCCGCCAATGCCTTGCGGGCCCATGCCTTTCCTGATGTTCCGAACATTTTTTGTCTCCTCGGCCTTTCATTTTCATGGGACGAAGGCCGCCGCGCGGACGATCGCCCATTCTCATTTTTTATAGATGGCGATCAGGACACTGCCGCGATCGCGCTGCGCGCCGCCTGCTCGTCCATCGGCGATTCATCCTGGATCACGTAACCCGACGGTTCGCCCAGCAAAGAGCATCGCATCATGTGGCGCGGCTTGGTCTGGTCGAAATCCGGCAAGGCGATATGCAGCGTGCAACGGTTGTCCCACATGACGATGTCGTTCACCGACCAGCGATGCCGGTAGACGAACTCCGGCGAGGTCGCGTGGCGATTGAGGAAGTCGAGGATGGGACGGCTCTCCTCTTCCGGCATGCCCACGAAAGCGCGCACGCGATCGCTGATGAACAGCAGCTTCCTGCCGGTCTCGGGGTGCGTGCGCACGACGGGATGCGCGATGGGAGGGTTGCGTTTTTTCAACTCGGCAATCTGCGCGGGATCGCGGCGTTCGAAGCCCTTGATCAGGCTGATGTCGTGCACGGCGTGCATATCGTCGAGAAAATGCTTGAGCCGGTCGCTCAGCGCATCGTAGGCCATGTACATGTTGGCGAACATCGTGTCGCCGCCCACCGGCGGCTTCTCCTTGCACATCAACACCGATCCCATCGCCGGACGGTTGGTGTAGCTCAGGTCCGAATGCCAGTTGCGGCCGGTATTGCGCGTCTGCGAGGGCTTGCCGTCGCGGGGCTTGTTGGTCACCAGCAGCACTTCGGGATGATTCGGGTCGCGGTAATAGGGCACGCTGTCGTTACGCTCGACTTCGCCGAAATTCCGGGTAAACGCAATCAACTGCTCCGCGTCCAGGTCCTGGTCCGGAAATACCAGGACCAGGTGTTCGCGCCAGGCGGCCTTCACTCGCGCCAATTGATCCGCTTGCAATCCCTTGCGCAAATCCAGGCCCGTCACGGACGCGCCGGCGGCATATCCCAGCGGCCTCACTACAAGTTCACTCATGTCTCTCTCCTCGTGATGGTCGACACGCATTCCCGCGGCGAGGGGCGTATCGCGTTCGGGAAAAATCATACCCTCGATTCTTGAACATTGTCGACATCGACAATGTTCAAATCTATAAGCCGTTAATTTATATGGATTTTTATAGACACAGGCGTGCCAATCGGCTCACGGATGGCCGATAGCCGCTATGGTTTTCGAATGAATGGGGAGCTTGCCGGAGCGCTTCATGGCGCGGCCGATTTCCGGCCTTTCCGGCCCGAGACGGCCGCGGTCACACCCGGGGCAGGCGCGCGCCGGCCGTGGCGCCGGCGCCGCCCATGGCAACGATCAGTGCACTTTCACGCGCACCGCCGCGCCCGGGCGCGGTTCGAAAGCGGGCACGGTGCGGTTCTTCAATTCCTCGCCCTTGGGGCCCCACACCAGGGTGTCGGTGGGGAAGCTTTCGTCGCGCGTCATCTTGTCGATCTGCGCGGCGACCACCTTGCCGGCGTCCGCCACCTCGGGGTTCCAGGCATACACGCCCCATTGGCCATACCAGACCGCGGGGGCATCGGCATCCAGGCGGCGGTCGGGGCACATCACCAGACCCTTGTCCAGCAGGACGCGCAAACCGCCCACGGGCACCAGCTTGACCGTCGGCGTGGTGCGGTCCTTGCTGTGACCGGGGCACACGTTGGCGCTGCGCGCCACGGTGCTCTCGACGACTTCGCGGTCGGATTGGGCGAATGCGGTTGATGCGGCGCACAGCGCAAGTGCGGCGGTTGTCCAGGCGAGCGTGCTACGGCGAATCATGCGTGGGCCTCCACGTCCGGAAACGGACTGTTCGATTGACGAAAAATTCCTGTATGCCGGCCACGCGCATGCACGAGTCGACGACAGCACGCCGGGACCGACTTTTTGCGAGCGCCGATCATATCAGCCACAAAGTTTCGGCGGCCGTTACAGGTGCGACAGAAGGAATACACCGAAAATCGCGCGCCATCGAGGCAAACAGCATCCGGGACACCCCACTTCGGTGACCCTTGAACACTTCCGTCACACTGTCGTCTTATTTGAGAACGACGTCCTGCATGGCGTCCAATGGAGTTTGCGGGATCGGCCATCCCGGATGATCCAAGCGTTTGCCGACACTCCCTCAATCGCCCTGGTAGCGGATTTGCATCGGCAACGCCGGTCCGTCGCGCGAGACGGAATCCGTTGGCTGGCCCGCTCGCTGGCCGGTTCGCCGGCGATCGGGTAGCGTTATGGCTCCCGAATGAATTGGACCATGCCGGAGCATGCCATGACGAAGCCGATTTCCGACAAGCCGCGGACCGAGGATGCTGGCGCGTCTTCCGACAACCTGCCTTTTCTTCACGCGCACCTCCGGCTGCTCCTGTGCGGCGTGCTGCTGCTGGCCGCGGGAGGAAGCGCCTACGCATTGGGGTGTCCGCCCAGCCTCTCGCTGCTGCTCGGATTCGACGTCGGCGCGCTGGTGTTCCTGCTGGCGACCGCCCGCGTTTTCGCCCAGGCCAGTCCGGCGTCCATGCGCCTGCGCGCCAGGCAGCAGGATGTGGGACGCTTCGGCGTGTTGTGGAGCAGCGTGGCGCTGTCCTGCATGATCATGGTGGCGTTGTGGGTGGAGCTGCGCGGCCAGGGCGGATCGGGCGGCGCGGTGAGCGTGCTCGCGGCCGCCATCACCATCGTCATGTCCTGGCTCTACATGAACATGATCTTCGCGCTGCATTATGCGCACACCTACTATGGCGATCATGCCAACGCGCACAAGGGCCTGGATTTTCCCGGCACGGAAGAACCCGATTATTGGGACTTCGCGTATTTCGCGCTGGTGCTGGGAATGACCTTCCAGGTATCGGACGTGCAGATCGTGAATCGGCGCGTCCGGCGCATGGCCCTGATGCACAGCGTCATCGCCTTCTTCTTCAACGTCTTCATCATCGCCATCAGCGTGAACGTGGCGGCGGGCAAGGCGTAATAAAGCAGGCCAGCCTATGCCGCCCCGGACGCCTTGAGCGACGAGATCGCGTCCCCGGAATACCCCAGTTCGGCCAGGATGGCGTCCGTGTGCTGCCCGAGCGCCGGCACCGGATCCATTCTCGCCCCCTCGGGGTCGGCGATGCCCGGCGGCAGGAGCGCCGGCACCGGGCCGGCCGACGTGCCGATATCCACCCAGCGTGAACGCGCGCTCAATTGGGGATGATTCCAGACGTCGGCCATTTCATTCATCTGCGCGTTGGCGATGCCGGCTTCGTCCAGCCGGCTCAGCGCCTCGGCCGCCGACAGCCCGGAAAACGCGGACACGATGCGGTCGCGCAGCGCCGACCGGTTCTCGACCCGCCTGCTGTTCGAGGAAAAGCGCGCGTCCTCGGCAAGCTCGGGCTGCCGCAGCACCTTTGCGCAGAAAACCGCCCACTCGCGCTCGTTCTGCAGGCCCAGCATCACGTTACGGCCATCGCCCGTGGGGAAAGGACCGTAGGGATAGATCGTGGCGTGCGCCGCGCCGCTGCGCCGCGGCGGCGGCGCGCCGTCGAAGGCGTAATAGAGCGGGTAGCTCATCCACTCCGTCATGCTTTCCAGCATCGAGATATCGATGCGCTTGCCGCGCCCCGTCTGCTGGCGTTCCATCAGCGCGGTGAGGATATTCGAATAGCCATACATCCCCGCCGCGATGTCGGCGATCGAGCAGCCCGCCTTGGACGGCTCGTCCTGCGTGCCGGTCACGGAGAGGAATCCCGATTCGCTCTGGATCAACAGGTCATAGGCTTTCTTGTCGCGGTAAGGCCCCGGCGCGGCCGCATTGTCTCCGTAGCCCGAGATGTCGCAGACGATGAGCCTGGGATGCCGCGGCGCCAGGGCTTCGTAGGAAAGCCCCAGCCGGGCCGCCGCGCCGGGCGCCAGGTTCTGCACCAGCACGTCGGCCTGCTCCAGCAACTTGAACAATACGTCGCGCGCGCCCTGCTGCTTGACGTCCAGGGTCAGGCTTTCCTTCGACCGGTTGGTCCACACGAAGTGCGAAGCCAATCCATGCACGCGTTCGTCGTAGGCGCGGGCGAAGTCGCCCTGCCCCGGACGCTCCACCTTGATGACGCGCGCCCCCATGTCGGCGAGCTGGCGCGTGCAGAACGGCGCCGCGATGGCGTGTTCGAGCGAAATGACGGTGATGCCGCTGAGCGGCAATTTCTTTTCCATGATCTACCCTTCTCCAATCTTCTCCAATGGCGCGGCCGATACGCGGGCTTGCGCCGGCGCGATCCCGCGCGCTCTCCCGATGGCCTCAAAAGGAGCGCGGCAGCCCCAGGATGTGCTCCGCGACGTAGGAATAGATCAGGTTCGTGGAAATCGGCGCGACCTGGTAAAGCCGGGTCTCGCGGAACTTGCGCTCGATGTCGTATTCGTTGGCGAAGCCGAAACCGCCATGCGTCTGCAGGCAGACGTTCGCCGCTTCCCAACTGGCCTTGGCCGCCAGGTATTTCGCCATATTGGCCTGCGCCCCGCAATCCTGGTGCGCGTCGAAACGACGGGCCGCCTCGAAGCGCATCAGGTTCGCCGCCTCTACCTCGATGAAGGCGTCGGCGATGGGAAACTGCACGCCCTGGTTCTTGCCGATGGGCCGGTCGAACACGATGCGTTCGTTCGCGTAGCGGCGCGCCCGTTCGATGAACCAGTAGCCGTCGCCGATGCACTCGGCCGCGATCAGCGTCCGTTCCGCGTTCAGTCCGTCGAGGATGTACTTGAATCCCCGGCCTTCCTCGCCGATCAGGTTTTCCTCGGGAATTTCCAGGTTCTCGAAGAACAGCTCGTTCGTTTCATGGTTGACCAGGTTGGGGATCGGACGCACCGTCAGCCCCTTGCCGATGGCCTCGTGCAGGTCGACGATGAAGATCGACATGCCCTCGGATTTGCGCTTGACCTCGGCCAGCGGCGTGGTCCGCGCCAGCAGGATCATCAGGTCGGAATGCTGCACGCGCGAGATCCAGACCTTTTGGCCGTTGACGACGTATCGGCCGTCCTTCTTCACCGCGGTGGTCTTGATCTTCGTCGTGTCCGTGCCGGTGGTCGGCTCGGTGACGGCCATGGACTGGATGCGCAGTTCGCCCGCGGCGATACGGGGAAGATATTTTTCTTTCTGGGCCTTGCTGCCGTTCCGCAGCAGGGTGCCCATGTTGTACATCTGGCCATGGACCGCGCCCGCGTTGCCGCCGGACCGGTTGATCTCTTCCATGATGACCGTGGCGGCGGTCAGCCCCAACCCGGTGCCGCCATATTCCTCGGGAATCATCGCGGCCAGCCAGCCCGCCTCGATGAGCGCATCGACGAACTTTTCCGGATAGGCCTTTTCCTCGTCGATCTTGCGGAAATACTCGTCCGGGAACTGTTTACACAATTGCCGCACGGCGTCGCGGATGTCCTGATACTCGTCAATGTCATTGAACATGGAATGTCTCTCGAATAGGGGGTTAGCGTGCAACCATGGCGACGGCATCCATCGTCAAGTCGCCGTTTTCATTTTTCGCCCACAACTTCACCGTCTCCGCGTCCTCCATGCGGCCGCAGACATGGAAGGATTGCGTATCGATCAGCGGCTTGACCGCGCGGAACTTGAAATGGGTGACCGTGGCATCGGGCAATTCGCGGCGCAGCAGATCGAGCAGCAAGGTCGCGATCAACGGACCGTGCACGACCAGGCCGGGATAATGCTCGACCGAGGTCGCGTAGGACCGGTCGTAGTGGATACGATGCCCGTTGAACGTCAACGCCGAATAACGAAACAGCATCACGGGATCGGGAACGATGCGGCGCGTCCACTGCGCATCGGCGGGCGCGGCAACACTGGCGGGCGCGGGCTCGTCCGCCTGCGGCATTTCGCGATAGACGATGTCCTGGCGCTCGGATATGGCCAGCGCCCCGTCCACCGACAGTTCGTGATTCACCGTGACGAAGACCAGCGGTCCGGTGCGGCCCGCCTTCTCGCGCACGTCCGCGATGCGCGAGGTGCGCGCCAGCGAGTCGCCGACCCGGATGGGGCGGTGGAATTGCAACTCGCTGCCGGCCCACATCCTGCGGGGCAAGGCCACGGGCGGCAGGAAGCCGCCCCGCCGGGGATGGCCGTCGGCGCCGATTTCGGACTGCCTGGCGATGGGCGCGAAGAACATCCAGTGCCAGGCCGGCGGCAGCAGCGCGAGGTCGGCGATGGCCTTGTCGTCGATATCCAGCAGGGCCCGCAGGCCTCGCACCGGCGTTTCGGTGACGAGGTCGTTGAGGGTTTCCGTCCGTCCAATCCAGCTTCCGAGGTCTTGAGGCTGTTCCGCCATCGGTATCTCCATAGTGGGTTTTCCGCTTGCGGCAGAACATGGGCGTCGCTGCGATCGGAATGTCATTCCGAATTCTGCGCCCTGGCGAGCTATCTGAGAAATACTTATTACGCCTATCCGCTATACTTTTTACAGCTACCCAGACGACAGGCGGAAGATCCATGGAACTCAGGCATTTACGGTATTTCGTGGGCGTCTGCGACGCCGGCAGCCTGTTGAAGGCCGCCAATCGGCTGCACATCGCCCAACCGGCGCTGGGACAGCAGATATCCGCCCTCGAGGAAGAAGTGGGCACGAAACTCTTCGAGCGATCGAGCCGCGGCATGGCGCCGACGGAAGCAGGCAAGGTCCTGCTCGAACATGCCCGGGCCATACTCATCGACACCGACCGCGCCTGCGCGGCCGCGCGCAACGTGGGCACCGTGCCCCGCGGCGAAGTCGCCCTGGGCCTTCCCACCACCGTGGCGCTGGTGGCCACGCTGCCTATCCTCGTGGCATGCAGGACGCGGCTGCCGGAGGTCAAGTTGAAACTGGTCGAAGGGTATAGCGGCCATTTACGCGAGTGGCTGCTGTCGGGCCGCCTGGATCTGACCCTCATGTTCGGCGAGTCTCCCGAGGAAAGCATCCAGAAAACGCTGTTGCTCGACGACAGGCTGGTCTTCGTTTCCACGGCGCAGGGAAAGAAACTCCCCAAGACATTGCCGATCACCGCGCTGTCGGAAGAACCCCTCGTGCTGCCGAGCAAGGAGCACGGCCTGCGCCGCGGCATCGACGAAGCCTGCGAACCGCGCGGCGTCGAACTGAACGTGATCGCCGAAATCGACTCATTGGGGAGCGCCAAGCTTGCCGCCGAGGCGGGAATAGGCAGCACGATACTTCCCCACGCGGCGGTCGCGGCCGAAGTCATGGCGGGCCGTCTGCAGACGGCCATCATCGACAGCCCGGGTTTTTTGCGCCGCGTCGTTTGCGCGACCAATACGGGCCGCACCGCCTCGACGGGCGCCATCGCGGTGAAGCGGTTGATCTGGGAAGTGCTGAAGGACATGGTGGACTCGGGGGCCTGGCCCGCCACCTGGGCGGGCGGCGACACGCGCCCCTAGCGCGCGGCCGAAAAAACGGGGCCCCGCCAGGTCCCACGCAGCGGCCGCTACCGCATGACGAAGGGGTTGCCCGTGACGGCGCCGCTATTGATCCAGACGGATTTCGTCTGCAGGTACTCGCGTATCGCGTCTATCCCGTTTTCCCGTCCCAGCCCCGAATCCTTGTAGCCGCCGAACGGCGCCATGAAGCTGACCGCCCGGTAGGTGTTGACCCAGACCGTCCCGGCCTGGAGCTTTTCGGACATCCGGATCGCCCGGCCGATGTCGCTCGTCCAGACCGCGGCGGCCAGCCCGAAACGAACGTCGTTGGCGATTTCCAGGGCATGCGTCTCGTCCCGGAATTTGATGATCGACAGCACGGGGCCGAACACTTCCTCCTGGGCGACGCGCATATCGTTGCGCACGCCGGTGAAAATCGTGGGCTCGACGAACCATCCCTTGCCGCATGCCTCGCCGGTCCCCTTCTTGCCGCCCAGGACCGCCGTGGCGCCCTCCTTGTTCGCGATGTCGATGTATTGCAAGACTTTTTCGTACTGCGGCGGCGTGGTGACCGGGCCGACCTGGGTATCGGGATCCATGGGATCCCCCATGCGCGCCGTCCGGGCCACCGCCAACAGCCGCTCGACGAAATCGTCATGGATGCTTTCCTGCACCAGCAAGCGGGAGCCGGCGATGCAGGTCTGCCCCGTCGCGGCGAATATCCCGGAAATGGCGCCGAAAACCGCCTGTTCCAGGTCCGCGTCGTCGAACACGATGTTGGGGGATTTCCCGCCCAGCTCCATGGAGGTGTGCTTGAGCAGCTTGCCCGCCTTCTCATTGATCAGCCGCCCCGTGGCGTCGGATCCCGTGAAGCTGACTTTCGCCACGAGCGGATGCTCCACCAGCGCGGAGCCGACTTCTCCGCCGAAACCCGTGACCACGTTGAAGACGCCCGCCGGGAAGCCGGCTTCCTCGAAGAGTTCCGCGAACTCCAGGGTGGACGCCGAGGTGAATTCCGAAGGCTTCACGACCACCGTGCAGCCGGCCGCGAGCGCCGGCGCGAGTTTCCACGCCAGCAATAGCAGCGGCGAATTCCACGGCGTAATCGCCGCGACCACGCCGAGCGGTTCGTGGCGCGTGTAGGCAAAGTAGCCTTTCTTGTCCAGCGGCAGCGTGCTGCCCTGGATCTTGTCGGCGAGGCCGCCGTAATAGTGGAACCACTGGGGGATGTAGTTCAACTGGCCCTGCATTTCGGCGATCAGCTTGCCGTTGTCGCGCACTTCGGTCGCCGCGAGCTTCTGGGCGTCTCGCGCGATCAGGTCGGCCAGCTTGCGCATCAGCGCGCCCCGTTGCGTCGCCGTCAACGCGCCCCACTCGCCCTGAAAACTCGCATGCGCGGCGCGGACGGCGGCATCGACGTCCTGGGCGTTGCCACGGGGGATCTCCGCCCAGGCCTGCCCGGTATAGGGGTTCTGGGACTCGAACCAGGCGCCGCCCCGGGGGTCCACCGACTGGCCGTTGATACGCAACGAATAGCGCTTCATATATCCTCCTCGTGGCTGGCCGCAAGCCGTGTTCGTTTCGATCTAGAACGGCGCCAGGCCCAGCGCGGCGCGGAACCGGTTCTTGACGAAAGGACCGTCGCGGGGCGGCAGCGCCCGCGGCGGCTCATCCGCTTCGATGAACACCTGCGCAAAGGCTACGCCCTTGCGCTGCCGGATACGCTCGGCCACCGTTTCATGCCCTTCCAGCGTATCGACCGTAAAGGCATCCTCGATGCCGAATCCCCGGGCGATCGCCACCAGGCTGGAACCCAGGCCCGAATGGCTGCGCTGCATGCCGGTTTCACCGAAATGGCCATTGTCGAGCACCACGACGGTCAGGTTTTTCGGCTGCTTGACCGCCACGGTACCAAGGCTGCCGATACCCATCAACATTTCGCCGTCGCCCGTGACCACCACCACCTGTTTTTCGGGCTGGGCCAGGGCCAGGCCCAGGCCCAGCGGCACGGAACCGCCCATGGCGCCCCACAGATAGTAATTCTCGTCGCGGTCGCCCGCCGCGAAAACGTCGTAGGACGCCGAGCCGAGACCCGTCACCACCAATGCCTCGGGCGTTTTCGCCAGCAAGGCGGAAACGAAGGCGCGCCGGCCGACGCCTGCACCGGAAGATTTCTGGTTCATTATTTGCGCTCCCACTTCTTTCTGCCGATCAGGCTCTGTCCCAGCAGAACCGCCACTTTCCCGCCCGCCTCGAAGGCCTCGTCGAAGCCGGCCGAGACGATTTCCTCGACCTCGTCCGGGTGATTGACGCGCAGCACGTGGATGCCCATCAATTCCAGGGCGCCCTGGGTGGCCTGTCCCATCGGCGCCTGCCAGGGATTGAATTCCGCATATTCGCCGCGCATCGTGACCAGCGTGAAGAAGGGGAAATCCGCCGCTTTCAGCAACGAGAACATGTTCACGCAGTTGCCGACGCCGCTGCTCTGCATCAGCAGCACGGCGCGCTGCCCGCCCAGCCATGCGCCGCTGGCGAGGGCCACGCCCTCCTCCTCGGTGGTCAGCACGATGTCCTGGATGTCGGGATCCGCGATCGCGCTGCGTATGACGTGGGAATGGCCGGCGTCGGGAACATAGGCGATCTGGCGTGTGCCGCCCGCCTTCAGGATCTTGAAAATCGTCTCCTGCCAGGCGGGAGCCGCCGCGGGTGCGTTCATCTTGTTGTCACCGTAGGATTAATGATCGAGAAATCATAAGATCTGATCCCGGGTGAATTGAAATAGAATTTCGGCATCCTGCAATCACAGTTTGAGATCGGACACCGCGATGGAATTCAAACAGCTACGCGCCTTCTTGACCGTCGCCGAGACCGGAAACGTGACGCGGGCGGCGGACATGCTGCACCTGGTCCAACCCGCGGTGTCGCGGCAATTGAGACTGCTGGAAGAAGATATAGGAACCCCGCTGTTCAAGCGTTCCCGCCACGGCATGGTGCTCACGGCGGCGGGCCAGGCCCTCGTCGGCTACGCCAGGCGCGCCCTCCTGGAGCTGGACAGGGCGCGGGCCGAGGTCGGCGGCGACGCGCAATCGGAAGTGAACGGCCTGGTCACGCTGGGTTTGTTGCCCAGCACCATAGAAATGCTGTCCAGCGCGCTGGTGGGCGCCATTACCGCCAAATACCCAGGCATACGCCTCCGTCTCACCATGGGTTACGCGGGCACGCTGTTGAACTGGCTGGAATCGGGCGAGATAGACGGGGCCCTGCTCTATGGCGCGGAGAGTTCGCCGAACATCCAGACCTCCCCGCTGATCGACGAGCCGCTTTGGGTCATCGCGCCGGCCAGCGTGCAATTGCGGCGCAAATCCCCCCTTCCCCTGGCAAGCCTGGTGGATCAGAAACTGGTGCTTCCCAGCGCGCCCCACGGCCTACGCACGCTGGTGGAGCACGCCTGCGCGGTCAGTCACGTCACCCTGCAGATCGCCGCGGAGACCAACGCGCTGAGCGTGCAGCGCAACCTGGTGCTGAGCGGCCATGGCTGGACCATACTGCCGCCCATCGCCGTCGCCGACGACCTGCGCGCCCGCCGACTGTCGGGCGCGCCGCTTACGGACCCCGACATCACGCGAACCATCGTCCTCGCGCTACCGACCAACCGCCCCAGCGGCCATCACGTCCGGTGCGCGGTGGAATTGCTGGGACAGGTGGCGAAGGAAGCGATCCGGTCCGGAACGTGGCTGGAGGGGAAGTGGCTGGGGGACTAAGGGCCCGGGGGACCAAGGGCCGGGGAAGCAAGGGCTGAAAAGGAAAAGCCCCATGCAGGGATGCCGGCGCCGGGAAAAACCGGCCAGACCCGCGATCCGGTTTGATTCAGGTCAAACGTCGCCTGTCCTCGAACGCTTACTTTGGTGGATGGAATCACAGGAATCCATCCATGCGGCGCGGTGGCCGCGGTTGCGTCCGATCGAGGAGAAGCACCATGTTGGCCCGCGACATCATGACCAGACAGCCGATTACGGTTTCCGTGCACGCATCCGTCGCCAGCGTCATACGCCTCATGGTGGACCGGCAGATAAGCGCGGTTATCGTCACGGGCGCCGGCGATGCCGTCCTGGGGATCGTGAGCGAAGGCGATATCGTGCACCGGCAGGGCAGCATGCACCAGGCAAGGCTGGATCATTGGTTGGCCCTGCTCGCGGAGGGCGAACCGCTAAACGAGGCCTTCCTGCACAGCCTGCAACTGAGCGAGCGCAGCGTCGGCACCATCATGTCGGCCCCCGTCATCACGCTCGACGAGTCCGCCTCCCTGGCCGAGATCGCCGATATTCTCGACAAGCACAGGATCAAGCGCGTCCCGATAACCAGCCACGGAAAACTCGTCGGCATCGTCAGCCGGCGCGACATGCTGCGCGCGCTCATCAACACGGGAGCGTGATCGCGCCGACAGACGGCCGCGTGGCGTCCAGGTAGTACGTCGGTAGCAATCCAAATGTCATGCTTTTGACTGTCGGCTTCATCGATCGGCAATATCATCCATACAAAAGACGCTACAGAATCGCCCCTATCCATTCCGACGCGGACCGTCCGGGTTGGCGATCGTGGCGCCTGCCTCATCCTGGGACAGCCGCTTCGCTCGTCACGTCGACCCGACGCCGCACGAACAAGGTGGAAGACCATGCGTACCGTCGAAAACAGCGTTTCTCGCACGCGGGCGAGAAACATCACCTGGCTGCGAGCCGCGGGCTCCGCCAGCCATCCTTCATCGTCGCCATGCTCGCAATGCGATGCGGGCAGCATGTGCCAGATCGCCGCCCTGGGCGGCGGGGGCCTTGTATCCGCCCTGGATACGCAGATCGGCGTCCGCGCCGTCCAGGCGGGAGAATCGATCTATCGCGCCGGCGACGCGTTGCGCAACCTGTTCACGCCCCGCTGCGGCATGTGCAAGAGCGTTCGGATCGATCGCGAAGGGCGGCAGCAGATCACCGGCTTCAAGATCAGGGGCGAATGCTTCGGCACCGACGGCATCGCCACGGGGCGGCACGAATCGGAGGCCGTCGCGCTGCTGGACATGCAGGTATGCACCCTGCCGTTTCTGCGGGCCGAGGCGGTGGCCGACGCCCTGCCCGAAGTGCATCGGGGCATGAAGCGCCTGCTCAGCAAGGAAACCTCGGACAGGGAAAACCTGCTCATGCTGGTGGCGAACCGGAACGCCGAGCAGCGCGTCGCCGCGTTTCTGCTGGACCTGGGCGCCCGCTTCGGGGAACGCACGGCCAATTCGTCCTTGTTTCCCTTGTGCATCAGCCGGGAAGACATCGGGGCTCACCTCGGACTGACCCTGGAAACCGTCAGCCGGGTATTTTCCCGCTTCCGCCGCCGTGGCCTGGTGCAATGGGAAGGGCGCGTCATACGCATACTGGACATGCCGGGGCTGGAGCATGCCGGCGACGGGTGAACATGATGAACATGATGAACATGCCGTCGCCGGGCGATACATCCGCCACCGCGCTGCCGTCCGTCACGAAACGTCCAGTTGATTGACGACCGCGGTCACGCCCGGCACGGCCCACACCGCCTTCTGCACGGCATTGCGTTCGTGCCAACTGTGAACCTGTCCCGACAGCGTCACCGAACCGCCCAGCACCTGCAGGCGTATTCCCTTGGCCTCGATTTCGGCGCTCCGTTGCAGGGCCTTGTCCACGCAGGCCCTGACGTCGCCGGCGTGCACGCGTTCCGCCACCTTGATGTCGTTCAGGATCCCGCGGATGCCGGCCAGCCGCCGCACCGTGCTTTCGCAACTGCGGCGCTGGTAATCCCAGTCGACCAGGCCGCTCAGCGTGACCCAGCCGTTCTGGACCTTGACGTGCACCTTCTCCGCCGGCACCGAGGAGTCCCATGCCAGCATGTCGGCGACCCGCTTGGCCAACTTGTCGTCCTCGGCGTGCACCGCCGGCGACAGGCGCACCTCCAATTCCTGCGCCAGGCCCCGCACGCCCTTGACGCGCTGCACCGCGCGCTCGGCGTTGTATTTCTCCGCGAACGACGTGACGTGTCCCGTGAGGGTCACGATGCCCTCCTGCACCGCCACGCCTATGTTTCTCGCGTCGATGCTGGGATCGAACTCCAGCTCGTCCAAGACCAATCTACGCAAATCCCTATCGCCCATGATTTTCTCCCGGAAAAGCGGCATGGATGCCGGTCTAGCGATACACGAGGACGGGAATCAGGCAATGCGTCAGCACTTTCTGCGTAACGCTGCCGAGCACCACCGCCCGGACGCCCCCCAAGCCGTGCGAGCCCATGGCGATGATGTCGGCCTCGCATTTCCGGGCCGCCTCGATGATCGCCTCGTAGGGCCGCGCGTGTTCGACCTGCAAGGCGGCGCAAGCGACCCCCGCTTTCGCGGCGATGGCCGTGGCGCGCTCCAGGACGCCGCGAGCCCTGTCGGTCTCATATTGGGTGAACTCGCTTTTGACCCGCTCGATCTGCGCGGATTCGGCGGAAAGCATACGGAAAGGCTCCCTCACCATCAGGAAGGTCACCTTCGCCTTCAGGTCGGCCGCCAGGGAAACCCCGCGCTCGAGCGCCGCGGTCGCGCATTCGGAACCATCAGTCGGAATCAGGACATTGTTTATCACGGTCGTCTCCTTGTTGATTTCTCCGACCTTGCGCGGATGCGCGTTCGATCGAAGCCGGCGCGAGCCTGCCGGTGCGGCCCTACGATTCATCGTTCGTCGCGCGGAGGCATCGTCACCATGCGGTCCAGGATCCTGGTCACGCCCGGCACGGACCAGATCGTGCGGCGCACCGCATTCCTTTCATGCCAGCTCCGCACCGATCCTGTCAGGGTCATGTTTCCCCCGACGAACCTGGCTGTTATGTCCGCCGACCGAATCCCGGCATTCCGGCGCAGGGCGCGCTGCGCGCACGCCTCGACGTCGATGGCGGCCATCCGCGGCTTGACGGTCAGGAGATCGACAATGCCCGACACGCCGGCGAGCCGTCCCGCGACGTCCTCGCAAAGCCCGCGCTGATAGTCCCATTCGACGGCGCCCGACAGGACGACCCATCCCCGCCGCACCCTGACTTTCACCCTGCCTGGCGGCAGCGTCGCGGTCCAGGACAAACCGTCGGCGATGCGGGCGCACAGCGCATCGTCGCCGGGCGTCTCGATGCCCTCATGCGTGACCTGCACCTCCGTCGTGATTTCAACGACGCCGCGTATCCACCGAACCACCCGCGCCAGGCGAATCTTCTCGGCATGGGCGTTCACGCGTCCGGACAACGCCACGACGCCGTCCTGCACCTGCACGCGCAGCCGTTCGCTCCGGATGCCGGGATCGACCGCAAGCGCCTCCACCACGAGATCGAGAAGCGCGAGGTCGTCCATGGCCGTCCAGTCCTGTTTCCCGTCCGCCCGTGGCGGCGTTTCATTCAGTCTCCGCCTGCCCCATCCGGCCCGTATTGACCGGGATCAAAGCGCGGACTGCCGGATGCGGGCCAAATAGCCTGGAGAGACCCTGCTTTCCCCACCGCAAGCGCTCGGTTGCGGCTTCCGTGCCGGGGCAGGCCTTGCCCAAGCGCCGCATTCCTGGAGAAGAACATGAGCAAGACGATGAAAGCCGCCGTATTCGTGGAACCCGGCCGGATCGAAATCCGCGAGAAAACCATTCCGGACGTCGGCCCGAACGATGCGCTGATGAAGATAACGACGACGACGATCTGCGGCACCGACGTGCACATATTGAAGGGCGAATATCCGGTGGCATCGGGCCTGACCGTCGGCCACGAGCCCGTCGGCATCATCGAGAAACTGGGCAGCGCCGTCACCGGCTATCGCGAAGGCCAGCGCGTCATCGCGGGCGCGATATGCCCGAACTTCAATTCCTACGCCGCGCAGGACGGATATCCCTCGCAGGACGGCAGCTATCTGATGCACAGCGGGCAATGCGGATGCCATGGTTACGCGGCGACCGCGGGCTGGCGCTTCGGCAACAAGATCGACGGCGCGCAGGCGGAATACCTGCTGGTGCCGGATGCGCAGGCGAACCTGGCCCCGATTCCCGACGGCCTCGACGACGACCAGGTCCTCATGTGCCCGGACATCATGTCCACCGGCTTCAAGGGGGCGGAAAACGCGAACATCCGCATCGGCGACACGGTCGCGATATTCGCGCAGGGGCCCATCGGCCTGTGCGCGACCGCCGGCGCGCGGCTGCTGGGCGCCACCACCGTCATCGGCGTGGACGGCAACGCGCATCGCCTGGAAATGGCCAGGACGTGGGGCGCCGATGTCGTCCTGAACATCAACGAGTGCGACGTCGTCGACGAAATAATGAAGCTGACCCAAGGCAAGGGCGTCGATTCGGCCATCGAGGCGCTGGGCTCGCAAGCGACCTTCGAATCCGCGCTGCGGGTGCTGAAACCCGGCGGCACCCTGTCCAGCCTGGGCGTCTACTCCAGCGACCTGAAAATCCCGCTCGGCGCGTTCGCCGCGGGCCTGGGCGACCACCGGATCAATACCGCCTTGTGCCCCGGCGGAAAAGAACGCATGCGCCGGCTCATGAACGTCATCCAGTCCAACCGGCTGGATCTCTCCGCGATGGTGACCCACCGGTTCGACCTGGAGAATATCGTCGAAGCGTACGACCTGTTTTCCCACCAGCGCGACAACGTGCTGAAGGTGTCCGTGAAGCCGGGTTGATCCGCCGCGGTGCCGCTGCCGGCCGGAATAGCCGCCATGGCGGCTATTTGAGCCGCTTGGCGGCGCCCGCGAAGAAGTCCTCGATTTCCTGGATCAGTTTCTGCGCCAGCAGGGACGGGGGGCGGCTCGATGGAAGCAACAGCAGCATCTCGATCGGCTGCTCCGGCACCAGGCGCCGCACCTGCAGGCCCAGCGGCGCGAATTCCGCGGCGATGAGGGGATTGACCAAGCCGACACCGACGCCCTGAAGCGCCAGGAAGCAGATGTTCACCGCATAGGTGGTTTCCACCACCACGTTCGGCACGATGCCGCTGGCCACGAAGGGCGCGTCCGAGAGCGCGCGCGACGCGGAGTCGCGCGAGGGCGCGAGATAAGGGATCCGCGCCAGGTCGTCTATCGAGATCTCCTCCCGCTCGGCCAGCGGGTGCTCCGCCGACATGACGCAGACCAGGTTCGTCTTCAGCAGCGTGCGCGACTCCACGCCGGCGACGTCGATATCCTTCAGCGCGACGCCCATGTCGAGCGTCCCCGACACGACGCCGTCCTTCACCAGCGACGAATTGATGGTCTGCAGGCTCAGCTTCACATTGGGATTGTTCACCGTATAGGCCCGCACGATGCGCGGCAGCGCCCCCATCGCGAACGAGGGCGCGGCGCCGATGGCGATGCGCCCGGTCCCTCCCGTCCGCAACTCATCCAGCGTCTGCCGCACCAGATCCAGTCCGACATAGCTGCGCACCACCGAGCGATACAGCACCGTCGCCTCGGGCGTCGGCACCAGCCGGCTGCGCCTGAGCTCGAACAGCTTGACCCGGGATCGCCGTTGCATCTGCGCGATCACCTTGCTGATCGCGGATTGCGAGGTGTGCAGCAACCCCGCCGCCGCCGTCGCGCTTCCCGTCTGCATGACGGCGCGAAACACCTCGACTTCCCTGTGATTCATTCTTGCTTACCCCTTGCCGTAGACCGATCTGCGCGGTTCTGTATGTTCGGACGATGGAAGGGTATATCGAATTGGACTACCCTGCACGCCAAAAATCATTGGGCAGCCTCGCGGCATGGTTCTAGAGTCTCATCTCAAGACTCAAACAAAACCTGGCAAGGGGCAGCAATAATGAAGGACAAGAAATCGGGCCGGTACGACGCGGTCACGCTGGAGCTGATGTGGACGCGCCTGATCTCCATGACGGACGAAGCCGCCGTGGCGCTGGTAAGGACGTCGTTCTCGACGAACGTCCGCGAGTCCAACGACTTCGCGTGCGTGATAACGGACGCCGACGGCAACTCCCTGGCCCAGGCGACGCACAGCATTCCCTCCTTCCTGAACACGGTGCCGCGGACCATCCGGCATTTCCTCCAGGAATACCCGCCCGAGACCCTGCGCCCCAATGACGTCCTGATCACCAACGACATCTGGCTGGGCACGGGCCATCTGCCGGACATCACGGTCGCCAAGCCCGTTTTCCTGGACGGCAAGCTGGTGGCCTGGGCCGGCTCGGTCGCCCACGCGCCCGATATCGGCGGGCGCATCCGATCGGCCGATGCGCGGGTCGTCTATGAAGAAGGCCTGCAAATACCGATCATGAAGGCGCTGGAGGCGGGCGTCATGGACCGGACGTTCGAGCGGATACTGCGCCAGAACGTCCGCGTGCCCGAACAGGTGCTGGGCGACCTGTACGCCCAGTTCACCGCCCTCGACCTGATCGAAGCCCGGCTGCTGGGCATGATGGCCGAACAGGGCCTGCAAGACCTGGTCCACCTGGCCGCCGACATCCACACCCGGTCCGAGGCCGCCATGCGCGAGGCGATCTCGGCCCTCCCCGATGGCGTCTACCGCGAGACCGCGATCACCGACGGACTCGCCAAGCCGATCCGCCTGGAGATGGCGCTGACGGTGAAGGGCAGCGACATCAGCGTGGACTTTGCCGGCAGCGATGAACAGGTGGCGGCTTCCATCAACGTCTGCCTGGCCTATACGACGGCCTACACCAGCTACGGCATCCGCACCGTGCTGCTGCCCAACGTCCCCGGCAACGAAGGCGTGCTGGCGCCGATCAGCGTGACGGCGCCGCCTGGGAGCATCCTGAACTCGGTGCCGCCGGCAGCGGGCGGCGCGCGCGCGCTGGTGGGCCACCTGTTGCCGATGATGGCGGTGCGCGCCCTGGCGCAGGCCTTGCCGGAGCGCGGGATCGCGACCGTCGGGTCTCCCCTCTGGTGCGTGAACCTCTCCGGCGAGCGCTCCGACCGCACCACCTTCGCCAACATGTTCTTCATGAACGGCGGCTACGGCGGTTCCCGGCACCGCGACGGCATCAACGTGCTTTCATGGCCGAGCAATATTTCTTCCACCCCCATCGAGGTGATCGAGCAGTTGTCTCCCATCCGGGTGAACTACCGGCGCCTGCGCACGGGAACCGGCGGCGACGGCGAGCATCGTGGCGGCACCGGACAGGAGATGCGCTTCGAAAGCCGCTCCCAAAAACCCTTCGTCGTGAGTTTCATGGCGGAGCGCACCCGCGACGAAGCCGCGGCGGCGGGCCTGCTCGGCGGTAGCGCGGGCGCGCCAGGGGCCGTACTGGTGAACGGCGCGCCGGTGAATCCGAAAGTGCAACACGTGATCGAGCCGGACGGGACGGTCGAACTGCGCACGCCCGGCGGCGGGGGCTATGGCGACCCCGCGCGCCGCGCGCAGCAAGCCCGGGACGCGGATCGGGCAAACGGCTATACGCGCGCCTGACGCCTGCCCCTGCATCCCGCAACCCGACCCGACCGTTTCCGAAAGCACATCTCCCCGGCTATCTCCCCATGACTACTCGCACCTATTCCCTGGGCATCGACATTGGCGGCACGTTCACCGACGTCGTGCTCTATTGCAACGAATCCGGCCGCTGCCACGCGCACAAGGAGTTGACCACGCCGCACGCCCCGCACCGCGGCGTCATCGCCGGCGTGCAGCATCTCTTCTCGCGGGAGTCCATCGCCTATGCCGACGTCAATCGCGTCGTCCATGCGACCACCCTGTTCACCAATGCGCTGATCGAGCGCAAGGGGGCGCCCACGGGCTTGATCACGACGGCGGGATTCGCCGATACGCTGGAAATCGCGCGCGAAAACAAATACGAACTGTACGATCTGCATATCGAACTGCCCAAGCCGCTGCTGGAACGGCGCACCCGCCTGGAAGTCGCCGAGCGTCTCTCGCCCGCCGGCGAGGTGGAGATTCCGATGAACGAGGAGGACGTCCTCGCCTGCGCCAGGCAGTTCTCGGAGGCCGGTATCAAGTCCATCGCCATCGTTTTTCTGCACGCCTACGCCAATCCAGTCCATGAAATCCGCGCCCGCGCGTTGATCGCGGAGCGGTATCCGGACCTTTTCGTATCGATCTCTTCCGAGGTGTCCCCGCAGATCCGGGAATATGAGCGGACCGTCACCACGGTGGCGAACGCCTATGTGAAGCCCCTGGCCGACGGCTACCTGGCCTTGATGACCGAGGAGCTGAAGAACCTGGGCGTCGCCGCGCCGCTTTTCATGATGTTGTCCAACGGCGGCCTGACGCACGTGGACGAGGCGAAGCGGGTGCCGATACAACTGCTGGAATCCGGCCCCGCTGCGGGCGCCCTGGCGGGCGCGTTCTTCGGCGAGCAGGCGGGCATCGCGGATATCCTGGCGTTCGACATGGGCGGCACGACCGCCAAGCTCGCCCTCGTGCAATCGGGAAAACCGGTCATCGCCCATCGCTTCGAGGCCAGCCGCGAGAAGCGCCTGACGGAGGGCAGCGGCCTGCCCATTTCGATCAGCACCGTGGAACTCATCGAGATCGGCGCGGGCGGCGGCAGCCTGGCCCGCATGGACGAACTCGGATTGCTCAAGGTCGGCCCGGAGAGCGCCAGCTCGGACCCCGGTCCCGCCTGCTACGGCCGCGGCGGCAAGCAGGCAACCGTCACCGACGCCAACCTGATCCTCGGCTACCTGGACCCCGCCGCCTTTGCGGGCGGAACCATGTCCATCGACGCCGGCTTGGCCGAGGCGGCCTTGCAGCCGATTGCCGACAAGGCCGGCATGCCGGTGAGCGAGTTGGCGTGGGGCGTGCATTCCATCGTCAATGAGAACATGGCCGCCGCCGCCCGCGTCCACGTCGCCGAACGGGGGCATCACGCGCCCGATTTCTCATTGCTGCTCACCGGCGGCGGCGGCCCGCTGCACGGCTGCGAGATCGCTCGCCGTCTCGGCATCGACCGCGTCATCTGTCCGCCCGCGGCGGGCGTTGCCTCCGCGCTGGGCCTGCTGATGGCGCCCGCGCGCGTCGATCGCATGGTGACGGTGGCCAGGCGGATGAGCCGCGTGGACTGGGCCGAACTCGAAGCCGCGTACGCGGCGCTGGAAGCGGACGCGCGCCGCGTCGTGCTGGAGACGCTGGGCCAGGGCGGCGCCGAGCCGGAACTCAGGCGCGCGGCGGATCTACGGTTTGTCGGCCAAGGTTTCGAAGTCATCACGGACCTGCCCGCCGGCCCCTACGACGCGGCCATCGAAACGGCCATCCGCGAGGCCTTCGTCGCGGCCTACCTGCAAAGTTTCGGCCGTCTGCCGCCGGTGGGCGATATCGAGATCATCAATATCCGGGTAGCCGCCACGGCCGCCGCCGGCAGCGGCGCCTTGCAGGCCGATGCGCCCACGGTCGGCGCCGCCCATGCACAGGCAGGAACCCGCAAGGTCTGGGTGGACGCCATGCGCAGCCATCAGGAAGTCCCCGTCTATCGACGCCAGGCGTTGCGCATCGGCCAACGGCTGGCCGGCCCGGCCGTCGTGCAGGAAGCGTCATCGACCTTGGTGCTGCCCGCCGGATCGAAGGCATTCGTTCATGAAACCGGAAGTTTGCTGATCAGCTTGTCGGGCCGTCTGGAGACGCAGCCCACGCCGACCGACGCGGCCATGGCCTGAACGCCGGGCCGCCAGGCGGACTTATCCAAGTCATAAAAAAATTCAGGCGCCGACCGGCGCCAAGGGGAAGTGTTTGCCATGAAAATGCACGCTATTGTCTTCGGCATGCTGGCCGTCGCGCTCGCATCGTCCACCGCGGCCGGGGCCGAATCCTATCCATCGCATCAGGTCCGGGTGGTCGTCCCGTACACGGCCGGTGGATCCGCCGATCTGCTGGGCCGCATCGTCGCCCAGAAACTGAGCGAGAAGTACAAGCAGGCCTTCGTGGTGGAAAACCGCCCGGGCGCCGGCGGCCACATCGGCGCGGACTTCGTCGCCAAGGCAGCGCCGGACGGCTACACCTTGGTGGTGGGCACCATACCCATCCATTCCGCCTACAAACTCTATCCGAAGCTGGGTTACGACCCCGCCAAGGATCTCGTGGCGGTCAGCATCATCGGGGAGTTTCCCAGCCTCCTCATCGTGAATCGCGACCTGCCGGTCAAAACGGTGCAGGATCTGGTCGCGCTGTCGAAGAAGCATCCGCTTTTCTATGGGTCGGCGGGCGTCGGGTCGGCGACCCACCTCGGCGCCGCGTTATTCAATCAGGTCGCGGGCACGACCATGCAGCACGTTCCCTACCGGGGCAGTTCCGCTGCCGCGACGGACCTGATGGCCGGCCAGATCCAGGTCATGTTCGAGAACCTCCCCACGGCGGTTCCCCTGGCGCAGACCGGCCGGGCCAGGGCCATCGCCGTCACGTCGAAGGAGCGCAGCCCCAGCCTGCCCGACGTGCCCACGGTCGCCGAGTCCGGCGAGCCGGACTATTCCTTCACCGCCTGGTACACGATAGCCGCGCCCGCGGGCACGCCGCCGGCCATTACGCAGCAGTTGAGCCGTGACATCGACCAGATTGTCCACTCGGACGCCCTGAAGGCGAAGTGGGCCGAGATGGGCGTGACGCCCGTCGGCGGAACCGTGGCGGACAACACCGCCTATATCGCCAGGCAGACCGAACTGTGGACCCGCATCATCCAGAAGCTACACATCACCGCGGAGTAAAGCCGTGGCGGCAAGTCATCCAGTCCACGACATTCGCCGCATCCAATGGAGATAAGGAAGTGACCCAAAACCAAACCGCTACCGTCGATACGCCCGCTGCCAAGCCCGGTGCGTTGTCGGGAATACGGGTACTGGACCTGACCCGCGTCCGGGCCGGCCCCAGTTGCGTCCGGCAATTCGCCGACTGGGGCGCCGACGTGATCAAGATTGAAAGCCCCGAATACATGGAGGTCAGCGACGCCTGGGGAGGCTGGCGCGATGGCGCCGATTTCCAGAACCTGCATCGCAACAAGCGATCCCTCAGCCTGAACATGAAGGATCCCCGTGGCCTGAGGATCTTCCACGAACTGGTGAAGACGGCCGACGTCGTGGCGGAGAACTTCCGGCCCGACGTCAAGTTCCGGCTCGGCATCGACTATGAGACGTTGAAGGAAATCAATCCGGGCATCGTCTACGTCAGCATTTCCGGTTTTGGCCAGGACGGGCCGTATGCCAGGCGTCCCGGCTTCGACCACATCGTGCAGGGCATGGGCGGGATGATGAGCATCAACGGCTATCCCGAAAACGGGCCGACCCGCGTGGGGATAGCCGTCGCCGATACGGGCGCGGGCCTCTACAGCGCCCTGGGCGTCATGACCGCGTTGCTGGAACGGCAGAAGTCGGGCCTGGGGCAATGGGTGCAAGTGTCCTTGCTCGAGGCGATGATCGCCATGCTGGACTTCCAGGGAGCGCGCTGGCTCATGGAAAAGGAGATTCCCGCCCAGGCGGGCAACAACCATCCCACATCGATTCCGACCGGCGTCTATCCGACGGCGGACGGCCACGTGACCATCGCGGCCGGCGAGCAGGCGATGTTCAAGCGCCTCGCCAAGGCGCTGGACCGGGAAGACTGGCTGGCGCAGCCCGCCTTCGCGACGGAAGACGCCCGGTCCGAGCATCGCCACGAGGTCAATGACGCCATCGCCGCGATCACCCGGCGGAAAAGCAGCGCGGAATGGCTGGAGATATTCGAGGCGGGCGGCGTGGCCGCCGGCCCCATCTACAGGATGAACGAGGTGTTCGCGGACGAACAGGTCCGGCACCTCGGCATCGCGAAACCGCTCATGCATCGCACGCGCGGCCCCATCGAGGTGATAGGCCAGCCCTTTTCCCTGAGCCGCACGCCCAGCCGGGTGGAGACGGCCGCGCCCACCCGCGGGGAACACAACGACGAAGTATTGCGGGAGATCGGATACACCAGCGACGCCATTCAGTCCTTGCGGCAGGACGGAGTGATATAGCCATACCGCCGCCAACGCAGCAACGACGCGGAGCACGGCCCACCGTGCCCGAACCAAGGGGAAGTCATGCGCAAACTGTTTTATTTCCTGGGCCTAATCACCCTATGTGCAACCACGCGGGCCCATGCCGCATGGCCGGAACATCCGGTCAAGCTGATCGTGCCTTATGCACCGGGCGGCACCACCGACATCATCGCGCGCGTCATCGCGCAGCATTTCCCGGACGTCCTCGGCCAGACCCTGATCGTGGAGAACAAGCCCGGCGCCGGCGGCACGATAGGCGCGACGTTCGTCGCCAACAGCGCGCCGGATGGCTACACGCTCGTGTTCGGCACGCCGGTCACCCACGCCACCGCCAAGTCGTTCTACCCGAAGCTGGGCTACGACCCCGAGAAGAGCTTTACCCCCGTGTTCCTGATCGGCTCGGTGCCCAATGTGGTGCTGGTCAACCGGAAGCTGGGCGTGAACTCGGTCGCCGAGTTGACGGCGCTGGCCAAGTCCAGGCCCGACACCATCAACTATGGATCGGCGGGATATGGGTCGACGACGCATCTCAGCGGCGAACTGTTTCAGCATCTGAGCGGCGCCCACATCCGGCACGTGCCCTACCGCGGCAGCGGCCCCGCCCTGACCGACCTCCAAGGCGGCCAGATCCAGTTGATGTTCGAAAACGCCCCCACGGCGCTGCCGCTGGCGAATAGCGAGTTCGTCAAGGCGATCGCCGTGACGGCGCCCCAGCGCATCAAGGCCGCGCCGGAGCTGCCCACGGTGGCCGAGGCGGGCGTGCCGGGCTATGAAGTCGTCGCCTGGTACGGCTTGTTCGGCCCGGCAAGCATGGACCCCGCGGTCGCCGCCAGGCTGAACACGGCTTTCAACAAGATCATGGCCATGCCGGACGTCGCCAGGCGCATGGATGAACTCGGGCTTATTACCGCCGGCGGAGCGGCCTCCGATCTGGGCACGCTGGTCCATAAGGAAGTCATCCGCTGGAACGACGTCATCAAGGCGGCCGGCTTGAAGCCGCTGGACTGATGGCACGCATCGAAGACAAGGAGCATCCCATGGACGAACGACATGCAGGCAACAAATCGCTCTATACGGAACGGGAGTGGGCAGCGCGTTGCGAGCTGGCGGCGCTGTATCGCCTGGTTGCCCACTTCCGCATGACCGATCTCATCTATACGCACATCAGCCTGAAGGTCCCGGGCAGCGACGACCTGTTCCTGGTAAACCGCTATGGCGTGCTTTTTCACGAGATGACCGCCAGCGACCTCGTGAAGGTCGATATCGAAGGCAACGTCCACGACGAGAATCCGGAAAGCCGGCGCCTGAACGCGGCGGGCTTCACCATTCATTCGGCGGTGCACATGGCGCGCGAGGATATCCATTGCGTCATCCACACCCACACGCAGGCGGGCATCGCGGTATCGGCCCAGAAGCAGGGGTTGCTGCCCATCAGCCAGCATTCCCTGCGCTTCTACAAGGCGCTGGGCTATCACGACTACGAAGGCTTCGCCGTGGACCTGGACGAGCGCAAGCGGCTGGCCACGGACCTCGGCGCCTTCAAGGCCATGATCCTGCGCAACCACGGCCTGCTGACCGTCGGCGAAACGGCGGCCGAGGCATTCAGCTACATGTTCTTCCTGGAGCGGGCCTGCCAGGTCCAGATCGCCGCGCAGTCCGGCGGCGCGGAACTGGTCTACCCGGCCCAGGACGTGATGGACCATACGGCGAGCCAATGGCAGAACCGCGGCGCCGAGGACTGGTACTACAAGCTATTCTGGGACGCCTGCCTGCAGACGATACATGACCAGCGAAACGACTACTGCCGCTAGATACGGAGGACGACATGTCACAGGATAACGCGCCGATCCTGGCGCTGAAGGACGGGCCGATCGGCTGGCTGGTGTTCAACCACCCGGCGAAACATAATGCCGTGTCCCTCGAAATGGCGGCGATGGTCCCGCCCATCGTCGCGGATTTCGAGGCAGATCCGGACATACGCGTGGTGATCGTGAAAGGGGCGGGAGACCGGGCATTCATCGCGGGATCGAATATCTCCAATTTCGACGCCATCCGCGCTGACGCGGAGGCGAACAGGAAATACCAGGAGATCAGCCAGGGCTCGTACGACTCGATCTACCATTGCGAGAAGCCGACGATCGCGATGATCCGGGGTTATTGCATGGGCGGCGGCATGGACTACGCCGCCAGTTGCGACATCCGTATCTGCTCCAGCGATTCGGTCTTCGCGATTCCCGCCGTCAAGCTGGGGCTGGGGTATGGCTATCAGGGCCAGATCCGCCTGAATCGCCTGATCGGCGGCAGCCGGGCGCGGGACTTGTACTTCACGGGCAGGCGCTATAGCGCGGAAGAAGCCCTGCGCTGCGGCATGGTGCACGATATGGTGCCGCCGGAGGAGCTGGACGCGCACGTCCGGCGGTACGCGATGGGCATCGCGGAGAACGCCCCCCTTACCATCAAGGCGCTGAAGCAAGTCTTTCTCGAACTGGAGTGCGACCCCGCCGAACGGGACATGCAGCGCGCCCATGCCCTCATTGCGGCGTGCTACGAGAGCGAGGACTACAAGGAAGGGAAGAAAGCCTTTGCCGAGAAAAGGGCGCCCAGGTTCCGGGGCAAGTAGCGGCGACGGGGCAGCGGCGTGGATATCCGGTTCGCGCCGAGGTATCCCGCCGCCGTGGCCATTAAGCCCGCTGTAGGAATTTTCCTACAGATGTAGTCCAGACCTGTCATCCTTTCGCGACCGCTCCCGATAGCGCGCCTGGCCCCGGGGACCGACAATGCCCATGTCAACGTCGCTTACCTGGAGTCATCCATGCAGCCCCATCCCGCGCCCAGCGCTCCGATCGTCTTCGCCCAGTCGTCCGTCCTGCCCCGCCGCCCGGACGACATGCTGCGCGGCCGGAGCAGCGCGCGCTGCACGAGCTGCGCCCTCCAGCCCGCCTGCCTCGAAGCGGAAACCTGCGAACAAATGGAGTCGGCCGGCGCCTCGCTGAACTCCGGCTGGCGCATGGTCCGGCGCGGCCAGCCCCTGTATCGCGCCGGCGACGAATTCAGCCATTTGTACGCGGTGGTGTCCGGCTCCCTGAAGACCGTGCTGTTCCATAGCGAAGGCCGCGAGCAGATCTGCGGCTTTCCCAGCGTCGGCGACCTGCTCGGCATGGACGGCATCGACGCCGGCCGCCATGCCTGCGACGCCATCGCGCTGGAAGACACCCAGGTCTGCGTGATTCCCTTCAGCATGCTCGAACAGCGCTGCCGCCAGGCCGCCGCCACCCAGCACCACCTGCTGCGCCTGATGAGCGCGGAGATCGTCCGCGAGCAGCGTTTCTTCATGCTGCTGGGCCGCATGTCGGCCGACGAGCGCCTGGCGTCCTTCCTGGTGGGCACGTCGAACAAGTTGTCGGCGCGCGGCTACTCGCCGTCCGAATTCCACCTGCGCATGACCCGCGAGGACATCGGCAATCACCTGGGCATGAAGCTGGAGACCGTCAGCCGCACGTTCTCCAAGTTCCAGGCGCAGGGCTGGATCAGCGTCCGCCAGAAGCACGTCACGCTGCACGACGTGGACGCCCTGCGCGCCCTGTCCTGCCAGTAGGCGCCCCGCCGGCGGGCCATGCCGCTCGAATCCGGAGGTCTGGATCTGCGTTGCGAAGATAGTGTAGAATAGCGGGCTTGCTCCAATTCCATCCTGGCTGACAGGGTTACCGACCCGGTTTTGCCGCTTCTGGGCTTCGGGCTTCTTTGAAGCCGTGCCCCACCGGATGGAAACGATCGGAGCATAACGGGACTCCCCACGGGGGACGCACTCCCGGCCTGCTGGCGCAATGGCAGAGTGGTTATGCAGCGGATTGCAAATCCGTGTACGTCGGTTCGATTCCGGCTTGCGCCTCCAAAATTCCCCTATAAGAATCAATGAATTGGCTCACCGCTTCGGTGAGCCTTTTGCCATCTCGGCAGCCTTCGCCGCCGCTTCGGTACATGCCGTCCCCGCTACCCCCTGCACGCCAGAAAACGCTCAACCACTTCCCCCGCATCGGGTAGCGTCTCCAACGCCATCACGCTCCCCTGCAAGCGGGCAAGCGCCGCTTCCCCCGGCTGCACTCCCCACTGCATCGCGGCCCGGAACTTCGCCAGGATTTCGTCTTCGGACATCGGATCATCGGGAGCGCCCTTCATTTTCCAGCGCTCTACCTGGACGGTACGGCCCGAGGCCAATGTCAACGTCACGCGGGCCGGCGGCACCGCCGTGGGCGGGATATCCCCGGCGTCCACGGTGCGCAGGCGCGACGCCCACGCCGTCGCCTCGCGGCGCACCTGTTCCGCGGTAAAGCTCCGGATGCCGACGCTGCCGTCGACGAGCGCGGTCGCGAAGGCATAGGCGGCATTGAACTGTGCATGGACGACAGGGTTGGGATGGTCGCGATCGAAGCGGGCACCGACGATCTGGCGGTTCACTTTGCCCAGTTCGATCACGCCTTCGACGATATCCCCGGCGGCGATCCCCTGCTCGCGGCATTGCAGCGCAAGCTGGATGACGGTATGCACGCACCGGCAGCACGGATACGGCTTCATGCTCAGTTCCAGGAGCCGCCAATGGCTGCCCCAGCCCTCGAGCAGCAGCGCCGGCTCAACCTCGCCGCGCTCATAAAGCTCGAACAGCCCCGCCTGGCCTTCCAGGAAACGCCATGGCCCCGTGATGCCGCGCCTGGCCAGGTGCGCGGCCAGCACACCCGAGCGGGCGGCGAAACCCGGTCCCAGCCGCTTGGCCAGGGCGCCGTCGGCAATGAATTGCGTGGTCCCGCTCATCTGCGTGAAAGCCAACCCCAGCGCATGCAGCGTGGCCCGCGCATCGAGCCCCATGACCTTGGCCGCGGCGACGGCGGCCGCCAGCGTGCCGAGCGCGGTGGTGGGATGCCATCCCTTGCCCAGCGAGTTATGGCAAACCAGGCCCAACCGGCAAAAGACCTCCACCCCCACGGCCAGGGCAGCCAACAGGCCACGGCCGTCCACCTTCCCCCCGGCCGACGGCAGCGTCGCCAATACCGCCGGCAACACGACACAAAAGGCATGCACCCGGGCGGGATCGTGCTGGTCGTCGAAATCGAGCGCGTGGGCCGCCGCGCCGTTGGCCAGCGCGGCCGCGGCCGGGCTGGCCGGGCTGCCATTGAGCAGCAGCCGGGCACGGCCGCCGCTTTCCAGGTCGGCCATGGCGGCCAGCAGCTCGGCCATGCCCGGCGCGCGGGCGGCGCCGCCGATGACGCCCAGCGTATCGAGCGTAAAGTACTTGAGGGTCCGCACGACCTCCGGGCCGAGATCCTCATAGGCCAGCGCCGCCACGGCCTGCGCCAGCTTGCTGCCCAGCGAATCGGGCAAATCGTTTCCATCCGCCTTCATGGTATCCACCTTCCTGTTCACCGGTTCAAGCCGCATGCGCCGAGGCGTCGTGGCGCAGGAGTTCGGAAATCTCCTTGCGCAGCGCCAGAAAGCGCGGGTCGAGCTTCATGGATTCGCGCCGCGGCCGCTCGAACGGCACGCGGATCTCCCTCAACACACGCGCCGGCCGCTTGCTGTAGACCAGGATGCGATCGGCCAGGTACAGCGCCTCTTCGATGCCATGCGTCACGAAGACGACCATCTTGGGCTCGGCCTCCCAGATGGCCAGCAATTCGTCCTGCAAGGTGTCCCGCGTCTGCACATCGAGCGCGCCGAAAGGCTCGTCCATGAGCAGCAACGCAGGTTGGATGCAGAAGGCCCGCGCGATACCCACGCGCTGCTGCATGCCGCCGGACAACTGGTGCGGCCACGCGTCCTCGAACCCCGCCAGGCCGACGCGGTGCAGATAGTCGCGGGCGCGAGCGCGGCGCTCGGCCTTGGGCACGCCGACCACCTCCAGGCCGAAAGCCACGTTGTCCAGCGCGGAGCGCCAGGGCAGCAGGTCGGATCCCTGGAACACCATGCCGCGTCCATGGCCCGTGCGGCCGGTGATGTCCTCGCCGTCGAGCCGGACATCCCCCGCATCGGGCAGCAGCAAGCCATTGATGATCTGCAGCAGCGTCGACTTGCCGCAGCCGGACGGCCCGAGCAGCGCCACGAACTCGCCTTCCTCGACATCCAGCGATTGCTCGCGCAATACCGGCATCGAGCCGAAATGCTTGGAAACGCCCGATACGCTCAGCCTCGCCATGATCAGCCCAGCTCCTTGATGGCCTGTTCCAGGTAGCTGCGATCGATGACCTTGGCCAGGTCTATCGTCCCCTGCAACGCGCCGGTCTTCTTGTAGACCGGGATCACCTTGGCGAAGGCATCCGGCGTCATCTGCTCCATGGAGCCCGGGAAGGCATGGATACGCTGGCACAGCGTTTCCCAGACCGGCTTGAGCAGGTCGTCGTCCGCCCCGCGCAGATCCTTCGACGAGGCATACTCCGCCACCTGCGACTTGTACCAGGCGTAGTCGGCAGTGGTGTGACGGAACGCGGTCAATGCCGATTTCAGCACGGCGACGGCGGCCTGCCTGTTCTCGTCCTTTTGCAGCCAGTCGGCGCGCGCCACGATGACGGCGCTGAACCAGTCTTCGTATTCCTCCCAAGGCCGCACGATGGTATCGAAATGGCCGCGGCTCTTGAGCTGCTCGAACTGCTCGACGTGCATGGGCACCGCGTCCACGCGGCCGGACATGAGCGCGCGGGCCCTATCCCCCGAGCTGCCCATTTCGACGAAATTGATCTTGTCCTTGGGCAGGCCATGCTTGTCCAGCACGCCCTGCAGCATGACGTGCATGAAGTCGCCGATGCCGCTGACGGCCACCGTCCCGCCCTTGGAGGCCAGCGACGCCAGGCTGTCCAGCTTGTCGGCGTTGGCCACCACCACCTGCGACGTATTGTTGTACGAAAGCCCGATGATGCGCAGGTCCGCCCCCGCCTCGCAGGCGGCCAGCGAGGACGCGACGTCGCCGTCGCCCAGGTCCGACGCGCCCGCGATGACCTGCTGCACGATCTGGGGAATCTTCGCGGTCGGCTGGACCTCGGGCGCCGCATAGCCGGCCAGGGTCGGCAGCACCGAGCGCAATCCCGCCTGCAAGGGCACGTTGACCGCCGCGGAGGCGGCCAGGGTATTGATCTTCAGGACCCTGCCCTGGACGTCGGCGGCCCGGGCCAGGGACGGCAAGCCGCCCAGCGTCGCCACGGCGGCGCCGCCCATGCCCAGGCCCAGGAATTTCCGGCGATTCATGTAGTGGAGCATTGTGATTCCTCGTGGTTGATTGTCGGGAGACCGGGCTCAGGATTGCCCTGTCTTGCTGGCGTACCAGGGCGCCGCGATATGCGCGATACGGCGCAACATGCCGGTGGCCAGCACGCTGACCAGCATGAGCATGACGATCAGGCCGAAAAAGCCCGCCGTGGAAAGATCGAGCCCCGCATCGTTGATGAGGCCCCCGTAGCCTGTCCCCACGAACATCTGCGCCGTGATCATGGCGCGCAGCGCGTGGGTGAAGCCGATCCGGGCCGCCACCAGGACATAGGGATGCAGCGCGGGCAGCAGCACCCAGCGAAAGCACTGGCCGCGGCTGGCGCCAAAGGACCGCGCGGCGTCCAGCAGCCGGGGGGACACGGCCCGTGCCGCCTCCATCATGGTCAGCACCACGTACCAGACGGTCGCCGCGAAGACGATGCACACGCCCAGCATCAGGCCGCGCCCCATCAGGATGATGAACAGCGGCACCAGGGCGGCCGAGGACACCACGACGAACATGCTGGCCCAGGGCTTGACCAGGATGCGCACCGCGGCCGAGCGCCCCATGGCGATGCCCAGGGGGATGCCCGTCGCAAGCGCCAGCGCATAGCCGAGCAGCATCTGCCACAACGTGCTCCACAGCGCTTTCCAGAAGACGGCGTCGGACAACAGCCCCGGCAAGGTCCGCGCGATCTGCAGCGGCGTCGCCAGCAAGGCGTCGCCCAGGCGCATGCCGGCGAACTGCCACAACAGCAGCATGAGGACGATTCCGGTGGCGTTGAACGCGAAGGAACGGGATTTCATCGTCATACCCTCTGCATCCAGCGGCACATGCGCTGCTCGGCCAGCAACAGCAGTTCCTGCAGCAGCAGGCCCAGCAGGCTCATCAGGAACAGGATCCCCAGCACGGCGGCGCTGTCGAAGCGCACCGAGGCCTGCTTCATGATCGCGCCCAGGTTGACCGTGGCCAGGAACAATTCCGCGGTGATCATGGCATTGACCGCGCGCACCACACCGATGCGCAAGGCGGCGAAGAGAAAGGGCGTGCTGGCCGGCAGCAGCACCAGCCGGGCATTGCGCCACGACCCGGCGCCGAAGGAGCGGCCGACGGCCAGCAGCCGGAAGTCGATGCTGCGCGCGCCCTCCGATACCACGATCAGCATGTCCAGCGTGCACATCAGCACGACCAGCGCGACCCGCGCCGGGAAATACAGGCCGAACCAGATCATGATCAGCGGCGCCCAGGCCACCGCGGGCACGGCGTAGATGAGGTTCACGACCGGATCCAGCATGTCGTGCAGCGCCCGGATGCGTCCCATGGCAAGGCCCAGCGGGAACGCCACCGCGATCGAAATGGCGAACCCCAGCGCCATGTGCTGAACCGCGCCGCCGAACGCGCGCGGCAGCTCGCCCGACTGGACCAGGCCGGCCAGGCGCGCCAGCACCGCCAGCGGCGTGGCTAGCACGAAGCCGGGGTAATGGCGGGCGATCTCCTGCCAGACGGCCAGGCCCAGCACGATGGAAACCACGTACAGGTAGAAGAGCGGCCGGCCATTGCGCCGGCGCACGGCGGCGGTTCGGCCTGGCTTCAGGGAGGTGATCATGGAATCTTCCATGGCGAGAGCGGCTCCAGTCGATTCTTCGTGTTCCGCGTTGCCCGGTCTACTCGACCTTCACGCCGGCTTGCCGCACGATGGCGGGCCATTTCTGCAGTTGACGGGCGATCTCCCGCTGGAATTCCTCGGGCGTGCCGCCGCCCACGATGAAGCCCAGGTCGACCAACTGCCTGGCCGTTTCGGGCTGGGCCAATACCGCGTCGGTCGCCTTGGAGAGCTGCTGCACGATGGCCGGCGGCGTGCCCGCCGGCGCCAGCAGGCCTTGCAAGTGGTCCGATTCGACGGCGGCGTATCCGGCCTCGGCGAAGGTCGGGATGTCGGGCGCGGCGGGCGAGCGCATGCGCGTCGTGATGGCCAGCGCGCGCACGGCGCCCGACTGCACCAGGGGCAAGGCCGCCGGCAGCGACGCCAAGCCCATCTGCACGTCCCCCGCGGCGACGGCCGCGACCGACGGCCCCGCGCCGTTGTAGGGGATGTGGGCCAGCGCCACGCCGGTGGTCAGGCGGAACAGCTCGCCCGCCAGGTGCTGCGCCGTGCCGATGCCCGGCGACGAGTAGTTGTAGGCGCCGGGCCGGGCTTTCATCTCGGCTACCAGCTCCCCGACGCTGCCGGCATGCTCCCTGGCATTCACGATCAGCAGGCTGGGCGCCGCGGCGAGGTAGGTAATCGGGGCGAAGCTTTTGATCGGGTCGTAGGGGATCGCGGCATACAGCCCCGGGTTGATCACCAGGCTGCTGCTGACGATGAGCAGGGTATAGCCGTCCGGCTGCGCGCGCGCCGCCGCGCCCATGGCGATGTTGCCGCCGGCGCCCGGCCGGTTCTCGACCACGACCGACTCGCCCAGTCGCGCCGACAGCCCCTTGGCCAGAATGCGCGCCAGCGCGTCCGTGGAGCCGCCCGGCGCGAACGGCACCAGCAGGCGTATGGGCTTGGCCGGATAGGCGGGCGCCGCGACGGCGCGCGCCGCGTTCAGCAGGCTACACGCGGCGACAGCGAGCAGGCCTTTCAGGCAGGCGCGTTTCGATCGGAGCATTGTGGCGATTCCCCATGATTTTCGACATGTCGTTTTATGCGCCGGTCTTACGCCGGCAAATAGATTCTCTTCACGCCACGGCCGATCTGCAAGGCCATGTCGATCACCCGCGCCGCGCCCTGATGCCGCATGGCCTCCTGCGGCGCGATGGCCATGCCGCCCTGGGCCCCGATCAGCACCGCCTCGTCCCCGGGCTGCGCGTCGGGGACCTCGCTCAGGTCCAGGCGCAGATATTCCAGCGCGGCATTGCCCACGATGGGAACCCGGCGCCCGCGCACCAATGCACAGCCGGCATGGGCGCGATGCACGCCGTCGCTATACCCGATGGGCAGCACGCCCACCCGCATGCCCGGCCGCATGGCGAACGGCGCCTCGTCCAGGAACGCATCGCGCTCGACCGTGCGCACGGCGATCAGCCGGCTCTTCAAGGCATGGAATGCCTGCGCCGCGTTGCCGCCCGCGGCGTCCACCTCGGAGAACAGCGCCGCGCCGGGGTCGACGGCGTCGAAGGCCATGCGCGAGCCCGCCATCCTCAGCACCTTGGAACTCGCCATGACCGTGCGGTGCCCGCGGATGCCCGCCTCGCGCAAACGCCTGGCCAGCTCGACCATACGCTCGTATTGCCAGTCCAGGCAGGCGGCGGCGCGCTCGCCGCCGCGCACATTGGGATGGGCGTTGACCACGGCCAGCCGCAGCATCGGGTGGGCGGCCACGCGCGCGACGAATCCGGCCGCCTCGGAATAGGGCACGCCGATGCGTTCGGGCCCGACGTCCACCTTGACCGCCACATCCAGCCGCCGGCTCGCGTGGCGGCACAGCGCCTGGAACGATGCTTCGTCATGGATCGTGGGCATGAACCCATGCGTCTCGTAGGCTCGCACGGCGTCCGCGTCATGGAGCACGCCCGCATACAGCAGGATGGGCGCGTCGATGCCCGCCGCACGCATGGCGATCGCGTCGCTCACACAGGCGAGCGACAAGGCGTCGGCGCCATGCGCCAGGACGGTGCGCGCCGCCGGCAGGACGCCATAGCCGTAGGCGTCGGATTTCAGCGTGGCGAAGAACATCACGCCCGGGCCGATCTGCGCGCGCACCCGCGCGGTGGCGCGGGCCACGGCGGACAAGTCGATCTCGAAGGTATTGGGGCGGTCCAGGCTCATGCCGCCTGCCCCTCGGGCAGGCGGGCCCGGTCCTGGCGCAGCGCCCGGGTTCCCGAAAGATCCAGGCTGCCGTCCGCGTTGATGACCACGCCATAGGCTTCCCGCGCATGCGCGGGGGTGATCTTGCCCTGCATCACATCCTCCATGACCGCGACCGGATCGCGCTCGGCCGGGTCGCCGTAGCCGCCGGAACCCGCCATTTCGGCGCGGAAGACATCGTTCTCCTGCATGACCCGGATGAATTTCGAAGGCAGGGCCGCCTCGCCGCGCGTGCCGGGGTTGAGCCACGCGCGCGCCGCCGCCCCTTCCCCGCCGCCGTTCATGCCCCACGGCCGGGACTTGAAGCGGTCGGAACGCACCTGCACCACCACGTCGGAGCTCAGGAAACGGTACTGGCGCGCGATGCCCAGCGCCCCGCGGTACTTGCCGGCGCCGCCCGTGTCCGCCAGGAAAGCGTATTCCTCCACGCGTATGGGGTTCTCCGCCTCGATCAGTTCGACCGGGACGTTGGCCAGGTTGCTGATGCAGTTCGGCCCCGCGTCCTGGCCGTCGCGCAACGGGCCGCCGCCGTTGCCGGTCGTATTGTGGAACTCCAGGTGCAGGAAACGGCGGCCGTCGGCGCCATAACCCGACGCCGCGATGGCGAACTCCGAGCCGCCCGGGCACGCCGGCATCCGGCCGCCGGTCAGCTTGCCCAGCGCGCCGAGCACGATGGAACGGATGCGGAAGCCGATCTGCCCGCGCGAGCCCACCGCGGCGGGAAAGCGCGCGCTGACGATGCTGCCTTCCGGCGCGATCACCCGGATGGGCCGATAGAGGCCGGCGTTGTTCGGCACGGTCTCCCCGATCAGGGTACGGATGGCGGCATAGGCGCAGGACGCCGTGAAGACATAGTTGCTGTGCACGGCGCCGCCCTGCTGCGGCGGCGACTGGCTGAAGTCGCAGACGATTTCCTCGCCGCGCTTGGTCAGCTTCAGGTGTATCTTGAACGGCCCTTCGTGCACGCCGTCGTCGTCGTTCCATTCCTCGAACTCCACCTCACCGTCGGGCAGGGCGGCGATGCTGGACCGGGTCAGTTCCTCGGCATAATCGATCAGGTTGGACATATAGCCGTCGAAGGCGTCGATCTCCCAGGCCCCCAGCAGCTTCTGCAGCTCCTTCTCGGCCTGGTCCAGGGCGGCAAGCTGGGCCTTCAGGTCGCCCAGCACCCGTTCGGGCACGCGGCTGTTGAACTCGATCATGCGCAGCATCGGCCGGCTCGGGCGCCCCGCCTCCACCAGTTTGACGGGTGGAATGCGCAGGCCTTCCTCGAAGATCTCGTTGCTGTCGGCGGCATTGCCGCCGGGCACCCGGCCGCCGAGGTCGGTGTGATGCAGGATGAGGCCGACGAAGGCGATGCGGCGGCCGTTGGCATAGACGGGCTTGAACGTGAAGATGTCATTCAGGTGGCTGCAGCCCGAGTACGGATCGTTGCTGGCGAGCACGTCGCCCGGCTGGATGTCGTCGCCGAAATAGTCCAGGCAGCCCTTGAGCGCCGGCATGATCGCGCCCAGGTGCACCGGCACGGCCATGCCTTGCGCGACCAGCCGGCCTTGGCCGTCGCAGATCGCGGCGGAGAAATCCATGCTGTTCTTCACGTTGGCCGAACGCGCCGTGCGCACGACCATGACCAGCGCGTTGTCCGCGATGGTGACCAGGGCATTCTTCAGCAATTCACGCTTGATGGGATCGATTTTCATCGTGGTTCTCGGATCTCTTGCAGCCGGCGCGCTCAGCGCTCCAGCACGATATTGTTGACGGCGTCGAGCCGGGCCGACCAGCCGGGCCGCACGACCGAGGTCGTGTCGTATTCCTCGATGATGACGGGGCCCTGGAGGGTCTTTCCGGCGAGGTCGGCGCGCGTCGCCACCGGCGTGCGCATCCAGCCGTGCTCGGGACCGAAATAAGCCTCCCGCGCCTGGGCCGGCGCGCGCCGCTCGCCCTCGCGCCGCAGGCTGGCGGGCATGCGCTGGGCCGCAGCGATGCCGCGGCACACGGCCTTGATCGACACGAACTGCAAGGGCTCTCCCGGCGATACGTAGCCGAACGTGCGCTGGTGCTCGGCCTCGAACCGGCGCAGCACCTCGGGCAGCGTCCCGTCATCGGCCCGCACGCCGGGCAGGGTTACCGAGAGCGGCGAGGTCTGGCCTGCATATTTCACATCCGCCCGGATCTCGATGCTGCGCTGCTCGGGGCGGCCATAGCCCTCCGAAGCCAGCAGGCTCTCCCCCTCGTTCGCCAGGGCGTCGATGGCCTCCTGCAGGGCCGGTGCGTCCACGTCGGCGAAGCGCCGGTAAAAGGCCCCGACCAATTGATGCTCCACATCGGCGAACAACATGCCCAGCGCGCTGAACAGGCCGGCCACCGGCGGGATCACGCAGCGGTTCATGCCCGCCGACTCCGCCAGCGTGGCCGCGTGCACCGGGCCGTTGCCGCCGATCGCGAACAGGGCGAACTGCGACGGATCCATGCCCTTCTCCGATGACACGCCACGCAAGGCGCGCAGCATCGTCGCATTGGCGATCAAGTGGATGCCGTAGGCAGCCTGCTCCAGGCTCACGTCCAGCCGCTGCGCCAGCTCGGCGATGGCCGCGCGGGCCTTGTCGTAGGCCAGGCTCAGTTCGCCGCCGACCAGGGCGCCGGGGTTCAGGTAGCCCAGGATCAGGTTGGCGTCGGTCACGGTAGGCTGCTTGCCGCCGCGGTCGTAGCAAATCGGCCCCGGCGCCGCGCCCGCGCTGCGCGGCCCCACCTGGATGCCGCCAGCGGCATCCAGCGCGGCGATGCTGCCGCCGCCCGCGCCGACTTCGGCGATGTCGATGGTCGGCACCTGCACCGGGAAGCCGCCGCCCTTGACCATGCGCTGGCCTAGCGCCGCCCCGCCGCCCACCTCGGTTTCCGGGCACAGCATGAACTGGTTGTCGACGATGATCGTGGCCTTGGCGGTCGTGCCGCCCATGTCGAACACGATGGTGTCGCCCAGGCCCGCGCGCTCGGCCATGCGCTGGCCGCCCAGCACGCCCGCCGCGGGCCCCGATTCGATGATGTAGATCGGCCGCTGCGCCACCACCGCGCCGGGCGCCATGCCGCCGCTCGATTGCATGATGCCCAGCGGCGCGCGGATCTCCATGCGGTCCAGCCGCGACTGTAGCGCGTCGACATAGCGCTCCACGACCGGCCGCACATAGGCGTTGACCACCGTCGTGCTCGTGCGCTCGTATTCGCCGATCTGCGGCAGCAGGGCCGTCGAGGCGGAAACGGCGACGCCGGGCAGCCGCCTGGACAAGTACTCCAGCGCATGGCGCTCGTTTTGCGGATTGGCATAGGCGTTGATGAAGGCCACCGCGACCGCCTCCGCGCCTTCCTGCTCGATGGCCCGGGCCACGTCTTCCAGGTCCTGCTCCCGCACCGCGGCCAGCACCGCGCCGTCGGCCGCCGTGCGCTCCTCGACCTCGAAGCGCAGGCGGCGCTCGATCAGCGGCTCCGGCTTGCGAAATTCGATGTCGTAGAGCCGCGGCGTGCGAAACCGGCCGAGCTCCAGCACATCGCGAAAACCCTTGGTCGTCACCAGCGCGGCCCTGACGCCCTTGCGCTCGATGATGGTATTGGTCGCCACGGTGGTGGCATGCGCGAATTCCCGTATCGACGCCGGCGACATCTTCAGCTCGTCGAGCAGCGCGCGGACGCCGTCCTCGATCGCCTCGCTGTAGTCGTGCGGCGTGGACAGCACCTTCTTGCTGTATATCGTTCCTGCGCCGTCGACCAGCACGATATCGGTGAACGTGCCGCCGATATCCACCCCCATTCTGCACTGCATATCCGTACCGTTCATGTCCAAGCGCTGCTCCAGGGTCGCCTCAGGCTGATGATCATGAAGGCACTCTAAGTATCGGGACGGGGGCCGACAAACGAATTGTTTGCGCCTTATGCATGCATTAGACTCATGCATGATGAAACGCGCCCTCCCTCCCCTCCTCGCCGTCCGCGCCTTCGAGGCCGCGGCCCGGCACATGAGTTTTTCTCGCGCCGCCGACGAGCTGAACGTGACGCAGAGCGCCGTCAGTCGCCAGATCAAGGTCCTGGAAGATTTCCTCGGGCAGGCGCTATTCGTGCGGATGACGCGGCGCGTCGAGCTCACGCCGTATGGACACACCTTCCATGCCGCCGCCACGGCGGGGCTGGATATCATCGCCAAGGCCACGGCCCAGGCCCGCCCGCAGGCCCGCTCGCTCTTGAAGATCAGCCTGCCCCAGTCGCTGGCCAGCCTGTGGCTGATGCCGCGCCTGTCGTCGTTCACCGAGACGTACCCGCACATCGACGTCCGTGTCTTCACGTCCATGCATCCCGCCGATTTCGCCCACGAAGACATCGATGTCGCCATCCGGCTGGGCCGGCTGCCGGGCAAGCGCTACACGCGCCTCCAGCCGCGCGTCCCGCATGAGCTCGTGCGGGACTGGCAAGGCGTCAGCGCCTTCTATCTGTGGGACGAGGTGCTGACGCCGGTATTGAGCCGCAAGCTGTTGAGCCAGAGCGCACCGCTGCGCACGCCGGCGGACCTGCAACACTACAAACTGCTGCACGTCGCCCTGCGCCCGGATGCCTGGACGGACTGGTTCCGCACCCAGGGCGTGGCCTACCGGGGCGGCGACTCCATGGAGTTCGGCCATTTCTTCATGACGCTGGAAGCGACCCGGCGCTGCAGCGGCGTGGCCCTGGCGCCCAAGCTCTTCATCGACCACATGGAAAGCCACGACGAGCTGGTCTGCCCATTTCCCTCGGAAATCAAGAGCGCGGGGGAATACTATTTCCTCTGCCGGGAAAGCCAGGCGAACGAGAAGAATATCCGCCTGTTCCGCAAATGGCTGCTGGCCCAGGGCGACCAGCACCGCAGCGAAACCGCCTCGCGGTCCGGCGGCTGAACGCCACATGCCGGCAACCCTGCTCCCGATCCTGTATTCCTTCAGGCGCTGCCGCCCGGCGCCGCCCAAGGGCTATGGGCCTTGAACTTCATGCCTGGCCGGCCGCCTGGACGACGATGCGCACGTTGCCGCAGGTCACCGCCTGGCCGGCCCGGATCTTCGCCGTCTTGCGCGTCTCCACCGCGCCGTCCACGCGCACCATGCCATCCGCCACCATGGCCTTGCCCGCCCCACCGCTGTCGCTGATGCCGGTGACCTTGAGCAACTGGTTCACTTCGATGTAGGACGCGCCGGGCGCGAGTTCGAATTCTATGGTTTGCATGAAGAGGTGCGAGGGAAAAAGCCGGAATGCGGAAGGGCGTAGGAAAGGACGTAGTTTACGCGCGCGGGCGCACCGGGGCGGCAAGCCTCGGCACCCGCGCTGAAGCCGCTCCTGCCCGGCCGCGAGCGAAAAGGCCGGGCCCCGCGCGTTCCGGCGCTCACGCGAGATCGACCGGGCCCGCGGGCGTCCCCTTGCGCTCATCGATATCCGCCTTCGCCGGCGCGGCGTCGTCTTTTTCGGAAGGACCCTCCTCGGCGGGAGGAGCATCCTCCCCCGCGGGATAGACGTCGGGATCTTCCGGCAGCGGGTCGGGCTTCATGCCGGGGACGATAGGATCAGTACCCAGTACATCGGGATTGTCGGTTTTGCCAGGTTGCGTAGCCATGGTGCTCTCCCTTGCGCCGCGAAAGGCGGCGTTTCAGGCAGATAAGCGCAAAGGCGATGCCCGGCGGAAATCCCGCGTTGAAATCCCGCATGGAAATCCTGCGCGGGATGCCCTGCTTACTCGCTTCGCGGCGCCATCGGGTAGTCGTTTTCCGGCGCCATCGCGGCGTCCGGCCGCAACCAGAAACGCTCCCGCTTGTGCTCTTCATCGAAATGGCTGGCCGAAGGCTTGAGCAGGTCGCTGCGCGTGACGATGCCCAGCAGGCGCCGGCCGGCCAGGTCCTGGACCACGGCCACGCGCTCCAGGCCGCGCGAGGCCAGCCGCGTGGCGACCTGGCGGCAGGTTTCCTGCGGCAAGGCCAGCGCGAGATCGCGCGGCTCCAGCACGTCGCCGATGCGCTGGTCCAGCCCATCCAGGCCGGCCCGCGCCTGCATGGCCAGGACGGCGGCGCGGTCGACCAGCCCCAGCACGGCGCCCTCCTCCACCACCGGATAGGCGCGCCACTGCTGGCCCGCGCCGAAGGGGCCGGCCATCACGGCGCGCAAGGTCATCGACGCATCGATGGCGGCCGGGTCCCGGGTCATGACCTCGTCCACGTGATGCCGCTCCAGCGGATCCACGCCGTATTCGCGGAAAATATGGTGCCCGCGGCGCGCGATCTTCTCGGTCATGATGGAGCGGCGCATGGTCACCGTGACGAAGCCGTGGGCCGCCAGCGTCGCCGCCAGCAGCGGCAGGAAGGCGTTCGAATCGTGCGTCACGCCGAAGGCGAAGACGATGGCCGTCAGCGGCGCGCCCAAGGTGGCGCCCAGCGTGGCGGCCATGCAGACCAGCGGCCACAGCGTGGGATCGCCGCCGGGCAGGATGGGACTGAGCACGACGCCAAGCCTCGCGCCCAGCATCAGCAAGGGCGCGAGCACGCCGCCCGAGGTCCCCGAGCCGAGCGCCACCACCCAGATCGCGGCCTTCACGGCCAGCAGCGCCAGGGCGGCCTGCAAGACAATGTGCTGATGCAGCAGGTCGTCGATGACGTCATAGCCCACGCCCAGCGCGCGCGGCTCCAGCAGGCCGCCGATGCCGATGACCACGCCGGCCAGCGCCGGCCACCACATCCAGTGCACGCGCAGGCGGCCGAACGTGTCTTCCGTCTTGTACAGCGCCAGCGACAAGCCGGCGGCCAGCGCGCCGGACAGCAGGCCGGCTACCAGGCAGGACAGCAGCGCCGTGGCGCCGGGCATGGCGGTCTGCATGGCGAACAGCGGATCCGACCCGAACACCAGCATGCGGGCGAAACCCGCCACGGCGCAGGCCAGCGCCACCGGCAGCAGGCTGCGCGGACGCCATTCGAACAGCAGCAGCTCGACCGCCAGCAGCACCGCCGCCACCGGCGTGCCGAACACCGCCGTCATGCCGGCGGTCGCGCCCGCCACCAGCAAGGTCTTGCGCTCGGCCGCGGTCAACGCCACGCATTGGCCGATCAACGATCCCAACGCGCCCCCCGTCATGATGATGGGGCCCTCGGCGCCGAAGGGACCGCCGCTGCCGATGGCCACGCCCGACGACAAGGGCTTGAGCACCGCCACCTTGGGCGACATGCGGCTCTTGCCGAACAGGATGGATTCGATGGCCTCGGGAATGCCATGGCCGCGGATCTTGTCGGAGCCGAAGCGCGCCATCAGGCCGACGATCAGGCCGCCCGCCACCGGCACCAGGACCACCCAGCCGCCCAGCGTATTCAGCGCCGGCGAGCGCTCGGCGAAAGAGAAGGCGCCGTAGAAGAACAGGTTGGTGCAGAGGTGGATCAGCGCCAGCAGCACGAAGGCCGCGCCGGTCGCCAGCACGCCGATCAGCACGGCCAGCCCCATCATCAAGGGAAGCCTGCCGTTGACGGCAAAGTCGCGTTTATGGGAATGGTGGTTCATCGTGAGCCGGCGATCGGAAATCAAGGAATCGGGAATCTGGGAATCTGGGCATCAAAGATCGATCTGCGGCACCGAGAAGGCGCCGCGCAGCGACTTGAGTTCGGCGCGATGCAACGCGGCCAGCCGGACGAGCAGGCGCTCGCCCGCTTCGAGCAGATGCACCTCGACCTGGCGGCGGTCGTGCGCCCCCGGCCGACGTTCCACCAGCTTGTGGCCTTCGCAGCGCGTGACCAGGGCCACCACGCCGTGGTGTTGCGCCTGCAGGCGTTCCGCCAGCTCGCCCACGGTCGCCCAGTCGCGGCCCGGAAAGCCCTTGATGTGCAGGAGCAGGAGGTATTGCAGCGGGGTGATCCCGGCGTCCTGCGCCGCACGCTCGGAAAAGCGTTCGAAGCGGCGCATCTGGTAGCGGAATTCGGAGAGCTGCTCGAAGTCGGCCTTGCGAAGATTCGAGGGGGTGGTCATTGAAAATGGGGGCAGGCCGGGGAAGCCGTTTCCAGGCAAAACGGCAAATATATCACAACATGATATATATCCCGGACCGTCCCCCCACGGCCCCCAGGGCGGCTAGATCGTCCCCGCGCCGCCCAGGATCACGGTGTACTGCGAGGACAGCACGCCGCCGTTGCCGTGCGCCAGCGCGATTTCCGCGTCCGCCACCTGGCGCGCCCCGCATTCGCCGCGCAACTGGCGAACGGCCTCGACCAGCAGGAACAAGCCGTACATGCCGGGATGGCAGTAGGACAGGCCGCCGCCGTTGGTATTGACGGGCAGTCCGCCGCCCGGCGCGATATGGCCGCCGCTGACGAAAGCGCCGCCCTCGCCCTTGGCGCAGAAGCCCAGGTCTTCCAGGAAGAGGATCGTATTGATGGTAAAGGCGTCGTAGACGCCGACCACGTCCACGTCGCGCGGTCCTATGCCGGCCTGCGCATAGGCCAATTCGCCGGCGCGGCCGGCGCCCGTGCGCACCAGATCCGGCATATTGGAGATCGACAGGTGCGTGGTCGCGTGCCCCGCGCCCAGCAGATACGCCGGCGCCTTGCGCAGGCCGCGCGCCCGTTGCGCCGACGCGATCACCAGCGCCCCGCCGCCGTCGCTCACCAGGCAGCAGTCGCGTATCGTCAGGGGATGGCTGACCATGCGCGAGGACAGCACGTCCTCGACCGTCAGCGGCGTTTTCTCCCAGGCCGCGGGATTGAGCAAGGCCCACTGCCGCGCCGCGACGGCGACTTCCGCCAGTTGCTCCCGCGTGGTGCCGAACTCGTGCATGTGGCGGGCGGCGGCCAGCGCGTAGGCGGTCGGCGGCAGGAAAGGCTTGAAGGGCGCCTCGTAGGGATTGCGCTCGCCCGGGCTGGTGTTCTTGCGCCCCAGCGACCGCTGCGTGCTGCCGTAGGCGACCACGGCCACCTGGCACACGCCCGCCTCGACGGCCTCCACGGCGCGCGCCAGATGCCCCATGAAGGACGAACCGCCGGTCGAGGTCGAATCGATGTGGGCCTCGGGAAGGCGCAGGTACTCCGCCAGCGCCAGGCCGGCCATGCGGCTCTGCGTGGTGGCGCAGAACAGGCCGTCCACGTCGCGCAGGGACAGGCCGCAATCGGCCAGGGCCCGCTGCACGCCCTGCGCCATCAGGTCGATAGGGGAAAAGCCCGGGCCGACTTCGCCCAGGTCCGACTCGGCCACGCCGACAATGGCGGCGCGGCCACGTTGCAGGGATACCGTCATATCACTCCGCCGGGATGAATACAGGATAGGGATCGTCGTCCTCGGTGTCCGGCGCGTGCACGCGCAAGCGCACGCGCAGGCCGATGGCGACGTCGGAAGCGGGCAGGTCCTCGACCCGGCTCATCAGGCGAAAGCCCTCGTCGCAGTCGATCAGCGCGACGTTGTAGGGCTCGCCCTTGCGCGGGTGGACGACGGACGTGCTGTACACCGTCCCCAGGCCGCTGCTGACGCGCCACTCCAGGCAATCGTCGCCGGTATAGGGGCACAGCACGCGGGGAAAGAACACCGCCTTGTCCGCGCCGCGGCTGTATTGATAAGCCAGGCGGCCCGCGCGCAGGTGCTCGACGTAGATGGCGTAGGGCGAGCGGCCGCCGGACGGAGCGCCCTGGGCTTGCGCCGTCATGGCTGCGCCTCCTTCGCGTACATCACCGAAATCGTCTCGGCCACCATCGCCGGACGCGACATGCCTTCGATCTCGATGCGGTTGCCGAAGGTCAGCCGCGCGCCGCCGTCGACGGGGTCGTAGGCGTCCAGGGTGCGATGCAGGCGGACGCGCGCGCCGCACTGCACGGGCGCGGTGAAGCGCACTTTGTTGGACCCGTAGTTGATGCCGCGCGAGCGTTGCCGCACGCGGCAGATCCCGGCGCCGAGAAAGGTGACCAGCGACAGCGTCAGCATGCCGTGCGCGATGGTCTTGCCGTCCGGCAGCTCGCGACGGGCGCGTTCCACGTCGACGTGGATCCAGTTGTCGTCGCCCGAGACGGCGGCGAAGGCGTCGATGCGCGCCTGGTCGATCTCCAGCCAATCGCTGGTCCCCAGCGACTGGCCGACGTAGCGCTGCAGGTCATAGGGTGTATCCACTTCAAGCATGATGCTCCTCCTCGTTAGCTTTCCACCAGGGCCGGCAGCCGCTCGCGCACCAGGCCTTCGGCCTGGCGCATGATGCGCGCCACCAGCTCCGCGCAGGTCGGCACGTCGTCGATCAGGCCCTGCACCATGCCCACCGTCCAGATGCCCTCCTCGACGTCGCCCTCTTCGTAGACGCGCCGGCCCTTGCCGCCGGCCACCTTAGGCCCGATCTCGGCGATGCCCAGGCCGGCCTGCTCCATCTCGACCACGCTGCGCGCCAGGGCGGTGCGGGCCACGCGGCTGCTGTTGCGCAGGCTGCGCAGGATCAGGATGGTGTCGGCCTCGCTGTTGGCGACGATGGTCTGCTTGATGTTGTCGTGCACGGGCGATTCCCGCGTGCACATGAAGCGGGTGCCCATGTTGATGCCCTCCGCGCCCAGCGCCAGCGCCGCCACCAGCCCGCGCCCGTCGCCGAAGCCGCCGGAAGCGATCACCGGAATGCCGACCTGTGCCACCGTCGCGGGGATCAGGATCAGGCCGGGGATGTCGTCCTCGCCCACGTGGCCCGCGCATTCGAAGCCGTCGATGCTGACCGCGTCCACGCCGATCTGCTCGGCCTTGCGGGCGTGGCGCGGCGTGGTGCACTTGTGGATGACCTTGATGCCGGCGGCCTTGAAGGCCGGCATGTGCTGGGCCGGGTTATTGCCCGCCGTTTCGACGATGCCGACGCCGCTGTCGATGATGACGTCGCGGTAGGCGTCGTAGGGAACGGGCTTGAGCGTGGGCAGTATCGTCAGGTTGACGGCAAACGGCCGGTCCGTCATCGACCGCACGCGCTGGATTTCCCTGGCCAGGTCCTCCGGCGTCGGCTGGGTCAGGGCCGTCAGCACGCCCAGCGCGCCGGCGTTGGACACCGCGGCCACGAGTTCCGCGCGCGCGACCCATTGCATGCCGCCTTGGACGATGGGGTGCTCGATGCCGAGCAGTCGGGTGATCGCGGTCTTCAACGGCCGCCTCCTTGATGATGATGGCTGGGCCCCGCCGTCACGGCGGCGGGAACATAGGGACCGCAATCCGGCGCGAGCGACAGCCGCGCGCCCGTCACGGCCTGCAATTCGGCGAAATCCATGCCTTCCAGCAGCCGGCTGACGACCAGTCCCGCCGGCGTCACCTCGATCACCGCCAGGTCGGTATAGATACGGTCCACGCAGCCGGCGGCCGTCAGGGGATAGGTGCAGTGCTCCAGGATGCGCGGTTCGCCGGACTTCTGGACGTGCTCCATCAGCACCCATACCCGGGCCGCGCCCGCCGCCAGGTCCATGGCGCCGCCCACGCCGGGGATCTGCCCTTCGGCGTCGGTCGTCCAGTTGGCCAGGTCGCCATTGGCGGCGACCTGGAAGGCCCCCAGGCAGGCGATGTCGATGTGGCCGCCGCGCACCATCAGGAACGAATCGCTGTGGCTGAACACCGACGCGCCCGGCAGCAGCGTCACGAACTGCTTGCCCGCATTCAGCACGTCCGGGTCTTCCTCTCCCGGCCGCGGCGCCGGCCCCAGGCCCAGCAGGCCCTGTTCGCTGTGCAGCAGCAGTTCGCGCCCGGCCGGCACGTAATCGGCGATGAGCGTGGGCACGCCTATGCCCAGGTTGACGCAACTGCCCTCCGGGATATCGTGCGCGGCGACACGCGCCATCTCCTGGCGGCTCAGGCCCTTGCGGCCGGCCGCGGCAATGGCGGGGCTGCTCTTGGCATCGCGGTCTGTCTTCATGGCCGGACCTCCACCAGGCGATCGATGAAATTGGCGGGCGTCACGATGTGCTCGGGATCGAGCGCGCCCAGTTCGACGATTTCGCTGACCTGCGCGATGGCCAGCTTCGCCGCCCCCGCCATGACGGGATTGTTGATGCGCGCGCCGCGGTGGTAGACCAGGTTGCCCCAGCGGTCGCCCCGCAGCGCCTTGATCAAGGCCACGTCGCCGCGCAGCGGTTTCTCGAAGACGTATTGCTCGCCGTCGATGAGGCGGGTTTCCTTGCCCTGCGCCAGCCGCGTGCCGGCGGCGGTGCGGGTGAAGAATCCGCCGATGCCGGCGGCGCCGGCGCGGATGCGTTCGGCCAGCGTCCCCTGCGGCACCAGCTCCAGTTCGATCTTGCCGGCGGCGTAGAGCTCGTCGAAGATGGTCTTGCCTTGCAGGCCGCGCGGGAAGGAGCACACCATCTTGCGGATGCGTCCGGCGCGCATCAGGTCGCCGACGATGTCCTGCCCGATGGTCGCGTTATTGGCCACGATGGTGAGATCGCGCGCGCCGAGCTCCAGCACGCCGCGCATCAATTCCGCCGGCCGGCCCGACGTGCCGAAACCGCCCACCAGCAGCACGTCGCCGTCCTTGATGCCGGCCACCGCCTCGGCGATGGACTTCATGCGTTTGTCTATCATCGTTCAATCCAGGTCGTTGCCTTTCATGTCGGCGTTGCGGCGGGCGCGGCGCGCCAGGTCCAGCAGCACCGGACCGATGCGCTCGGGATCGTCCACCGGCTCGGCCTCCGGCCCGCGGTGCCACCCTTCCATGGCCGACAGATGGCCGCCGCCCACCTCGAACACGCGCCCGGTCACCTCGGCGCTGGCGGCACTGGCCAGCCAGACGACCACGGGCGCGATCCAGCGCGGATGCCGCGCGGCGATTTCTGCTTCCGTGCGCTCGCGCAGGTTCTCCGTCATGCGGGTCTGCGCGTGCGGCGAGATGGCGTTGACCGTCACGCCATAGCGTTTCAGCTCGCGCGCCGCGATGATCGTCAGCGCGGCGATGCCGGCCTTGGCCGCGCCATAGTTGGTCTGGCCGATGTTGCCGTAGAGGCCGGAGGACGACGAGGTATTGATGATGCGCCCGTCGACCGGCTCGCCCGACAGCTTCTGCTGGCTGCGCCAGTGCACGGCGGCATGGTGCGCCGGCGCGAACGTGCCCTTCAGGTGCACGTTGACGACGGCGTCCCACTCGCTTTCCTCCATGTTCACCAGCATCCGGTCGCGCAGGATGCCGGCGTTGTTCACCAGGGCGTGCAGGGCGCCGTAATGCGCGACCGTGCTTTCGATCATGTGCCGCGCGCCGTTCCAGTCCGCCACGTCGTCGCCGTTGGCCACCGCCTCGCCGCCGGCGGCGCGGATCTCGTCCACCACGGATTGCGCCGCCGACAGGTCCTGGCCGACGCCGTCGCGCGACACGCCCAGGTCGTTGACCACCACCTTGGCGCCGTGCGCCGCCAACTGCAGCGCGTACTCGCGGCCGATGCCGCGCCCGGCGCCCGTCACGATGACGACGCGGCCCTCACATAGCTTGCTCATTCCATCCTCCTGGGAAATTCAAGGGTTTTCGGTTTCTTGTGCGTCGCTGCCTGCGCATGGCGTCTCGCGCATGGCTGCTTTTCTTCCACGCAACGCCCTGCACGCATCATGTCGGCCCCGTTCATGCCGGGTCGGGCTGGCCGAAGACCGGCGCGCGCTTTTCGACGAAGGCGGCCGCGGCCTCGCGGTGGTCGGCGGTCTGGGTGCAGCGCACGTGGCGCCAGCACTCGCGGTCCAGCATTTCCGGCAGGGACAGGCCGGCGGCGTCGTTCAGGTTCGCCTTCATGTGCGCGATGGCGACGCGGGGGCCGTCGGCCAGGCGGCGCGCGACGCCCATTACCGTACTTTCCAGCGCATCCGGCTCGGACACCGCATTGACCAGCCCCAGCGCCAGCGCGGCGGACGCGTCCAGCATGGGCGACGTGAAGTAAAGCTCGCGCGCCTTGGCCATGCCGACCAGACGCGGCAGGAAATAATGCCCGCCGAAATCTCCCGGCAGCCCGACGTCGACGAAACCGGTGCGCAGCCGCGCCGTCGTGTCCGCATAACGCAGATCGCAAGCCAGGGCCAGGCTGAGCCCGGCGCCCACCGCCGGGCCGCGCAGCATCGCGATGGTGGGCTTGGGCATGGTGTGCAGTAACTCGCAGATGCCGGTACGCCGCCGCAGGGCCGCCATCTTCTGTTCAAAGGACAGCGCCGGCGCCCCTGCGGACGAACCCTGATCGCCGCCGCCAGCACTGGCAGCCATGCGCGACACATCGCCACCCGCGCAAAAGGCCCCGCCCGCGCCGGTCAGCACCACCGCGCCCACATCGTCATCGGCGGCCGCCGCGCCCAGTGCCCGCAGCAAGGCCGCATACAGGCCGGGACTGAGCGCATTGCGGCGCGCCGGCCGGTTCAAGGTCAGGACGAGCAGGCGTCCCTCCTGCCTTTGCAGCAATTCCTGGCTGGCTGCTGCATCCCCCGTCTCCGCGACGGAGGGCGCGGCGCTCGTCCGCGTCTCGCTGTGCTTCACGCTGTCTCCTCGGCCTCTCGTTTCTTCGTCCTTGCCGCGACGCGAAGGCAGTCGCGCGGCCTTTTTTTATCCTAGGGGAAGACGATGATCGCGTGCGCGGCGCGGCCGCATTAAAAGGTCCACATACCGAGATACCGATGGCCCGACATCCGCCGCCCCGCCGTATTCCGGTTACAAGTGACCTCGGCGCCAACGCCGGCCAGGTCCAACATATAGAAGAAACGCAGCGCCACCCATGCGACGCGGAGACAGAACCATGAGTCCCAGCATTCCCACGCCCTCGGCCAGCGCGGCCGCGGGCACCCAGACCTTGCACCGCGCGGTGGCGCTGCTGCGCCTGATCACCGCCAACAATCGCAGCGGCAGCCGCCTGGTGGACCTGTACCGCCGCACCGGCCTGGAACGCCCCACGGCGCACCGCATCCTGCAAGGCATGATCGCCGAGCAACTGATACGGCAGGACAGCCGCAGCAAGCGCTACTACCTGGGTTCGCTGCTGTACGAAATGGGCCTGGCCGCGGCGCCCAAGCTGGCGCTGCGCGATATCTGCCATCCCTACCTGGAGACCCTGGCGGAGCAGACCGGCGACACCGTCTTCATGACCGTGCGCTCGGGCTTCGACGGCGTCTGCGTCGCGCGCGCGGATGGTTCGTTCCCGATCAAGATGTTCGTGCTCGACGTCGGCCGGCACCGTCCGCTGAACGTCGGCGCGGGCGGCCTGGCGGTGCTGAGCGCGCTGCCCGACGACGAGATCCAGCGCATCTGCCGCGTCAACGTGGCGCGCACCCAGCGCAAGAACCCGCGCTTCACCGACGCGCAACTGCGCGCCAGCATCGCCGCCACCCGCCGGCGCGGCTACGCCACCAACAAGGTCATGGACAACCCGCCCGTGCATTCCGTCGGCCTGGTGGTCCGCTATCCGGACGGCACCCCGGCCGCGGGCATCAGCGTCTCGACGCTGGCCTCGCGCCTGGGCAAGGACCGCCTGGAGATGGTCGTGCGCTGCCTGGGCGACGCGGTGGAATCGATCGAGGCCGACCTGCGCCGCCACCTGGCCCGCGACGAGGTGGCGCGCGCCGAACCGGAAACGGCGTGAACGAGCCGCGCGGTCAAAGAGGCCAAGGGGGCAAAGCGGGCAAAGCGGACAAAGCGCGCATGGCGCCGCGGACGCGGAACCAGCGCCCGGCAAGCGGCCGCGATACGGAAATGCCCCGCTTCGTGAAAGTCCAATTTATGGACTTGAATTTGCACCCCACGCCGCGCGCGCCCGTTCGCAACCGCCCTTGAGTCCTTAGACTTTTTTTCGTATCCCGCCGCCGCCGCGCGGCGGGACGCACACCCACAAGAAAGATACCGCCCCGCAGGGCGGTGGAGGACGATAATGACACCCCTGATTTCCCGACACCTGGCCCGCATGGCCGCGGGCCTCGCCCTGGGCGTGTGCGCGGCCGCCGCGCACGCCGACTATCCCGATCACCCCATCCAGGCCATTTCGCCCTATGCCGCGGGCGGCGCCAACGACTTCCTCACCCGCCTGATGGCGCAGCACATGGGCACCGTGCTGAAGACCACCATCGTGGTCGAGAACAAGGCCGGCGCCAACGGCATCGTGGGCGCCGGTTTCGTCGCCAAGTCGGCGCCGGACGGCTACACCCTGCTCATGGGCAACAGCGCGACCCACGGCACCAATCCGACCTTGTACAAGCAGATGCCCTACGACCCGGACAAGGATTTCGCGCCGGTGGGCATGGTGGCGTCGGTGCCCATCGTGCTGGCCGTCAACGCCAAGCTGGGCATCGACAACATCGCCGGACTGCTGGCCTATGCGAAATCCCATCCCGGCAAGCTGGCCTTCGGCAGCAGCGGCGTGGGCGGCACCGGCCACCTGTGCGGCGAGGCCTTCAAGGCGGAAACGGGGCTGGACATGGTCCACGTTCCCTACAAGGGCGACGCCCCGGCCGTGGCCGACGCCATGGGCGGGCAAGTGCAGATGGCCTTCGTCGGCGTGGCGTCGGCGGCGCCGCTGCTGGCATCGGGCAAGATCAAGATCCTGGCCGTGGCCAGCGCCCATCGCTCGGGCTCGCTGCCCAACGTGCCCACCATGGCCGAGGCCGGATACAAGGACATCCAGTTCGCCCAATGGTATGCGCTGGTCACCCGCGCGGGCACGCCGGCGCCGGTCATCGAGAAACTGAACGCGGCGACCAAGGTCGTCCTGGCGCGCGAGGACGTGAAGAAAAGCCTGGCGACGCAGGGCGCCGATCCGGAGTACATGACGCCGGACCAGTTGCGCACTTTCTATCGTTCCGAGATCAAGCGCTTCGCGGACATCATCACGCGGCTGGGGATCAAGGCGGAATAAGCCTGATACATCTGGCATCAAGGTGCAGGGCAGGAAGCGGGGCGGGATGAATAGAATGTCCGCTCCCGCCGCCGGCCTCCGGGCCGGTCCCTAGGAACGCCCTGGCCTGCCCCGATGAAACCGAGTCCGCTGTCCTGCCTTGCCCTGCTCCTGGCCCTTGCCGCCGGCCCCGCCGCGGCGCAGGTCGCGAGCCCCTCGTCCGAGGGGCCGGATTTCGGCAAGTGGGAAACCAGCGTCCTCGGCGGCTCGGGCAAGGAAGTGGTGCGCGCCGCCACCTGGAGCGCGAGCAACAAGACCCTGCTGTCCTACGACTTCTACGTCGACGACTGCCGGGGCGTGAGCTTCTCCATGGCATGGATACGCGCCCAGCCGGCCGATCACGACCTTTACCTGAACCACGTGGCCACCACGCTGCAGGTCGACGCGCATCCGGCGATTCCCTTCCTGAGCACCTACCAGGTCGCGAAAGGCGAGATCGCGTCCGTGCTGACGCTGGCCGAGATCGACGATTTCACGGCGGCCATCGAGCAGATGGAGCAAGGCCGGACGGTGCGCATGCGGGTACCGTGGGACGTCGAAACCCGCGCCAACGACATCCTGGAGGACTATCCGCTGGACGGTTTCGCCGCGGCGCTCGCCTGGGCGCGCAAGACCTGCTGGGACATCGCGGGCCATCGTCCGGGCAAAAGCCAGCCGCTGCCCTGAGCGCCGGCGGCGCGGCAAGGCCGGCGAGACGCCGCGCCAGCCGTCACATCCGCACCGGCCGCGGATCCACGGGAGGATCGCCCGCCGGCGGCTCGCCCTCGGGAGGATCGCCCTCCGGCGGCGGCGCCTCGTCCGGATCGGGCGGCGGGCTTTGCGGACCGCCCGGCGGCGGCACGCCGGGATCGGCGTCCGGCGGCTCGGGCGTGATGTGGGCGCGGTACGGGACGGGCTGGATATCGGCGGGAAGCAACAGGCTCATCATGGCGGGCAAGGGTCCGGTCGGACGGCGTTTCTCGGTTGGGGATGCCCGGCGGCCGCAAGCGCCATGCCGACGCGCCTATCCCTATAATCCAGCGATGACCGACACCGCCACCCCGCGCCTCACCCCCCTGCGCCTTGCGGCAGGCCCCGCCACGCTGGAACTGCTGCCCGCGCTGGGCGGGACCATCCTCCGCTACGACTGGCACGGCGTGCCCGTGCTCCGTCCCACCGACGGCATTCCCGAACAATCGCGGGTGACGGCCTGCTACCCCCTGGCGCCTTATTCCAATCGCATCGCCGGCGGCCGCCTGGCCTTCGGCGGCCAGTCCTGGGACATTCCGCGCACCGCGGACAACCATCCCTTGCCCATACACGGCCTGACCTGGCAGCGGCCCTGGACCGTGACGCGCCACGACGCGACGCACGCCTGCATGGAACAGAGCTACGAGGTGCCGGACGCGCGGACGCCGGATGCCCCCCTGCCCTGGCCCTTCCCCTTCCACGCGACGCAAACCTTCGAGCTGGACGAGGACGCCTTGCGCATGACGCTGGCGCTGCGCAACACCGGCAGCACGGAGCAGCCGGCCGGGCTGGGCTGGCATCCCTATTTCCCGCGCACGCCGCAAACGCGCGTGCGCGCGCAGGTCAGCCACATGTGGGTCAACGACGACCAGAGCCTGCCGCAAGAATTGCTCGACACCGGCGGCGCCGTGGGCGACGGCTTGCCGGCGGCGCAAGTCGACCTGGACAACGTATTCAACGGCTTCGCCGGACAGGCCAGCGTCGCCTGGCCGGAGCGCGGCATGGCGGTGGACCTGGAGGCCGAGCCGCCGCTGGGCCACCTGGTGATCTTCACGCCGCCGGGCAAGCCACACATCGCGGTGGAGCCGGTCAGCAATATGACCGACGCCTTCAACCGCTACGCCCGGGATCCGGCGCCCGAACTGATCGAGCTCGCCCCCGGCGTGCGCCAGGACCGCGCCACCGGCACCCTGCTGCTGGCCCCCGGCGCGCAGGCGAGCGCCACGCTGACCCTGCGGCCGCGCCGGCTGCGCTGACCCGCCCGGAACGCGCATGGACGACGCCGTACTCGCCGCGATCAAGCGCTGGCCCGACGTGCCGGCGGTTTCCGGCTGGCTGTCGCTGGACGAGCGCGGCCGCTGGCGGCTGCATCCCAACGGCGATGCCGGCCAGGGCGGCCCGGGCGAAAGCATCGCGAGCCCCGCCATCCTCGCCTTCATCGACCGCAACTACGCGCGCGACGACGAGGGCCGCTGGTTTTTCCAGAACGGCCCCCAGCGCGTCTACGTGCGCCTGGACGCCGCGCCCTACATCCTGCGCGTGAGCGCGGACGGCGCCGGCCTGCAGACCCACACGGGACTGGCGGTGCGCCGGGTGGCCGCGTGGTGGCTGGACGAGGACGGCCGGCTCTATGCCGACACCGACGCCGGCCCCGGCATGCTCGACGGACGCGACATGCCGCGCGTGCTCGACGCCCTGGCCCTGGAAGACGGCACGCCGGCCCTGGAAAGCCTGGCGACCCTGCCCCTCCAGGGCACGCTGAAGGTCTGCTACCGGCCGGCCTCCGCCACGGCCCGGCCGGCGTCCGCGCCCCTGACTCACGCCACCCGCGACCGCATTGCCCAGGCGCTGGGCTACGCCGTCGGCGCTTGAAGCGCGACCGCTCCCGCACCGAGGACATTCCATGGACACGCACGGCGCGATGCGCACTTTCGCCAAGGTGGTCGAACTGGGCTCGTTCGCCGCGGCGGCCGACAAGCTGGACCAGGCCCGCTCGGCGGTCACGCGCCAGGTCGCGTTCCTCGAACAGCGCTACGGCGTGCGCCTGCTCAACCGCACCACGCGCAAGCTGGGCCTGACGGACGCCGGCCAGGCCTTCTACGACCGCATCCGCCCCATCCTGGCCGACCTCGACGACCTGGAGCAGGCGCTGCAGGCCGAGGACAGCCGCCCCAGCGGGCGCCTGCGCGTGGCCGCCCCGGTCTCCTTCGGCGTCCGCCACCTGGGCCCCGCCATCGCCGACTACATCGCCGCCTATCCCGACGTCTTCATCGACCTGGACCTGAACGACCGCGTCGTCGACCTGGTGGAGGAAGGCTACGACGTCGCCGTGCGCATCGGCAGCCTGCCGGACTCCACGCTGGTGGCGCGGCCGCTGGCGCCGCAGGCCCTGAAGGTCTGCGCGTCGCCGGCCTACCTGGCGGCCCACGGCGAACCGCGCCACCCGGAGGACCTGAAGCGCCACCGCTGCCTGCAATATGCATATTCCCGCACGGGCAACGAATGGCGTTTCGAGAAGGACGGCCAGACCCATGCCGTGCGGGTGCCGACCTTCCTGCGCGCCAACAACGGCGACATCCTGCGCACGGCGGCCGTGGCGGGCCACGGCATCGTCCTGCAGCCGGGCTTCCTGGTCGACACCGACATCGACGCCGGCCGGCTGGTGCCGCTGCTGCGCGACTACAGCCATGCGCCCATCGCCATGTACGCCGTCTATCCGCACCGCCGCTACCTGACGGCCAAGGTGCGCACCTTCGTCGCCTTCCTGGAGGCGCGCTTCTGTCCCGCCGCCCCGGATCGCTGAGACGCTTGCCGCCCGAATGACGCGCCGCGGCGCGCGCCACCCGTTAGAATCGGCGTCATGAGTGCAAATCCCATCACCTATTTCCCCGCCCCGCGCCTCTCGCGCTACTGTAGCCAGTGCGGCGCCCCCACCGTCCGCCGCGTCCCCGAGGGCGACAACCGCGAGCGCGACGTCTGCGACAACTGCGGCGCCATCCATTACCAGAACCCGCGCCTGGTGGTGGGCACCGTGCCCGTCTGGGAAGGCCGCATCCTGCTGTGCCGCCGCGCCATCGAGCCGCGCTACGACACCTGGACGCTGCCGGCCGGCTTCATGGAACTGGGCGAGACCACCGCGCAAGGCGCGGCGCGCGAAACCCTGGAGGAATCCGGCGCGCGGGTGAAACTGGGCGGCATCTTCACCATCATCGATGTCCCGCAGGTGGACCAGGTGCACGTCTACCACCTGGCCGAAGCGCTGGGGCCCGAACTCGATCCCGGCCCGGAAAGCCTGGAGGCGCGCTACTACGACGAGGCGGACATCCCCTGGGACAATCTCTCCTTCCGCACCGTGGTGACGACCCTGCGGCACTACCTGGAAGATCGCCGGCGCGGCACGTACGGGCCGCACTACTACTCGCTCGATACCTCCCATTGAAACTGCCCTGGCTGGAACCCGATACGCCGCTGCCGCCCGCCGAGTCCGCCCTGCGCGATCCCGACGGCCTGCTGGCCGCGGGCGCCGACCTGTCGGTGGCGCGGCTGCGGGAGGCCTACGGCAAAGGCATCTTCCCCTGGTATTCCGATGGCGAGCCGGTGCTCTGGTGGAGCCCGGACCCGCGCATGGTGCTGGCCTGCGCCGACTTCGTCGAATCGCATTCCCTGGCCAAGCGCCTGCGGCGCATGGCGCGCGAGGAAGGCACGCCCGCGGCGACCGTCGAGGTGCGCGTCGATACGGCCTTCGAGCAGGTGCTGCTGGCCTGCGCCGCGCCGCGCGGACAACAGCACGGCACCTGGATCACCATGGAGATGCGCGAGGCCTACCTCGCCTGGCATCGCGCGGGGGCGGCGCACAGCATCGAGACCTGGATCGACGGGCGCCTGAGCGCCGGCCTCTACGGCATCAGCCTGGGCGGCATGTTCTTCGGCGAGTCGATGTTCACCCGCGTCACCGACGGCTCGAAGATCGCGCTGGCCCACCTGGTGCGCTTCCTGGTCCGCCACGAGGTCCCCTGGATCGACTGCCAGCAGCAGACGCGCCACCTGGCCAGCCTGGGCGCGCGCGCCATCCCGCGCGCGCGGTTCGTGGCCGAAGTACAACGGCTGACGCAACGCGCCACGCCGCCGTGGCGCCCGGGGCGGCTCGACACCCAGGGCCGCCTGCATCCCCGTCCCGCGCCTGCGGGCGATCCGGTTTAGGCGTTATCATGTTCCTACGCAGCCGGCCACGGCCCGGTTGCGGCCGCACATGAGCCAGCTCAAGGAACTTCCGTTTTCCACTCTGCAGTTCTATGCGACAGCGCCCTATCCGTGCAGTTACCTGTCCGGACGCCAGGCCCGCTCGCAGGTGGCCGCCCCTGGCCACCTGATCAATGCTGGCACCTATTCCCAACTGGTCGAACAAGGCTTTCGCCGCAGCGGCCTGTTCACCTACCGGCCGCATTGCGACGGCTGCAACGCCTGCATCCCGGTGCGGATCGACACGGCCGCCTTCGCGCCCAACCGCAGCCAGCGTCGCGCCTGGCGCGACCACGCCGACCTGCAATCCTTCGTGGCCGAGCTGGCCTGGTCGCCTGAACACTATTCCCTGTACACGCGCTACCAGCAGGGCCGCCACCCCGGCGGCGGCATGGACGAGGACAGCCGCACCCAATACGCGCAATTCCTGCTGACCAGCCGCGTGAATACCCGGCTGGTGGAATTCCGCACGCCGGCGGGCCAACTGGCGATGGTCTCCATCATCGACGTGCTGGACGAAGGCCTGTCCTCCGTCTACACCTTCTACGACCCGGACATGCACGGCAGCCTGGGCACCTACAGCATCCTGTGGCAGATCGAGCAATGCCGCACGCTGGACCTGCCCTGGCTCTACCTGGGCTACTGGATCGAGGCCAGCCGCAAGATGGCCTACAAGGCCAACTTCCAGCCGGCCGAGTTGCTGGTCAACGGCCTCTGGCAGCCGGCGCGGGAAAGCGAAGGGGCGGCGCGGCCGTAAGCTGGGCCCGGCCCCGCGCCGAAAGGCTCGCCGAGCCCACGCTCTGCCTCTACAATTCGCCCCCATGCCTATCCTCTTTCACGCCTATCCCCTGGCCCGCGCGGCGCTCTTCGCCATGGACGCGGAAACCGCGCATGAAGTGACCTTGAAGTCGCTGCAGCGCGCCTACGAATGCGGCGCCACGCGCTCGCTGCTGCACGCCGCGCCGCTGGCGCCGGCCGACCTGATGGGGCTGCGGCTGAGCAACCCCGTCGGCCTCGCCGCCGGGCTGGACAAGAACGGCGCCTACGTGGACGCGCTGGGCAACCTGGGGTTCGGCTTCATCGAAGTCGGCACGGTGACGCCGCGCGCCCAGCCGGGCAATCCCAAGCCGCGGCTGTTCCGCCTGCCGCGCGCCGAAGCGCTGATCAACCGGCTGGGGTTCAACAACCAGGGGCTGGACGCCTTCATCGCCAACGTCACGCGCAGCAAATGGCGCGCGAATGGCGGCATCCTGGGCCTGAACATCGGCAAGAACGCCGATACGCCCATCGAGCGCGCCGCCGACGATTACCTGATCGGCCTGTCGGGCGTGTATCCGCATGCCGATTACGTGACGGTGAATATTTCCTCGCCCAACACCAAGAACCTGCGCGCCCTGCAGAGCAGCGACGAATTGGGCGGCCTGCTGGCGCAATTGCAGGAGCGCCGCAAGGAACTGGCCGACACCCACGGCCGCCAGGTGCCCTTGGCCGTCAAGATCGCGCCGGACCTGACCGCCGAACAGGTCGACGCCATCGCGGACACCCTGCCCCGCTACGGCGTGGATGGGGTCATCGCCACCAATACCACCCTCTCGCGCGACGCCGTGACCGGCCTGCCGCACGCGCAGGAGACGGGCGGCCTGTCGGGGCCGCCGGTGCACGAACTGTCCCTGGCTGTCATCTCCCGCCTGCGCGAGCGCCTGGGCAAGGACTTCGCCATCATCGGCGTCGGCGGCATCGTTTCCGGCCGCCAGGCGCGCGAGAAAATGGCGGCGGGCGCCAATGCGGTGCAAATCTATACGGGCCTGATCTACAAGGGCCCCGCCCTCGTCCGCGAATGCGTCCAGGCCGTCGCCACGCGCGGCGCCTGACAGGCAGTACGGCGAGAAGCACGAGGCGACGAAGAAAAGCCCCCGCGCCGCATGGCGTGGGGGCTTTTTCTTTCACCGGGGGCGGCGACAAGGCAAAAAAAAGGGGCCGCCCAAAGGCGGCCCAATTTCCAGCTCTGCTCAAACTCTACAAAGCATACCCCTGCTCAAGCGGCCGGCCAAGCGAGGGTCTCCCCGTACCCGGCCGTGAAAAACCGGCTTAAGCTGCGGCGGCAGCGCGACGGCTGCGGGGCGAGGCGACCTTGTTGGCAACGTCGGCGGCATCCGAAGCAGCCTTGAAGGTCGCGTTGGCGGCGGCATTCAGGTTGGACTCGGCCACTTCGGCGGCCTGCTTGGCGGCCTTGGTGAGCGAATCGAAAGCGCTGGTGGCGGTAGCCAGCGAGGACTTGACCAGGGCGACAGCGCCTTCCGAACCGGTCGGGGCGTTCTTGGACCATTGGTCGATGGCTTCCGAAAGCTGGCTCTGGCCTTCGGCGATCTGCTCTTCGCCCAGCTTGACCAGTTCGGTCTGCACGCCGGTGACGATGTCATACACGTGCTTGCCGTAGGCCAGGGCCTTTTCCGCGCCCGGTTGCACCAGGCCGGTCGAGAAAGCCACGGCTTCCTGGGCATCCTTGACGTCGGTGGCTTGCTGCGAACGCAGGGCAACTTCATCCAGGCTGGCCTTGACGACCTTCAGGTTCAGGTCGATCAGCTTTTCGAAACCGGCGAACAGCGCGGTTTGAGCGGCGATGAAGGTGTTCAGTTGGGCTTTTTGGCGGGCCAGAACTTGTTGCGGAATGGCGGTCATGAACGAATCTCCTGTGTGGGACATCACGGGTCCCTGATGTGTGTGTAGATGTCCGTCTGGGTTCGTGTGCCGATGCACGACGAAAAGCCGGACAAAACAATTACTTGAGTACTACGTAGCCATCGAGGGGTGGCGCCCCGTGACCCGCGCCCTACTGCCGGTCGAGTCGTCTGCTGCACTGCACAATTGCCATTTTAAGCACGTGCAATTTGATGTCAAGCACATTTTGTGCATCGCAACAAAGAGATACCCGCGCTGTGTGGCAAAAACCACTTCCCTCACATGGCATTTCGGCTCGCCTCCTACGCAGGCCGGCTTTGTTACGGTTCTGATGCAACATGGGGAAACACCTGGGATGACACCGTTGCCTTTCTTACTTAGACTCGTTTAAAAATACCGAACACAAAAAGAAGAAGCATAGGGAGGCATGATGGGACGCCCCGTTCCCGCATGGACAGCCCGCTTGCAGCGAATGACGAAATAAACCCTGAGGAGACGTCAATGGTTTTTCGTGCCCGTCCGGTTTCCGCGCTGCTTGCGGCGGCTACTTTCTGTTGCATGGCTGGCGCGGCGCATGCCGCCTATCCGGATCATGTGGTCAATATGGTGGTGCCGTTCGCCGCCGGCGGTCCCACGGACAACGTGGCGCGCTCGCTGGCCGAAGCCATGCGCCCCACCCTGGGCCAGACGGTGATCGTCGAGAACAAGGGTGGCGCGGGCGGCACCATCGGCACCACCTACGTGGCGCGCGCCGACCCGGACGGCTATACCGTGCTGCTGATGCACGTCGGTTTTTCCACCGCGCCGTCCCTGTACAAAAACCCGGGCTATGACGCGCTGAAGAGCTTCGAGCCCATCGGGCTGGTGGTGGACGTGCCGATGACCGTCATCGCCCGCGACAATTTCCCGCCCAACACCATCCAGGAGCTGGCCAAGTACGTCAAGGAAAACAAGGACAGCGTCACGCTGGCCAATGCCGGCATCGGCGCCGCCAGCCACCTGTGCGGCACCATGCTGAGCGAAGCCTTCGGCGTGCAGTTGCTGACCGTGCCGTACAAGGGCACCGCGCCGGCCATGAACGACCTGCTGGGCAAGCAGGTCGACCTGATGTGCGACCAGACCACCAACACCACGCAGCAGATCGCGGCCAAGAAGGTCAAGGCCTATGCCGTGACCAGCCTGCAGCGCGTGCCGACCCTGCCCGACCTGCCCACCATGAACGAGTCCGGCTACAAGGGCTTCGAAGTGGGCATCTGGCATGGCATGTGGGTGCCGAAGGGCACGCCCAAGCCGGTCGTGGACAAGCTGGTGAAGAGCCTGCAGGCCGCCGTCAACGATCCCAAGTTCCAGGAACGCATGACCGGCCTGGGCGCCACCGTGCTCGTGAAGGAAGCCAATCCGAAGGCGCTGGACGACAAGGTCAGGCAACAGGTGCCGCAATGGGCGGAACTGTTCAAGAAAGCGGGTGTAGAAAAACAATAAACCCGATCGATCGGCCCCTCGTCGGGCCGTGTGGAAAGCCCGGCTTGCCGGGCTTTTTTTTTGCCGCCGGGCCGCCAAGAGAGGCCCACCCCCTACCCGCTACGCGGGCCCCCTCAAGGGGGCGGCGTTGGCGGACCGGCAAAGCCGGCTCCGCTACGCCCTGGATGGGCATCGAGGCTTGCGGCCGGCTTTTTTTTCGCCAACGTGTACGAATTCCACTGGATTCCGCTCGATCGAGCATTGATCGCCGGGACATAGCAAGTTGATATGGCGCGCCCTGGCAATGGTATTGGATCGCGCGCGGCCATGCGCTTAGTATGGCGGCAACCATGGAGCCCCAAGAGACTCACAGCGATGGCTATAAAAACGGCGCCGGGACACGCCTTGACGATTGCCGCGGCCATGGCGGCCGCCACGCTTATCCCCGCTGCTTCACTCGCGCAGAGCAAGCCCTGGCCCGACCATGCCGTGCGCATCATCGTGCCGTTTGTCGCGGCCGGGCCCACCGACGCGCAGGCGCGGTGGGTGGCGCAGCAGCTCAGCGCGGCGACAGGGCAGTCCTTCATCGTGGAGAACCGCGGCGCGGCGGGCGGCACGCCCGGCACGCAGTACGTGGCCAAGAGCCCACCTGACGGCTACACCTTGCTGGTAGCCAATCCCGGTCCGCTGACGGTCGGCCCGCAATTGCGGGATACCGGCTATACGCTCAAGGATCTGGCGCCCATCACCCTGCTGTCCAAATCGCCGAGTTGCGTGGTGGTGAAGCCGGCCATCCCCGCCAAGACCTTCAAGGAGTTCGTCGCGCTGGCCAAGAGCAAGCCCGGCCAGATCAATTACGGCAGCGCGGGCCTGGGCACCGTGGGCCAGCTCACGACGGAGCTGATCGCCCAACAGGCGGGAATCAAGCTCAACCACATCCCTTACCGAGGCGCCGCGCAGGTCACGACGGATCTGCTGGGCGGCGCCATCGACATGAACGTCATGCAGATCGGCACCTGCGTGCCGCTGGCCAAACAGGGAAAGCTGCGCGCCCTGGCCGTGACCTCCCTGACCCGCTATCCGCAGTTGCCTGACGTGCCGACGCTGTCCGAATCGGGCCTGCCGGGTTTCGAGTTCAACAACTGGAATGGCGTACTGGCTCCGGCCGGCACGTCGCCCGAGATCCTGAAAAAAATCAGCGACGTGCTGGGGAAAGCCTTGGCTACCCACGAAGCGCGAAGCTGGCTGGCCTCGCAGGGGTACACCGCGGGCCACGAATCGCTGGCGAGTTTCGGCACGCTTCTGGCCGCCGAATCCGCCCGCTGGGGCAAGCTGATCCAGGTCGCCAATATCAAACCGGAGTAAGCGGCACATGAACACGCAGATTGCCTCTCCGTCCAAAGACACAGGTCAGCCCGCCACCGTCGCGGGCAAGAAGGACGCCGCGTATTTCCAGTACTTCCCCGGCAACTACCGCTGGTCCTCCGGCATGATCAACATGATGGGCGTGGCGCCCTATGGCGGCAGCGACATCAGTGAACTGCATCGCATAGGCCTGATGCTCAAAGGCAAGGACGGCACCGACGACCAGGCATGGTTCGAGGCGTGCGTGGCCATGGGAGATCGCATACGCGAGCAGGCGGAAGGCTTCGACGCCAAGGGTTATCGCCACTCGGCGGCGCATTCCTATCTGCGCGCCTGCAATTACTACCAATTCGGCGAACGTTTCCTGACACCGAAAACGGCGCGGTCGGACCAGGCCTACAAGACGGCGATGAAGTGCTTCAAGCGCCATCTCGAACTGGGCGACATCAAGGGCGAAGTCGTGGAAGTGCCCTACGACAATGGCCAGAGCATGCCCGCTTACTTCATCCATGCGCAGAACCCACGCAGCGAGCGCGTGCCCTGCATGGTGTTCTTCGGCGGCCTGGACATCACCAAGGAAATCCAGTTCACGCGCGGCGTGCCCGATCTGATCAAGCGCGGCATCTCATGCCTGGTGATCGATGGCCCCGGCACCGGCGAAGCGATCCGCTTTCGCGAACAATTCCTGCGGCACGATTACGAGGTGCCGGGCAGTGCCTGCATCGATTACCTGCAAACGCGAGCCGACGTCGATCCCGGGCGTATCGGCATCGTCGCCATGAGCCTGGGCGGCTACTATGCGCCGCGCGCGGCGGCCTTCGACCATCGCTGGGCGTGCTGCATTGCGTGGGGCGCGCAATGGGATTACCACGCCGTGTGGAAGAAGCGGATCGACGCCGCGCTCAAGGCCAGCATGTCCGTGCCAGGACATCACATCCTGTGGATATTCGGCGTGGACAACTACGACGACGCGCTGAAAAAGCTGGAGCCCTTCAAACTGGATGGCGTCGTCCAGAAAATGACCTGCCCCTTCCTGATCACCCACGGCTCGGAGGACGAACAGGTAACGATGGCCGACGCACACAAGCTGCTGGCGTCATGCGGCTCCAAGGACAAGACCCTGCGTGTCTACACGCCCGAAGAAGGCGGCGCGCAACATTGCCAGCGGGATTACCTGCCGCTGGTCGTCGCCGACATGTGGAATTGGGCGGGAGACCGCCTGTTCGCCTGATCCCCGCTACGCGGCCTGCGCGCCCTTGGGCGTCAGGGCCAGGTCGGCAGAGGCGGAAGCGGAGCCCGGCGCCGGGGCTTCGAACCCCAGCGATTCGGAAATCTGCGCGGCGGTGTCCTTCAGCCGCTGTATCCACTCGTCCTGCAGCCGCTCGGCCGGCGCGGAGATCGACAGGCCGGCCACCAGCTTGCCGGTATCGTCGTAGATGCCGGCGGCGATGCAGCGCACGCCCAGCTCCAGTTCCTCGTTGTCGCGCGCGTAGCCGTGCCGGCGCACCAGCGCCAGCTCGCGCTCCAGGGGCTCCAGCTCGGTCAGGCTGTTGCGCGTATGGCCCGCCAACCCCGTGCGCAGCGCATAGGCGCGCACCTGGCGCGCGTCGATGGTGGACAGGAACAGCTTGCCCGTGGACGTCAGGTGCAGCGGCGCGCGGCCGCCGATGGCGCGCACCACCTGCATGCCGGAACGCTCGCTCCAGGCCCGGTCGATATAGACGATTTCATCGCCCTGCTGCACCGACAGGTTGACGGTCTGCCCGGTCAGCCGGTGCAGGAGGCGCATGGGCGAGAGCGCGGCCTCGCGCACGTTCAGGCGTCCCTTGACCAGCGACCCCAGTTCCAGCAGCCGCATGCCCAACTGGTAGACGCCGTTGTCCACCCGCTCCACATAGCGCCCGACGACCAGGTCGTTCAGGATGCGGTGCGCGGTGGAAGCATGCAGCCCCGTGGTCGCCGCCAGCTCCTTCAGGCTGACCGGCTCCGGCTGGGCGGCCAATGCGTCGAGCAGGGACATGGCCCGCTCCAGAACCTGGATGGCAATAGTGGTATGGACGCCCGCCACGGGCGCCATCCCGGTGCTATCAGTCGTAGAACGCCTCATGGAATCCACACCCTTCTCGCGCCGAGATCGCCGCAAGGGATTTTGCGGCGTCGCAGCATTTTTATCGTTCCCGTATTGTGAAATACGAACGGGCTTTTGACAACCGCTCAATCCGGGGCGGTCATCCGTCCCCCCAGGCGCTGCGCCTCCTCGCGCAGGAAGGCCAGGGCCGCCGCGGCGGCCACCGGCTCGCCTTTCACGCCCAATTCGATGTGCGGGCGCTCGCCGCGTTCGCCCACGCTGGGCAGGCTGAAGGCGCGCACCTCGGGCCAGCGTGCCTGCACGGCTTCCATGGCGGGGGTGATGCGCGATTCGGGCAGGCCGTAGACCAGGAAGGAATGCTCGGCATGGCTGACCTGGTGATGCAGGTGGCGATACCGGTTGTCCAGGGTCCACTCCAGCATGGGCCAGGCCATGACGGGAAAGCCCGGCACGAAAGTATGGTCGCGGATGAAGAAACCGGGAATGCGGTTATACGGATTGGGCACGATTTCGCTGCCGACGGGAAATACCCCCATCTGCAGGCGCTGCTGGTTTTCCGGCGTGCTCATGTCGGCGCTGCCGCGGCCCTCGGCGGCCATGTCGGCGCAGCGCAGGGCGATCTGCTCGGCCGCCTCGGGATGCAGGGCCAGGGGCAGGTCCAGCGCCGCCGCGGCGGCCTGGCGCGTGTGGTCGTCCGGCGTGCCGCCGATGCCGCCGCAGGAAAAGACGATGTCGCCGGTGGCGAAGCTGTGCCGGTACGCCGCCACCAGCGCGTCCCGCTCGTCGGACAGGATCTGCGCCCAGGCCAGCTTCAGGCCGCGCGCCGACAGCAGCTCGACGACCTTGGAAAAGTGCTTGTCCTGCCGCCGTCCGGAGAGGATTTCATCGCCGACGATGATCAGTCCGATGCGTCGCGCGTTTGCTGTCGCCATGTGCATTCCCTGAAATGATGAAGGCTGAAAACAAAGAGGCCGGCGGCGTCAGGACACGTCGATGACGTCGATGACGGTTTCCTGCCGCAGCCGTTGTAGCGCATCCAGCCCGTAATGGGCGAATACCAGCGCGGAAAACACCGGCAGGAAGATCCATGCCGGCGGCAGCAGGTTGATCAACGCGCAGATGAAGCCCAGCGACCAGAAGCCCATATTGTGACGCCGCAGCAGCAGCTCGCGCTCCGCCGGCGTGGCGTGCTCGACGATGGCGTCGATACGCATCATCCGCGAAAACGCGAAGGCCCACCAGAAGATATGCAGCAACAGCGCCATCGGCGGCACCAGCCACAGCGGCAGCGTCAGCACCCAGCCCACGCCGAAGGCCAGGCTGACCCACAAGGCGTTCCATACGCTCACGGCGGTGGCGTGGCGACCCCGCGGCGCCACCGTCTTGTATTCGCGTTCGCCGACGTGGCGCAGCACCAGCGGCATGACGAATACCGCGGCGATCGCCAGCCCCAGGATGCCCGACAGCGGCAGCAGGATGGCCGCGGCCAGCACCGGCACCAGGTAGACCTTGAGCGAGAACAGGCCGACGCTGATCAGCCAGTCGTCGACGCTGTTGATGACGTGCCATTGCGACGCCTCGTCGCGCAGCCATCCGGTCAGCGGCGCCCAGCCGAACCACAGCAGCAGGATGCCGCCGGCGAGCGCGATGAGGAAAGGCAGCAGCACCGCGAACAGCATGCTGGGGTGGCATTGCGACACCGTGGCGCGCTTGAAGGCGCGCGCGATCCCGGCCATGCCGGCGCTGGGCGCCGGCGCGCCGAGTCGGGCCGGCACGGAGGAAGAAGGTCTGGTCATCATGTAGGAAAGCCTCGCGGGAGATCGCGGGTATGATAGTTGACATCCTCCCCGGCCAGACGTTCGGAGACGCCCAGGGCGCGCATCGCGGCATCCCGCCGCGATGCCTTGCTTCGATGGGTTCCCCCCGCTGGCGGCACTGCCTCGCCGATATGTCCGCTTCCTCGACCTCCACCGCCCCCCTGCCCGTCCCGGCCAGCCTGGCCTTCGAACCGGACCACCCGGCGCTGCGAGCGCGGCTGCGCGACCCCGGCACGGCCCTGGTCGCCTGCTTCTGCGCCGCCTGGTGCGATACCTGCCGCGAATACCGCCCCAAGCTGGACGAACTGGCGGCGCAATGGCCGCAATACGCCTTCGCCTGGATCGATATCGAGGATCACGCCGACCTGCTCGGCGACGAGGATGTGGAGAACTTCCCGACGATACTCGTCCAGATGGGCGACCGGACCGTCTTCTACGGCCCGATGCTGCCGCATATCGGCCATCTGGAACGCTTGCTGGGCACGCTGGACGACAGCAGCCCGGCGGTGACGACCCAACTGCCCGACGTGCGGGCGCTGCTGGGCCGTTGAGCCGCCGTCCTCAGGATGCTCAGGACGGCTTGCGATTGCCGCCCAGTAGCACGGCCACCTTGCGCTTGGGCGCGCCCGCGCGCTCCTGGGTGTCGGGCTTGTCGGCTTCGGCCTGCAGGGCCGAGGGGCTGGGCTCGTAGGGGCGGAAGAAGAAATCGTCCACCGGCGGCCGCGCCGGGGCGTCGTTGTAGCGGCGCCGGCCGGACGAACCGCGGCTGTCCCGGTCTTCGTGGCGGTCACGGCCGCCGCGGCGTTCGCGGCTGCTTTCGGGCTCGCCGCCCCGGCCATGGCTGCGCGCCAGCAGATCGGCCGGCACGTCGAGATGGCCGCGCGGCACCTGGCGCTTGATCAGTTTTTCGATGTCCAGCAGGAATTTTTCCTCGCTGGGCGTATACAGGGCGATGGCCTCGCCCGACGCGCCGGCGCGGCCCGTGCGGCCGATGCGGTGGACGTAGTCCTCGGCGTTGTACGGCAGGTCGTAATTGATGACGCAAGGCACGCCGGCCACGTCCAGGCCGCGCGCGGCCACGTCGGTGGCCACCAGCACTTCCAGTTCGCCGGCCTTGAAGGCTTCCAGCGCCTTCATGCGGTCGGCCTGGCTCTTGTCGCCATGGATCGATTCGGCGCGCACGCCGTCGCGTTCCAGTTGGCGCGCCAGGCGGGCGGTGCCGATCTTGGTGTTGGAGAAGACGATGACCTGGCTCAGGTTGCGCGACTTCACCAGGTGCACCACGGCCGCGCGCTTGCCTTCCGAGGTCATCGGATAGGCGATCTGCGTGACCGTGTCGGCCGTGGCGTTGCGCGCCGCGACCTCGATTTCCACCGGGTCGTTCTGGAAGGAACGCGCCAGCTTGCGGATCTCGTTGCTGAAGGTGGCCGAGAACAGCAGGTTCTGGCGCTGCTTGGGCAGCAGGCGGATGATGCGATCGAGATCGGGCAGGAAGCCCATGTCCAGCATGCGGTCCGCCTCGTCGAGCACCAGCACCGAGACCTGGCCCAGGTTGACGTTCTTCTGCTCGACGTGATCGAGCAGGCGTCCGGGCGTGGCCACCAGCACCTCGCAGCCATTGCGCAGCGCTTCCTTCTGCGGGCCGATGTCGACGCCGCCGAACACCACCGCCGAACGCAGCGGCGTGCGCACGCTGTAGCGCTTGACGCTCTCGAAGACCTGGTCGGCCAACTCGCGCGTGGGGGTGAGCATCAAGGCCCGCACCGGATGGCGCGCCGGCGAGGCGCTGGTATTGGCCAGCGGCATCAGGCGATGCAGGATGGGCAGCGTGAACGCGGCCGTCTTGCCCGTGCCGGTCTGCGCGGCGCCCATCACGTCGCGGCCCGACACGACCACCGGAATGGCCTGCGCCTGGATGGGCGTGGGCGTGGTGTAGCCGGTGTCGGCGATGGACTGCAGCAGCAGCGGGTGCAGGCCGAAGTCCGAGAAAGTGGGCGCGGGCGTGGCGGCGTCTGCCGGCGTAGGCGCGGCGGGAGAGGTGGAGTCTGTCATCAGGATAGGCGATACCGGGCCACGTGCAAGGCACGAAACTGGCAAAAGGTCAGGCCCGGATTGCTGTGGAATGCGTAATTTTAGCGCAGGTGGGCGTTTCTGCCGCGTCCGGGTCCCAAGCGGCGGGATCCCGCGGGGGATTTCGCCGGCGCCGCGGCCCCCCTCTCCGCCCCCTCTCCGCCCCGCCAGCCGGGCCGCCCGCCCGGCGGCCGCGCCTATCCCGCCACCCAGCGCAGGCCCCACAGGGCCAGCATGCCGGCGACGATCACCAGCACCGCGCTGCGCGTGCGGAAATAGACCAGCGCGGCCACCACCGCCGCCAGCAGGCGGGCGTCGAAACGGGGCCCTTCCCCGGGCGTCCAGGGCAGGATTTCCGGCACGATGATGGCGGTCAGCGCCGCCACCGGCGCGAAACGCAGCGCCCGGCGCAGGCCGTCGGGCAGCGGCAGGTAGTCCCCGAACACGGCGAAACCGGCCCGCGTCAGGATGCTGCAGACGGTCAGCAGCCCGATCGCGGCATAGACGTACAGCTCGTACTGCGAAAAATCCGGCATCACGCGCTCCTGCGCCAATGGCGCTCGGCCAGCATGCCGGCCGCCACGCCGGCGAACACCGCCAGCGCCAGGCCCAGCCGCAGGGGCAGCGCCTGGCCGCACCAGGCCACCACCCCGGCGGCCAGCATGGCTACCCGCATCGGGCGGGCGCCGGCCAGGGGAATCGTCACCGCCAGCAGGGCCAGCACGGCGGCGAAGTCCAGCGACCAACTGGTGGGCACCATGGCGCCCAGGTAGATGCCCAGGATCGAGGAGGCCTGCCAGACGACCCAGCCCGGGGCGATGACGCCGACGAAGAACCAGATCTGTTCCCGCGTGCCCCGTTCGGCCGCCTCGCCGTAGCGGGGCATGAACAGGACGAACCCCATGTCGGTCGTGAAATAGCCCAGCGCCAGGCGGCGCGGCCAGCTCAGGTGGCGGATATAGGGCTGCAAGGCGGCGCCGAAGATGACGAACCGCAGGTTGACCACGCAGCCGGCGGCGAAAATCAGCCAGAGCGGCGCGCCGGTGGCGATCAGCGGCAGCGAGGTGAGCTGGGCCGAGCCGGCGTAGAGCAGCAGGGTCATCGCCAGCGCCATGGATTCGGTCAGCCCCGCCTTGACCATGGCCACCCCGGTCACCAGGCCCCAGGTTGCGGTGGCGATCAGCGAGGGCACGACGGCGCGCAGCCCCTCCTTCATGGCCGCCAGGCGCTCCTGGCGGATCAGCGCGATGTCAGGATCGGAAAACGCCGGTTCGGAGGACAACGGGCTACCTGTGACGAGGGAATTCCGGCGCATGCCGGAGGAATCGACTTGGTGCAAGGACGTCGGACAGCCGCACCGGGATAGTGCGTATTGTAGCCGCGCCAATTGATACAATACGGCCCATTCTTTGTGGAGAGCTACCATGTCGATGGCGGACCGAGACGGTTTCATCTGGTATGACGGCAAGCTGGTGCCCTGGCGCGACGCCACCACCCACGTACTGACCCACTCCCTCCATTACGGCCTGTCGGTCTTCGAAGGCGTGCGCGCCTACAAGACGGACGAAGGCACCGCCATCTTCCGCCTGAAGGAACACACCCGCCGCCTGTTCAACTCGGCGCACATCTACCAGATCCCCATGCCGTACGACCAGGCCACGGTGGAGGCCGCGCAGTGCGAAGTGGTGCGCGCCAACAACCTGGAATCCTGCTACCTGCGGCCGCTGGTCTTCTACGGCGCGGAAAAGATGGGCGTCTCGCCCAAGGGGGCCAGGGTGCACGTGGCCATCGCGGCCTGGCCCTGGGGCGCCTACCTGGGCGAGGAAGCGCTGGCCCAGGGCATCCGCGTCAAGATCTCGTCCTTCGCGCGCCAGCACGTCAACGTGACCATGCCGCGCGCCAAGGTCGCCACCACCTACGCCAACTCCATCATCGCCAACGCCGAAGCCCTGCAGGACGGCTATGACGAGGCCCTGCTGCTGGACACCGAAGGCTTCGTGGCCGAAGGCGCCGGCGAGAACGTCTTCATCGTGCGCGACGGCGTGCTGTGCGAACCGGAAATCGCCTCCGCGCTGACCGGCATCACGCGCTCCACCATCCACGCGCTGGCCGCCGACCTGGGCATCCCCATCCGCACCAGCCGCCTGACGCGCGACGATATCTATATCGCCGACGAAGCCTTCTTCACCGGCACCGCCGCCGAGGTCACGCCCATCCGCGAGGTCGACAACCGCACGATAGGCAGCGGCCGCCGCGGCCCCATCACCGAACGCTTGCAGAAGGCCTTCTTCGACGTGGTCCAGGGGCGCGACTCCAAGCACAAGGACTGGCTCACCAAGGTCTGACCGGCGCGGCCCGCCGCGGGCCGCCCTTTTTTCAACCGGCGCGCGCCGCGCGCGCCAACGGCTTTGCCCTTACCCATTTCAGGAATCATCATGACCGCCGCCGCCGCAACCGCTCGCCAGCACGAAACCATCGAGGTCGGTGCGGAAGACCTGCCCGTCTTCTGTCCCGGCCCCAAGGCCCCGCTGTGGAGCATGCACCCGCGCGTCTTCCTCGACGTCGCGCACACCGGCAGCGCACGCTGTCCCTATTGCGGCGCCGAATACCGCCTCAAGCCCGGCACGGTGCTGACCGGGCACGGCCACTGATTCGTTTACCGGAGCACTGGACGACGCGCGCCGCGCGCCCCGCGGCCCATTGTTTTGGATAGCTCATGTTCGCCACGCCCGACGAAGCCGAACACGCCTTCTACGAAGCCCTGGAACAGGCCGATCCCGTACGCCTGATGCAGGTATGGGCCGACGATGAGGAAATCGTCTGCATCCATCCCGGCGGCTTGCGCGTGGTCGGCCACAGCGCCGTGCAGGAATCCTGGCAGCAGATCCTGTCCTCCGGGCCGCTGCGCCTGCACCCCATGCGGCCGCTGGTCCTGATGAGCATGATGAGCGCCGTGCACGTGCTGATCGAGCAGATCGCCACGTCCGACCATCCCCAGGCATCGTTCGCCAACTGCTACGTGACGAACATCTACCACAAGGGCCCCACCGGCTGGCGCATGGTCATGCACCACGCCTCGCCGGCGCCCGCCGAGGCCGGCGTGCTCGATCTGCACGACGTCCCGGACATGCTGCACTAGACGAACGGACCCGCCATTGGCCAACGCTCGCCTGGACACCACGCCCTGCCCCGTGCCCGCCTGGCTGCCCGACGGGCACAGCCAGACCATTTACGCCGCCACGCTGGCGCAGTACCACCGCATCGCCTTCGTGCGCGAGCGCGTGGAGACGCCCGACGGCGACTTCGTCGATTTCGACTGGACGGGACCCGGGCTGTTTCCCCACAAGGCGCCCGACAACCAGGGCGGCATCGTCACCCCCGCGGTCGCCAGCGTGCCCACGGCCGCGGCCCGCTGGGTCACCGACGCGGACTGGGCGTCGCTGCCGCAGACGCCGGGCACGCCGGCCCTGGTGCTGTTCCACGGCCTGGAAGGCGGCAGCATGAGCCGCTACGCCCAGTCGATCTCGCACCACTTCCGCGCGCGCGGCTGGATCGTCGCCATCGCCCATTTCCGCGGCTGCTCGGGCGTGCCCAACCGGCTCGCGCGGGCGTATTACTCCGGCGATTCGGACGAGGTCGGCTTCATGCTCAACAGCGTGCGCGCCCGCGTGCCCTATGCGCGCTGGCATGCCGCCGGCGTGTCGCTGGGCGGCAATGCCCTGCTGAAGTACATCGGCGAACAGCAGAAGCAGGTCGAGTGGCTGGCCGCGTGCGCCGGCATTTCGGTGCCGCTGGACCTGGTGGCCGGCGGCAACTGCCTGTCGAAGGGCTTCATCAACCGCCGCATCTACAGCGCCTATTTCCTGCGCACCATGAAGCGCAAGGTGCTGGAGAAGGCGCGGCGCTTCCCGGGCTCCATCGACGTCATGCGCATCGCCCATGCGCGCGACCTGCGCGACTTCGACGACGCCTACACCGCGCCCATGCATGGCTTCCGCAACGCCCTGGATTACTGGACGCGGGCCTCCAGCAAGCCCTGGCTGTCCAGCATCGCGGTGCCGACGCTGGTGCTGAACGCGCGCAACGATCCCTTCTTCCCCGAGCCGGCCTTGCCGGGACCGGCGGACTGCTCGGCCTCCGTGCTGCTGCACCAGCCGGCCACGGGCGGACACGCCGGTTTTCCGACCGGCGCGTTTCCGGGACACCTGGGCTGGCTGCCGCAGCGCCTGGGCCGCTTCTTCGAAACGGGGATGTAGGCCCCGCGAATCAGCCCTTGAAGCGCTGCAAGAGGCGGCGCTGTTCTTCCAGGCTGTCGCGGACTTCCTTGATCTGGACGTCGATCTGCGACTGTTCGTAGAAATCGCGGGAGATGTCGCGCGCCTGGCGCAGTTGCGCCTCGGCCGCGGGCAAGGCGCCGATGGCCACGTAGTAGCGCGCCATTTCGCGGCGCGCGCCGACGCGGTCGCCGGTGCTCTCCTCGCTTTGCGCCAGCATCTGGTGGAAGGTCGGCTCGTCGACGCCCCATTGCTTGATGCGCTCGCGCAGGAAGGCCTCGGCCTGGTCATGGCGGCCGGCCTTCTGCAAGGCCTGCACGTACGCCATGCCGATGGCGTAGCGGTCCGGATATTTCTTCCAGGCGGCCTCGGCCAGCGCCAGCGCGCGCGGCACGTCCTTCTGCGCGACGGCCAGGTCGATGGCCAGCTTCGCCAGTTCGGGCGACGAGCGGCCGTCGGCGCTGGCCTGATCCAGGTTCCTGGCCGCGGCGGTCAGGTTGCCGCGCTGCAGCTCGCCGTAGGCCAGGCCATAGAACGCCGCCGACTGGCGCAGCCCCGTCAGGGTGCGCGATTCGTCCTGCAACTGCTGCGACGCGGTGCGCAGGCTGATCGCGTCCTTGCCCTGCACCACGCGCATCTTGGCGCGCAGATACCAATAATCGTCGCTATCCACGTGATGCACGGCCGGCATGCTGCGCACCCGGTTCTGGATATCGGACATGCGATCGATGGACAAGGGGTGGGTCGACGCCCACGCGCCGCCGCCCGTGCCTTCGTTCAGGCGCGAGGCGTTCATCAAGCGGGCGAACATGCGCGACATGCCGGCCGGATCGAAGCCGGCGCCGGTCAGCATCTGGAAACCGGCGCGGTCCGCCTCGCGTTCCGCGTCCCGCGAGAAGCCCAATTGCCGGTCGATGGCGGCCGCCTGGCCGAACGCGGCCACCCCCATCGCCAGGTTGCCGCCGCCGCCCGCCAGCGCCGCGAGCAGCGCGCCGGCCAAGGAGGCCAGCGCAATGGCGCCGTTCTGGCTCTGCTGGGTCATGCCGCGCGCGATGTGGCGTTGGACGACGTGGCCGATTTCATGGCCCAGCACGGCGGCCAGTTCGGATTCGCTGTCGGTGGCGACGATCAGGCCGGTGTTCACGCCGATGAAACCGCCAGGCATGGCAAATGCATTGATCTCGGGATCGCGCACGCCGAACAGCTCGATGTCCGGGACGGCGCCCGGCGAATACTGCACGAGCTTGCGCCCCAGCGCGGTCAGGTACTGGTTCAGCTCGGGATCGTTGATGTAGGTGGGATCGCGCCGGCCTTCCGCCATGATGGCCTGGCCCAACTGTCTTTCCACGTAGGGAGAAAGATCGGCGCTCGAGGCGGCGCCCATCGACGGCAATCCGACAGGCTGGGCCCGGACGGCCGTGACGGCGCCCATGGCGACTGATGCACTAAGCAACAGGATTAACGGCTTGCATACCCAACTTGGGGTCGATGTCTTATCCCAGCGTTTCATGCGATTATCATAGTCGAGCCGATCAATATACCGCTTTCCTTTAACAGATCCGATTATCACTTCGAGGTTCCAATGCGCCCTATCAGAAAAGCCGTGTTTCCCGTCGCAGGGATGGGCACCCGCTTCCTGCCAGCCACCAAGGCCATGCCCAAGGAAATGCTCCCGGTCGTCGACAAGCCGCTGATTCAATACGCCGTCGAAGAGGCTGTCGCAGCGGGTATCACCGACCTGATTTTTGTGACGGGGCGAAACAAGCGCGCCATCGAAGACCACTTCGATTCCGCGCCGGAACTGGAATCCGACCTGGAGAAAAAGGGCAAGGTAGAGCTGCTGAACATGGTGCGCGGCATTCTGCCGGCCGGCGTGAACTGCATCTACATCCGCCAATCGGCGCCGCTGGGCCTGGGCCACGCCGTGCTCACCGCGGCCCCGGCCGTGGGCAACGAGCCCTTCGTCGTGGTGCTGGCCGATGACTTGATCGACGCCGACACCCCCGTGCTCAAGCAACTGGTCAACACCGCCATCAAGTACGACGGCAGCGTGCTGGGCGTGCAGGACGTGCCCCGCGAAGAGACCAAGAAGTACGGCATCGTGGCCGCCACGCGCGTGGACGACCGCACAGAGCGGGTCAACCACATCGTCGAAAAGCCCGAGCCGGCCGATGCGCCGTCGACCCTCGCCGTGGTCGGCCGCTACGTGCTGGAAGCGGAAATCTTCGATCACCTGCGCTCGACCAAGATGGGCGCCGGCAACGAGATCCAGTTGACCGACGGCATCGCCTCGCTGATGCGCGAGCGCGCGGTGTTCGCGCATCGCTACGAAGGCATCCGCTACGATTGCGGCAACAAGTCCGGCATGTTCCAGGCCACCGTGGCGCTGGGCCGCAAGTACCACGACCTGACGCCCGACGAAGAATGAAGCGCGGCGGTTCCGCGGCAGCCGCCGCGGAACATCGTCATGCCAGGGCCGGCCGGCCCATGATCACGCGCCCGCCGGGCGCGTTGTCTTTTTCCCCGCCGCAGGCGCCGGCCGCCGCCTGCGCTCCGGCAGGCGATGCTTGCCCGACAGGCGCATCAGGGTGCCCAGCGCAATCAACAGGCCGACGACCTCGACCAGCGCGGCCGGGATCCACATGGTCAGGCCGCCTATGCTCTGGTCCATCAGGGCCGGCATGGCGATGGCGCGGCCGCAGAGTTCGAACAGGGGATAGAGATCCCGGCTGGTCAGGGCGATGTAGGCGCCCGCCACCATTTGCGGCGCCATGGTGAAAACGGGAGAAAGCACGCGTCCGCCCGGCGACATCGCCGCCGGCGGCGCGGGCCGGCGATCCAGCACCAGATTCCAGTAGAGGAAGCCGCTGATCACCACGGACCAGTTCATCAGGCGATAGAGACGCCAGTCCAGCATGGAATAGAACTGCACCGTCGGCAGCAGCCAGACCAGCACCAGGAAGACGAACAGCGCGGGAATGAAATACTTGTTGGTGAGAACGGCGATCAGCAGGCGCCCCGCGTTCCCCGCATTGAACCGGCGCAAGGCCGCGCGCCAGGCCAGCGGCAGCCCGGCGCGCATGGCCGATCCCGGATAGGCGCCCATCAGCAGCAGCGGCCCCAGGTGATGCAGCACCAGGTGCTGGGCGCGGTGAATGAAGAACATGCGCTCGGCGTAGTAGTCCAGCCGCGTGTGCAGGGACAGGTAAAGCAGCACCCAGCCGGTCCAGAACAACGCCTTGCGCGCGCCGCTGACGCGGTGCGCCCGCCCGCCGCGCACGAACAGCACCGCGGCGGCCAGGAACAGCGCCACCAACGTGGGGGAAAACTCCCAGGGCACCAGCCAGTCCAGCAATTCCATGAAGATCCTTGCCGAGCGGTGGGCGAACGGCCGTCCATGCCTGACAGGACCAGGCCGCGCCGCCCAGGGGCCGCACGACGCGGCCCGCTGCCGGTCGATTGTAGACCGTGCGCCCGGGGCTCAGAAACGATGCTGCATGCCCACCGCCACGCGGGTGGTGTGCGACCCCTGCGGATCGAACTGGTTGTCCAGCGTGTAGCGCGAGGCGTAGCCGACGAAACCGTACAGGCTGGTGCGCGGCGACAGCACATGGATATAGCCCAGCGTGCCCAACTGGGCGCTGCGCGCGCGCCGGCCGTCGTCCCACGTCCACGACGGCCGCGCCGGCGACCATTGCAGCACGATGCTGTCCGCGCCCACCGGCACGGTCAGGCCCACGAACCAGGCATCCGCGTGGCCGCCGTCGACGAAGGCACGCGGCCCCGCCGCCACGCCCAGCGCATCCGGGTCGCCGCCGTCCAGGCCGACGTAGCCGTTGCTCTGCCGCGACCAGCCCAGCGCCACCTTGGCGACCTCGAAGTCATAGGCCAGCCCCAGTTGCACCGCGCGCGGCCGCGCCCGCGTGGCGACGGCGCTGCCCAGCCGCATCTCGTCCCAAGTGGCCACGGCCAGCCATGGCCCCTGTTCATACTTGAGCCCCGCGCTGGCGGCGCGGTTGTTGGCGCCGGTGGCGAAGCCGCCCGGCCTGGCGGCGTCGAAGGAATAGCCCAGGCCCAGCGTCCAGCCGGCGAAGGAGGGCGACACGTAGTTCACCATATTGTCGAACTGGAAATTGTCCGAGGCCTTGAACGTGGCGCCCAGGCCCATCTCCTTCCAGCCGGCCTGTTCCAGTTCGTTGCCGAAGGACTGTCCGATGGTGTACTGGCGGCCGAAGGTGAGGCGTCCGTATCCGTCCTGGGCCAGGCCTACCCAGGACTGGTAGTTGAACAGGCGGCCGTCCTGGTCGTCGACCTGGCCGTTACTGGGGTTGAATCCACTCTCCAGGCCGAACAGCGCGCGCCAGCCGCCGCCCAGGTCTTCCCGGCCGCGCAGGCCCCAGACGGAATCCGTTTCCCCGCCGTTGACCAGGCCGTTGCGCGTGCCGCTTCCCGATACGTGGGTCGTGCCCACGCCCAGGTCGACGATGCCGTACATCGTCACCCCGGGCCCTTCGTCCGTGCCGGCCCGGGCTTGCGTGTGGGTAAAAAAAAGCGCAAAAAAAACCGCTCCGTAGGAAAACGGAGCGATATAGCGGGCGGACTTTTGCTTGAACAGCTTCAACGAGGTGGCTTTGGACAATTCGGCGGCTCCGTGTTCGGCGCCGGCATGCATTGTCTCGTCATGCGGCGGCGCGGCGTTGATCTCCGAAACGTACGGAACAAATCGCCGGATTGTCTCTCAACTGCCGGGCCTGCGACATGAGCACCCCGCGCATGTCCGCCGGGCAATTCACGGTAATGCAGGCCGAAGCCAGGGCCTGGTCGTGCCCCTGATCCACCTGCATCTGGGCGACGTTCAGGCCGGCCGCCTTGAAGTCCAGGCAGATCTGCTTGCGCACGGCGCCCAGCGCCTCGCGCGCACAGACCACGGTCAACCTCGAACTCGCGCGCCGTCCGGCCAGCGTGGCCGGACGATCTACACCGGCGCGCCGAAGAAACAAGTCGAATATACGCATGATGACCTCCTCTCGCACGAGCGGGATGGCATACGTCAAAAACCAGCCTGGCCAGCCTGGAGGCGTCGCGCACGCGCAAGACATGCGGGACCCGCGGGCGGGCAAGGCGGAAACTCAGGCGGAATGGCGCGGAGGAAATCGTTACGGGAAAGCGTTGGTTGGCACAGACGGCACGCGCATTCATTTGCGCGCGGCCCCGCATACGACATTTGGACACCGCACCCTGCAAAACAGGGCGCGGCAGAGGTGAATCTGCGTAAACCCTGTCAGGCAGCGACGCCGACACTAGGTCGACTGTTACTGTCGCCGGAATCGGTATTCACGTAGCAACCCCTGGATATGAAGAAGCCATCAGTTTACTCGGGTTTGTCCCTAGGAACAAGGCTGTTGCGGGACAAAAGCGTGGGAAAACAAGCGCCTGCGACAGATGACATGTCATATGGCTGACCCCTGCCCGACGCCCGCGCGCCTGGTCGCTGGCAGTGGAGCTCCAGCCCATGACCTTCGGCTCATCCGGCGCGGGATCGTCCGGGGGGCATATCCGGAAGCCGGGACAGGCGGGAGCATCCGGACCTGCCGGGCCGCTCAGGCGTGCAGGTGCCAACCCACGTAGCCGGCGAACAGCGCGTACAGGCCGCCCACCGCCGACAGCGCCCGCAGGTTCATGGTCTCGCGGCGGAAGCGCAGCCACAGCAGGCCGATCGACAGCATGGTGACCAGGCCGGCCGCCATCAGCGTGTCGTCCAGCAGCCACGGCGTCATCATGATGCCCATGGCGCTGGGGATGGTGGCCTGGATCATCATGGCGCCGGAGATGTTGGCCAGCGCCAGCCTTTCCTTGCCCTGCCGCACCCAGATCAGCGCATTCATGATTTCCGGCAGTTCGGTCGCCACGGGCGCCAGCAGCAAGGCGGCCACGTGGGGCGTCAGGCCCAGCATCAGGCCGATATCCTCGATCTGGGCCACGAAGACGCGCGACGCGCCGGCGATCGCCGCCAGGGCCAGCACGGTCTGCAGGCAGGCCCAGCCCATGGTGGGCTCGGCGTCGCGCGGCCGCAGCTTGAGCGGCTCCAGGTCGCCGGCTTCGGCGCGATCGTCCTCGGCCAGCAGTTCGCGCCGCACGTACAGGCCGTAGGCCGCCAGGAAAGCCAGGCCCAGCCAGGGCTTCCAGGCGAACGCGACCAGCCCGAGCGCCAGCTTGAAGACGAAGATCCCCATGAACCAGCCCTGGTCGCGGGCCAGCTTGCGCTGGTCCGCGTTCATACAGGTCACGCATTCGGCGGCGGGCTGGCGCCGGCGCTGCCTTATCAATCCCAGTCCCACCACCGCGTAGGCGACCGTGGCCAGCACCAGCGGGCCGCCCATGACGGCGCCCACGCCGATGTCCTTGTGGTCCGGCGTGCCGCCGAAGGCCACGGCCATGAAAGTCACCGCGCTTTCGGGCAAGGCCGTGCCGAAGGCCGCCAGCACGGTGCCGACGGCGGTCGCGCCCAGGTTCAGGCGCTGCCCGACCCATTCGACGCCGTTGACGAAATATTCGCAGGCCAGGTAGATGATCGCGGCGGACGCGCAGAACAGCAGCAAGGTGGACAACATGGAATGACGACAGCCGGACGAGCGGATTACCCAAGGCGCGACGACGCGGCTCGCCCGGCTGGGTAGCGCGTCGTGGCCAAAGGTCTCGCCTGGCTGGGCCGCCCGCGAACGGGGAAAATCCCGCGGCGGATGGCTGCCGTTTGCGCCATGGGGTCATGGACCGCCAAGCGTGTTGACGCAAACTCCTTGGGGCAAGGATGGCTACTCCCCAATGAACACGGCGCGGATTGTATCAGCACGGGATGACGAGTCGGGGGAAATTTCCCGTTTTGCCCTGGGGTAGCCCGGCGGCAAAAAAAGCAGATAAAGTTACCCCACTCCCTTTTTTTCGCGTCCTCGCGCGCCCACGACATGAGCCTACCTCCCGTCGATCTCACGCCCCATATCGAACGGCGCCAGCGCCTGCGGGACTACATGCGCTCGCAGGGCGGCGGCATCGCCGTGCTGGCGACCGCGCCGGAAACGACGCGCAGCCGCGACTCGGAATTCCCCTATCGCTTCGACAGCGACTTTTTCTACCTGACCGGCTTCACCGAGCCCGAGGCGTGGCTGGTGTTGCTGGCCGGCGAGCGCGAGGCCAGCATCCTGTTCTGCCGCGAACGCCACGAAGAACAGGAAACCTGGACCGGCCACCGCTTCGGCCCCGAGGCCGCCGCGGCGCGTTTCGGCTTCGACGAGGCGCACGCCGTCGAACGCCTCGATGAACTCCTGCCGTCCCTGCTGCTGAACCAGCCCACGCTGTTCGCGCCGCTGCAAGCCGGCGGGGCCGTGGGCGAACGGCTGTCGCGCGCCCTGGAAACGGCGCGCCAACAGGCGCGCGGGCAGCACCAGCCGCCCAGGCGCCAGATCGATCCGCGGCCGCGGCTGGCCGATATGCGGCTGATCAAGGACCCGGCCGAAATCGCCCTGATGCGGCGCGCCGCGCGGATCTCCGCCGGCGCCCATGCGCGCGCCATGCGCCACGTGCGCCCCGGCATGCACGAATACGAGATCGAGGCCGAGCTGCTGCACGAATTCCGCCGCCACGGCGCGCAATCGGTGGCCTACAACAGCATCGTCGCCGCCGGCGCCAACGCCTGCACCCTGCACTACCCCGCCGGCGACGCCGTCCTGCGCGACGGGCAGTTGCTGCTGATCGACGCCGGCTGCGAGTACGACGGCTATGCCGCGGACATCACCCGCACCTTTCCCGTCAACGGCCGCTACAGCGGGCCGCAGCGCACGCTCTACGACCTGACGGTGGCGGCGCAGGACGCCGCGTGCGCCGCCATCCGGCCGGGCGCCAGCTTCAACGACGGCCACGAGGCCGCCGTGCGCGTGCTGGCGCAGGGCATGATCGACGAAGGCCTGCTGCAAGGGTCGCTGGACGGGGTGCTGGAGTCCAAGGCCTACACCCGCTTCTACATGCACCGCACCGGCCACTGGCTGGGCCTGGACGTGCACGACGTCGGCGACTATCGCGAGTCGGGCGAGTCGGGCGCCCCGGACGACGCGGGCGACCGCCCCTGGCGCACGCTGGAGCGAGGCATGATCCTCACCGTCGAGCCCGGCATCTACGTGCGCGGCGCCGCCGACGTGCCGGAGGCCTTCTGGGATATCGGCATCCGCACCGAAGACGATGCGCTGGTGACGGACGAGGGCTGCGAACTGATCACGCGCGGCGTGCCGGTGCATGCCGGGGAAATCGAGGCGCTGATGCGGGAGTGAGCGGGGACCGCGCGCCGCCACGCCGCCGCGCCAATGCCGCCGCGCTGGCGCAGGCATCGCGACCGACGGCGCCGACTACAGCACTACGGCACTACAGCACGTAGCCGTCCAGCCATCCCATGGCGGACCACACGTACACCACCACCATGGCGATGCCGAACATGGAGCAGACCGCGCCGACCAGGGTGGCGACGATGGCCAGCGCCACTTCGCGCCAACCGGTGCGCGATGACGGCGGCAGGCCCGGGTTGTAGTCGCGATCGAATTTCTCGTCGCTGCGCAGGCAGAACACGACGCTCTCGATGAAGCCGTCGATCATGGGAATGAAGAGCAGGAAGAAGGCCGGATTGTCGTACCACACCGGGAACAGCCGGGTGGCGACGAGGCAGGCCACCGCATAGGCCGTCACCCAGGCCGCGCCGCGCCGGCCCACGTACCACCAGTGCGCGCCCACGAAACCCAGGCACAGCGCCAGGGACGCGGCGCGCAGCTTGGTGCGCGAACGGGGAAGGGGCGCGGGCAGGACGATCTCGTCGGTCATGGGCATGGAGTGTAGAGCCGCGGCGCTAGAATCGCCACATGAGCAAACCCGATTTCTCCGTCGCCATCCTGGGGGCCGGCCCGGTGGGCTGCGCGCTGGCGCTGATGCTGGCGCGCCATGCCGCCGATCCTTCCTCCATCCTGCTGGTGCGGGCCGCGGCGCCGTCATCCCAAGCGGCGTCGCCCGCCGCCCAAGGCGTGTCGCCTGTCCCACCCATTGCGTCGCCTTCCTCGTCGCCTTCCTCCCAGGCCACGCCGCCGGCCCCGGGCGCGACCACCGGCCCCACGCCGGGCTCGGTGGTCGCGCCCATCGCGGCGCCCGCCAGCGCGCCGCTCGCCGCGCCCGCGATTCCCGCCCTGCCGGCCAGCGCCGCGCCGGCGGCGCCGGAGGCCGACGCCCGCGTGCTCGCCCTGAACCACGGCAGCCACGTGCTGCTGGAATCGCTGGGCGCATGGCCGCGCGAAGCCGCCGACATCCGCACCATCCACGTGTCCCAACGCGGCCGGCTCGGCCGCACCGTGATCCGCGACAGCGACTTCGACGTGCCGCGGCTGGGCGCGGTCACGGCATACGCCACGCTGCACGCCGCGCTGATGCGCCAGGTCGAACGGGCCGGCATCGCCGTGCGCGCCCTGCCCGGCGCGCGCCTGTCCGCCCAGGACGCCGACGGCGCCACGCTGGCCGACGCCGGCGGCGCCACCCTGCGCTGCGGCGTGGCGGTGCAATCGGACGGCGCCGGCGCCAACGACATCCGCCGCGAATATGGCCAGCATGCGGTGCTGGCCACCGTGCGCGCCTCGCTGCCGCGCGACGGCTGGGCCTTCGAGCGCTTCACCCGCGAGGGCCCGCTGGCCCTGCTGCCCCATCCCGCCGCGCCCGGGACCTACGCCGTGGTCTGGTGCTGCGCGCCGGAACGCGCCCAGGCCCTGGCCGCGCTGGACCAGGCGGCGTTCTCCGCGGCGCTGACGGAAGCCTTCGGCGACCGCCTGGGCGCCCTCGCCTGCGTGGCGCCGCGCCACGTCTTCCCGCTGTTCCTCAGTGCCCGGCGCGCCCTGGTGAACGGCCGCGCCGTGGCCGTGGGCAACGCCGCGCAGACCCTGCATCCGGTGGCCGGCCAGGGGCTGAACCTGGGACTGCGCGACGCGGCCCGGCTGGCCCAGTCGCTGGCGCCCTGGCTGGAGCGGCCTGCCGCGCCGCCCACGGAGGCGCTGGCCGGCTTCGCCCGCGCCCGGCGCGACGATCGCTGGCTGACGGCCGGGCTGACCGACCTCATGCCGCGCGCCTTCGCCACCGGCCTGGCGCCGCTCGAACACGCCGGCGGCCTGGCGCTGCTGAGCCTGGACTTGTTACAACCGCTGCGGACGCCGCTGGCGCGGCACCTGCTCCAGGGCCTGCGCGCCTGAGGGCCCGATGAAGGAACAATGAAGGCCCGGTGAAGGGTCAACGAAGGGCCAATGAAGGGCCCGACGAGGCGCCGATGAGAGGCCCGCGCAGGGGCGGTTTTCCTGCCCCTGGATACCGTGCAATCCGGGGTCGGATCGGCGCGGTTAAAATCCCCGCCCATGCGTATCGGCTCCTGGACTCTCCCCAACAATGTGCTGGTCGCGCCCATGGCGGGCGTGACGGACCGGCCATTCCGCCAATTGTGCAAGCGGCTGGGGGCGGGCTATGCCGTCTCGGAAATGGCCGCCAGCAACCCGCGCCTGTGGGACAGTGTCAAGACCTCGCGCCGCCTGAACCACGAGGGCGAGATCGCTCCCGTGGCGGTGCAGATCGCCGGCGCGGATCCCGCCATGATGGCCGAGGCCGCCGTTTTCAACGCCGCCAAGGGCGCGCGCATCATCGATATCAACATGGGCTGTCCGGTCAAGAAGGTGTGCAACCTGGCGTCCGGCTCGGCCCTGCTGCGCCATGAAGACCTCATCGCCCGCATCCTCGACGCGGTGGTGCAGGCCTGCCGTCCGCTGGACGTGCCGGTGACGCTGAAGACCCGCACCGGCTGGGACCGCGAGCACCGCAATGCCCTGCGCATCGCCCGCCTGGCCCGGGACAGTGGCATCGCCGCCCTGACCCTGCACGGCCGCACCCGCGCCGACATGTACACCGGCCAGGCCGAATACGACACCATCCGGGAAGTCAAGGCTGCCATCGATATCCCGGTGGTCGCCAATGGCGACATCGACAGCCCGGAGAAGGCGCGGCACGTTCTCGACTACACTGGCGCCGATGCCGTCATGGTCGGCCGCGCGGCGCAGGGCAAGCCGTGGATTTTCCGTGAGATTGACTACTATCTGCGTACGGGCGATAAACTGCCGCCCCCGACCTACGGCGAAATGCGCGACCTGCTGCTGGAACACCTGGACGACCACTACCGGTTCTACGGGGAGCACACCGGCGTGCGCACGGCGCGCAAGCACATCGGATGGTACGTCGACGGCCTGCCTGGCGCCGACGCCTTCCGCGCTCACATGAACCAGATCGACGGCACCGGCGCGCAGGCAAGCGCCGTGGCCGACTGGTTCGATCGTTTCGCCTGCGATGCGCGGCCCGCCGAAACCCTCGGCGAGCAAACCTTGCTGGCGGCGTGATCGAACCTTATCCCGCCGTTTCACATAAACAAAAAAAGTTGTGCATGATGAGTAAAAAAGATGTCCTGGAAGAATGCGTACGCGCCAGCCTGGAGCGCTACTTCGAAGACCTCGGCGATTCCGAGCCCCACGACATGTGGGAAATGGTGATGCGCTGCGTTGAACGCCCGGTCCTCGAAGTCGCGCTGGAACGCGCGGGCGGCAACCAGTCGCGCGCATCGGAAATGCTGGGCATCACCCGCAATACGCTGCGCAAGAAGCTGCTTGCGCATAACATCCAGGTCTGAACCGCTTTCCACCCATCCCTGAAACGGATCCGCCGCGGCCCGCCGCGCGTCCCGCCCGCCCATGAAAATCGAAACCGCCCTGCTCTCGGTCTCCGACAAGACCGGTATTGTTGAATTCGCCCGCGCCCTCGCCACGCGCGGCGTGCGCCTGCTGTCCACGGGAGGCACGGCGAAGCTGCTGGCCGAAGCCGGCCTGGCCGTGACCGAAGTGGCAGCCCACACCGGCTCGCCGGAAATCCTCGACGGCCGCGTCAAGACGCTCCATCCGAAGATCCACGGCGGCCTGCTGGCGCGCCGCGACAGCGCGGAGCACCTGGACACCATCGCCGCGCACGGCATCGACCGCATCGACATGCTGGTGGTCAACCTCTACCCCTTCCGCGAAACGGTGGCCAAGCCCGACTGCACCTTCGCCGACGCGGTGGAGAACATCGACATCGGCGGCCCGGCGATGCTGCGCGCGGCCGCCAAGAACCACGGCACCGAGGCCGGCGGCGTGACGGTGGTGATCGACCCCGCCGATTACCCGCGCGTGCTGGCCGAACTGGACGCCACGGGCGCCACTTCCTACCCCCTGCGCCTGAACCTGGCGACCAAGGTCTACGCCCACACCGCCGCCTACGACGGCGCCATCGCCGCCTACCTGAGCAGCCTGGCCGACGCCGCGCCGGCCCAGGACGCCACGCCGGCGCGCAAGGAATGGCCCGACACCCTGACCATCCAGGTCAAGCAGGAACAGGCCCTGCGCTACGGCGAGAACCCGCACCAGTCGGCGGCCTTCTACGTCGACCCGCAGCGCCAGGCCGGCCTGCTGGGCAACTACCGCCAATTGCAGGGCAAGGAGCTGTCCTACAACAACATCGCCGACGCCGATGCCGCCTGGGAATGCGTGCGCAGCTTCGACAGCGCCGCCTGCGTCATCGTCAAGCATGCCAATCCCTGCGGCGTGGCCGTGGCGGGGCATGCGCTGGACGCCTACCGGCAAGCCTTCAAGACCGACCCCACGTCGGCCTTCGGCGGCATCATCGCCTTCAACCGTCCGGTCGATCTCGCCACGGCGGAAGCCGTCAGCGAGCAATTCCTGGAAGTGCTGCTGGCCCCCGCCTACGACGGCGCGGCCCTCGCGCTGCTGGCCAAGAAGAAGAACGTGCGCGTGCTGGAAGTGCCGACCGGCGTCGGCCAGAACGCCTTCGACGTCAAGCGCGTGGGCGGCGGCTGGCTGGTGCAGTCGCCCGACACGGGCAGCCTGACCGAGGCGGACCTGAAGGTCGTCACCAGGAAGCAGCCCACGGAACAGCAACTGAAGGATCTGCTGTTCGCCTGGAAGGTGGCCAAGTACGTCAAGTCCAACGCCATCGTGTTCTGCGCCGACGGCATGACGCTGGGCGTCGGCGCCGGCCAGATGAGCCGCATCGATTCCGCGCGCATCGCCTCGATCAAGGCCGAGAACGCCGGCCTGTCGCTGCGGGGTTCGGCCGTGGCGTCGGACGCCTTCTTCCCGTTCCGCGACGGCCTGGACGTGGTCGTGGCGGCGGGCGCCGGCTGCGTCATCCAGCCCGGCGGCAGCGTGCGCGACGACGAAGTGATCGCCGCCGCGGACGAGCATGGCATCGCCATGGTGCTGACCGGCATGCGTCACTTCCGCCACTGATGCGCATCCTCGGTGTCGATCCCGGCCTGCGCCGCACCGGCTTCGGCGTCATCGACACCGACGGCGCGCGCCTGCGCTATGTCGCCAGCGGCACCATCGTCGTGCCGCCGGCGGCCGCGCTGGCGCAGCGCCTGAAGGTCATCCTCGACAACCTGCGCGAGGTCGTGCGGGACACGCGGCCCGACGTGGCCGCGCTGGAAATCGTCTTTCTCAATACCAATCCCACCTCCACCCTGCTGCTGGGGCAGGCGCGCGGGGCGGCGCTGTGCGCGCTGGCGGACTGCGGCCTGGACGTGCACGAGTACACCGCCTTGCAGATCAAGAAATCGGTGGTGGGCACCGGCCGCGCGGCCAAGGAACAGGTGCAGGCGATGGTGCGGCACCTGCTGTCGCTCGACGGCCTGCCCGCGCCCGACTCCGCCGACGCGCTGGCCTGCGCCATTTCGCACGCCCACGTCGGCCCGCTGGCCGACCGTCTCTTATTGATGAGCAAGAAAAGCAAAGGCAGCCGCGCGCGGTTGCGCGGCGGCCGGCTGACGATCTGAAGTGTCCCGCCGGCGCGCGCATACAACGAACAAGCCCCTCCCCCACGGCGTGGATAGAACTACAGGTTGCGGAATCGAACAGCAAGGGCCTGTTGACATCCTCCCACGTCTAAAGACGGAGGATTCCTACGGCGCTCATTGCAGGCATCGCGCCCGAACAAGCCGCTTCGGTGGGTTCCTGCTTTACCGAGGCTGCACGCATGGCCTTTGCAGGCTTTGCGTGGCTGACATCCTCTCCACAGGCTAGCCGGGCGTGTCCCGCCCTTAAAACATTGATGGCGCCGACCTCATCGGCATTGGCTTCGTGACCGCATTGCACGCACTTGAACTGCGATTGCGTCTTGCGGTTGTCCGCCGATACATGGCCGCAACATGGGCAGGTTCGGCTGGTGTTTTGCGGCGGCACGGCAATGAGTATCCCGCCATTCCAGGCCAGTTTGTATTCCAGTTGCCGCCTGAACTCGAACCAGCCCTGAGCCAGGATGGCTTTGTTCAGTCCCGATTTGGCCTTGACGTTCCTGCCCGGAGCCTCTGCCGTGCCGGCGGCCGATCTGGACATGTTCTTAACCTGCAAGTCCTCGATGCACACCATCGCGTGGTTTTGGCTGATCGTGGTCGTGGCCTTGTGCAGGTAATCTTTGCGGCAGTTGGCAATCCGCGTGTGTATAGATCGAACCTTCCTTTTGGCTTTGTGCCAGTTCTTGCTGAACTTCTGTTTTCGGCTCATGGCTCGCTGGTAGCGGCGCAGGCGGATTTCGTGCTGTTTGAAGCTCGCCAGCGGTTCCAGAAACGTACCGTCCGAGAACGTAGCTAAGTGAGTAACACCCATATCGATGCCGATGGCCGATGTGGCCCGCGGCACAGCTTGCACCATTTCGCGCTCTGTCTGAATGCTCACAAACCATTTGCCGCCCGATCGGCTCACCGTAGCATTGCAGGGCTTGCCCAGAACCGCCCGGGACAAACGCAAGCGCATCCAGCCCAGCTTGGGCAGGAAGATTCGGTGATTGGTCTCGTCGAGTTTGAATTGCTTGGCGTCGGGATAGCGAAAGCTCTCCCTGAGGCCTTTCTTCTTGAAGCATGGAAAGGCTGCCCGCCGGGCAAAGAAATTCTTGTACCCCCGCTCCAGGTCCTTGAGCGCATGTTGCAACGGATGCACAGGCGCATCCTTGAGCCACGGGGTTTCGGTTCCATTGCGCCAAGCCGTCAGGTGCCTTGCCATCGCCACATAGCCGATGAATTTGCCGCCCGCTTCGTAGTTGGCTTTTTGCAGCGCCAGCGCCCTGTTGAACACGAACCGGCACGCGCCAGCGAAGCGGCGCATCTGGCTCGCTTGCTGACCGTTGGGACGCAGTTCGTATTTGAAGGCTTGGAGGCGTTGCACAGGCACAGCATGGTTTGGTCCATGAGTAGCGACAACATTCGTCGCGGCAGACATTGCGTATTCCTTATGCAGGTTCATTTTGTCTGTGTAACCCGCGCCGCCTCAATGTATTCACCGCAGAGATATTGAACGACCTACGGCCTATCTTCGCAAGGTTCGCGCTGCCCATGCCGCACTGAAATCGACCCGCGGCGCGGTGATGGCGGTGGCGGTCATCCGGCCCGTCCTCGGCAGTTTCGAATTCGCCGGCATCGGTAATATTTCCACGGTGTTGATCACGCCGGACGAGCTGCGCCGCCTGCCCTCGACCGACGGCACGGTGGGCTACAGCGTCCGCACCATACGAGAACAATCCTATCCCTGGGTCCCGGGTTCGATCCTTGCTTTGAGCACGGACGGCCTGTCCACGCGCTGGAACCTGGCCGCGCACCCGGGCTTGCATCGGCGCCATCCGGCGCTGATCGCCGGCGTCATACACCGCGATTTTTCCCGCACCAACGACGATGCCACCATCGTGGTCGTGAAGGATGAACAAGCATGATCCATAGATTGCTGTCGGCGCGCATCGAGAACGATCAGGCCCTGGTCCGGGTGCGCGACCGCACGCGCCAGGTCGGCGACGTCTTCGGCCTGGACAATCTGCAGCGCACCCGCCTGGTCACGGCGGTGTCCGAAATCGCCCGCAACGTGGTGCAGCATGCCGGCGAAGGCCGCATCGAGTTCTTCTTCCGCGACGAGGACGAGCACGCGCCGCAAGCCCTCATCGTCCGCATCGTCGACGACGGCCCGGGCATGGACGTGGCGGCCCTGCCGGCCAACGGGCAGCGCGCCGACGGCAGGACCATGCTGGGCATCGCCGGCAGCCGGCGGCTGGTGGACCGTTTCGATATCGCGTCCGAGCCGGGCGGCGGCACCCGCGTCACCCTGGAAATGCAGCGCGGCCATGCGCGGCCCGTCATCAGCCGCGCCGCGCTCGCGCCGCTGGTCGAACAACTGGCGCGCCGCAAATCGCAGACGCCGGTCGAGGAACTGGAACAGCAGAACCGCGAGATGCTGCTCATGCTGGAGGAGCTGCGGCTGCGCCAGGCCGAGCTGGAAAAGGCCGACGAGCGCAAGGACGAATTCCTGGCCATGCTGGCGCACGAGTTGCGCAATCCGCTGTCGGCGATCGGCACCGCGCTGGAGCTGCTCAAGCGCAAGCGCAACGCCAGCGAGGCCGATTTCCAGCGCCTCGGCGACCTGGTGGCGCGCCAGACGGCGCAACTGACGCGCCTGGTCAACGACCTGCTGGACGTGTCGCGCGTGACGCGCGGCAAGATCGAGCTGGCGCGGGCGCCGGTGCTGCTGACGGACCTCATCGATCACGCGCTGGAGACCACGCACGGCGCGATCACCGCCAGGCATCACGTCCTGGAGTACACGCCGCCCGCCGAACCGATCTGGATCAGCGCCGATCCCATCCGCTTTCGCCAGATCCTCAGCAACCTCCTGCACAACGCCGCGCGCTACACGCCCGAGCACGGGCGCATCGCCGTCCGGGTGGCGCGCGAGGGCGCGCGGGTCGCCCTCTCGGTGGAGGACAACGGGATCGGCATCGACGCCGCCATGCTGCCGCACGTGTTCGACCTGTTCGCCCAGGCCGACACCAGCCTGGGGCGCCAGGACACCGGCCTGGGCATCGGGCTGACGCTGGTGAAACGGCTGCTGCAGTTGCACGGCGGCAGCGTCGAGGTGCAGAGCGCGGGCCTGGGCAAGGGCAGCCGCTTCACCGTGTACATGCCGGTGCTCGCGCGCGACGCGGCGACGCCGCCCGCGCGGCCGGAGCCGGCGCAGGCCGCGCCGCAGCCGCCGCAGCACGCGGCAGCCGGTTCGCGCATCCTGCTCATCGACGACAACGTCGACGCGGTGCACACCTTGCGCCAACTGCTGGAGGACGCCGGCCACGTGGTGGCCGAAGCGCACACCGGCGAACGCGGCGTGGCGGTCGCGGAACTGTTCTCGCCCAACGTGGTGGTCATCGATATCGGCCTGCCCGGCATCGACGGCTTCCAGGTGGCGCAGGAAATCCGCGCGCAGCCGGCGACGTCGGCCAGCCTGCTGGTGGCGCTGTCCGGCTATACCTCCGACGCCATGCGCCAGCGCGGCCGCGCAGCCGGTTTCGACCGCTATCTGACCAAGCCGGCGGACATCGACGCGCTGGAAGACATGATCCGGGAGTACTGAGCGCGCGCCCCGCGCATCCGCCCGTCCGCCCATCCACGGCCGGCAACGGTAGAATGCTCGCCTGACGACGGCGGCCCGCGTCCGCCGGCCGCTCCTCCCCTACTCGCACGCTATCCGCAACATGATCGGAAGACTCACCGGCACCCTGGTCGAAAAAACACCCCCGACGATCTGCGTCGACGTCAACGGCGTCGGCTACGAGGTCGACGTGCCCATGAGCACGCTGTACGCGCTGCCCGAGCTGGGCGCGCGCGTCAGCCTGCATACCCACCTGGCCGTGCGCGAGGACGCGCACCTGCTGTACGGTTTCGCCAGCACGGCCGAACGCGCCGCCTTCCGCCAGTTGATCAAGGTCAGCGGCATCGGCGCCCGCACCGCGCTGGCGGTGCTGTCGGGCCTGTCGGTGGCGGATCTCGCGCAGGCCGTCACGCTGCAGGAATCGGGCCGGCTGACGCGCGTGCCGGGCATCGGCAAGAAGACCGCCGAGCGCCTGCTGCTGGAATTGCGCGGCAAGCTGGGCGCCGACATCGGCGTGAGCCCGCAACAGGCGCCGGACAGCCAGTCGGACGTGCTCAACGCCTTGCTGGCGCTGGGTTATTCGGAGAAGGAATCGCTGTCCGCGCTCAAGGGCCTGCCGGCGGGCGTGGACGTGTCGGAAGGGATACGGCTGGCGTTGAAGGCGCTGGTTCGTTAATGCTGGTTCGTTAATCGGCGCTGGCAGGGATACGCTTCGCTGCCGGACTACCCTGCCCGGACGGGAAAACCGCCCTAGAAATACACGCCCGCGTGGCGGCCGAGATAGCCCGGCGCCACGGCGTCCAGCGAGGCCGGCACCACCCCCAGTTCGGGCGCCATGGGGCCCGACGCCACATTGTCCACGCGCAGGCTGTCGAGGTTGTCGGGCGTCATCAGCGGCGTTCCGGGCAGCATGGCCAGCAGGCCCGCCTGCAGGCGCCCCAGGCCGTCCGGCACCCGGCACACGAGGCGCGGATGGCCGCTCCAGCGCGCGCACAGGCCCGCGACTTCGCCCAGCGTGTAGACCTGCGGACCGGCCAGCTCGTAGGTCTTGCCCGCGGCGTGCGGGTTGGCGATCATGGCCGCGATGGCGGCGGCCACGTCCGCCACGTGCACCGGCTGCACGCGCGCTTCGGCGCCGGCCAGCGGCAGCACCGGAAAGCGGCGCGCCAGGCGCGCGAACAGGTTCGTGAAGTTATCGTCGGCGCCGAAGATGATGGACGGCCGCACCAGCGTCCAGGCGGGTTCGGCGGCATCGGCCCAGGCCTGGCGCACCGCGGCCTCGCCGTCGCCCTTGGAACGCAGGTACATGCTGGGCCCGGCGCTGTCGGCGCCCAGCGCGCTCATCTGCACGAAACGCCGCACGCCATGGCGGCGGCAACTGGCGGCGACGCGCTGCGGCAAGGTGACGTGGGCGCGGGCGAAGGCGGCGCCGTAAGGCTTGCCGCGATCGCCGTGCAGGATGCCGACCAGGTTGACCACGGCGTCGCAGCCCTCCACCAGGCGGTCCAGGGTGGCGTCGTCGTGGATGTCGGCCTGGAACAGCGTGACCGTCGGCAGCACCAGCAGGTCGCGGCCGTGCGCGTAGCCGCGCGTCGGAACCCGCACCGAGTGCCCGGCCTTGGCCAGCGCCGCCGCCAGGTGACGGCCCACGAAACCTGTACCGCCCAGAATGAGGATACGCATCTTTGCTCCGCCAGAGTACGCCAATCCGCACAGCATACGACAGCAAGGCCGGCGTACGGCGCGTTCAGCCCGCCAGGTAGCCGCCGTAGGCCTTCAGGTCGACGTTGCCGCCGCTGATGATGACGCCGACGCGGGCGCCGGCGGCGACGGGATGCACCTTTTGCAGCACCGCGGCGGCGCCCAGGCAGCCCGTCGGCTCGACGACCATCTTCATGCGCTCGGCGAAGAACTTCATGGTCGACACCAACTGGGCATCGCTGACCGTCAGGATGTCCTTAACCTTGTCCTGGATAATGGGAAACGTCAAGTCGCCCAGAAAGGGGGTCAAGGCGCCGTCGGCGATGGACTTGGGCGGCTGGATCGCGACGATCTTGCCCGCCCGCAGGGATTGCTGGCCGTCGTTGCCCGCCTCGGGCTCGACGCCGTACACCTGGCAGGACGGGCTCAGGGCCGCCGCCGACAGCGCGGAGCCGGACAGCAGGCCGCCGCCGCCGAGGCAGACGAACAGGTAGTCCAGTTGCCCCACGTCCTCGAACAATTCCTTGGCGGCGGTGCCCTGACCGGCGATGACGTCGGCATGGTCGTAGGGCGGGATCAGGGTCGCGCCGGTCTCGGCCTGCATGCGCCGGGCCACGGCCTCGCGGTCTTCCTTGTAGCGGTCGTAGGTGACGACCGTGCCGCCGTAGCCCTCGGTGGCGGCGCGCTTGGCCGCCGGCGCGTCCAGCGGCATGATGATGGTGGCCTTCACGCCTTGCAGCCTGGACGCCAGGGCGATCGCCTGGGCGTGGTTGCCGGAGGAGAAGGTCAGCACGCCCCTGGCGCGCTGCTCGGGCGTCAGCCTGGCGATGGCGTTGTAGCCGCCGCGGAACTTGAAGGCGCCCATGCGCTGGTAGTTCTCGCATTTGAAGAACAGCTTGGCTCCGGCGATGGCGTCCGCGGTGGAGGACGTCAGCACCGGCGTGCGGTGGGCGACTCCCTGGAGCCGCTCGCTGGCGGCAACGACGTCATCATAGGTGGGCAAAGCGGTCGACATGGCGATTCCTGGATAAGAACAATGGCGGCATGCGCGCCGGCGGCGACGGCGGCGGCCGGGCAACGCGCGGAAGGGCCCCGTGGAATCCGCGGCGGCAAGGCCGCCGGGCGGCGCGGGGACACGGCATGATAGTCCACCCGGGGCGTCTCCGGTAACGCCCCCTGGTGGTACGATTGGACGGCTTTCCACCTGCTCGAACCATGGCCATCCAGTCCGATTCCCTCAGCTCCCGTCCCGACGCCGCCCGCCTGGTCGCGCCGCAGCCCGTCTCGCCCAACGAGGAGTCGGTCGAACGCGCCCTGCGTCCCAAGATCCTGCGGGAATATGTCGGCCAGGCGCGGGCGCGCGAGCAACTGGAAATCTTCATCGCCGCCGCCCGCCAGCGCGGCGAGGCGCTGGACCACGTGCTCCTGTTCGGCCCGCCCGGCCTGGGCAAGACCACGCTGGCCCACATCATCGCGCACGAAATGGGCGTGCAGTTGCGCCAGACCTCGGGCCCGGTGCTGGAACGCCCGGGCGACCTGGCGGCGCTGCTGACCAACCTGGAAAAGAACGACGTCCTGTTCATCGACGAAATCCATCGCCTGTCGCCGGTGGTCGAGGAAATCCTCTACCCCGCGCTGGAGGATTTCCAGATCGACATCCTGATCGGCGAAGGGCCGGCCGCGCGCAGCGTCAAGCTGGACCTGCAGCCCTTCACCCTGGTCGGCGCCACCACGCGCGCCGGCATGCTGACCAATCCGCTGCGCGACCGCTTCGGCATCGTGTCGCGCCTGGAGTTCTACAACGCCGAGGACCTGGCCCACATCGTCACGCGCAGCGCATCCTTGCTGCAGGCCACCATCACGGCCGACGGCGCCAGCGAAGTGGCGCGCCGCGCGCGCGGCACCCCCCGTATCGCCAACCGCCTGCTGCGCCGCGTGCGCGACTATGCGGAGGTGAAGGCCAAGGGCGTCATCGACGGCACGGTGGCGGGCAGCGCCCTGTCGATGCTGGAGGTCGACCCGCAGGGCCTGGACCTGATGGACCGCAAATTGCTCGAGGCCATCGTGCACAAGTTCGACGGCGGCCCCGTGGGCGTCGACAGCCTGGCCGCCGCGATCGGCGAGGAACGCGACACCATCGAGGACGTGATCGAGCCCTACCTGATCCAGCACGGCTACCTGCAACGCACCCCGCGCGGCCGCATGGCCACGCAGACCACCTGGCGGCACCTGGGCCTGACGCCGCCCGCCGGCGCCACCGCCGCGACCGGCGATCTTTTCTAGAAGATACGGCTGCCAGATACGGCTGCCGTCAGACACGGCTGCCGGCGGTCAGCCGATGTGCGCCGCCACCCGTTCCAGGATGTCCTCGCCGTAGGCTTCGAGCTTGCGCGCGCCCACGCCGCTGATGTGGCCCAGGGCCTCCAGCGAGTCGGGCTCCGACAAGGCGATTTCGCGCAGGGTGGCGTCATGGAAGATGACGTAGGCCGGCACGCCATGCTCGCGCGCCACCTCGCCGCGCCAGGTGCGCAGGTCCTCGAACAGGGCCTGGGCGGCGGCCGGCAGCTCCACGGCCTGCGGCTTGGCGCGCGTGCCGCGCGCGGCACGCGCCGCCTTGGCCGACTCGCGCCGCAGCATCAACTGGTATTCGCCCTTGAGCACCGCGCGGCTGCCTTCGGTCAGGGCCAGCGTGCCGTAGCCGTCGTGGTCGACCTGCAGCAGCCCCTTGGCCAGCAATTGCCGCAGCACGCCGCGCCAGGCCGATTCCGACAAGTCCGCGCCGACGCCGAACACCGACAGCGTATCGTGCCCGTATTGCGCCACGCGCTCGGTCGACTTGCCGCGCAGGATATCGATGATGTGGCCGGCGCCGTAGCGCTGGCCGCGCTCCTTGGCCAGGCGATAGACCGCGGACAGCACCTTCTGCGCCGCCACCGTGCCGTCCCAGGCCTCGGGCGGCTCCAGGCAGACATCGCAGTTGCCGCAGGCGGTGATGGTCTGGCCGAAATAATTCAGCAGCCGCACGCGCCGGCACTCGACGGTCTCGCACAGGCCCAGCATGGCGTCCAGGTGCTGGCCCAGGCGGCGCTTGAAGGTCTCATCCCCCTGCGACTCGTCGATCATGCGGCGCTGCTGCACCACGTCCTGCAAGCCATAGGCCAGCCACGCCGAGGCGGGCAGGCCGTCGCGGCCGGCGCGGCCGGTTTCCTGGTAGTAGCCCTCCACCGACTTGGGCAGGTCGATGTGCGCGACGAAACGCACGTCGGGCTTGTCGATGCCCATGCCGAAGGCGATGGTGGCGACCATGACGATGCCGTCCTCGCGCAGGAAACGCGACTGGTTCTGGGCGCGGACCTGGGGACTGAGGCCGGCGTGGTACGGCAGCGCGTTGATGCCCTGGTTGCACAGGAACTCCGCGGTTTCCTCGACGCGGGCGCGCGACAGCGCATAGACCACGCCGGAATCGCCCATGTGCTCGGCGCGGATGAATTCCAGCAACTGCTTGCGCACCTCGTTCTTCTCGACGATGCGGTAGCGGATGTTGGGACGGTCGAAGCTGGCGACGAAATGCTCGGCCTCGTCCAGCTTCAGGCGCTGGGCGATCTCGGCGCGCGTGTGCTCGGTGGCGGTGGCGGTGAGCGCGATGCGCGGCACGTCGGGCCAGCGCTCGTGCAGCAGCGACAGCCCCATGTATTCCGGGCGGAAATCGTGGCCCCACTGGGAAACGCAGTGCGCCTCGTCGATGGCGAATAGCGCGATGCGGCCGCGATCGAGCAGTTGCTGGCAGCGGTCGGTGAGCAAGCGCTCCGGCGCCACGTAGAGCAGGTCCAGCTCGCCGTTGACGAAAGCCTGCTCGACGTCGCGCGCCTCGCGCCAGTCCTGCGTGGAGTTCAGGAAGGCGGCGCGCACGCCCAGTTCGGTCAGCGCGTCGACCTGGTCCTGCATCAGCGCGATCAGCGGCGAGACCACCACGCCGGTGCCGGCGCGCACCAGCGAAGGCACCTGGTAGCAGAGCGACTTGCCGCCGCCGGTGGGCATGAGCACCAGCGCGTCGCCGCCGCCGATCACGTGATCGACGATGGCCTGCTGGTCGCCGCGAAACGATTCATAGCCGAACACGCGCCGCAGCACTTCCAGGGCGCGCGGGTCAGACATGGGAAAAAGCCGGGAGCATCATGAGGGGCATTCTAATGGATGCGCGGGGCGGCGGTTCCGGCGTTACGCAAAAACATCCGCCCCCCGGGACGGCGGAGTCCGGGGCGCCCACGCCGCGGCGGACGTCCGGAAATCCGGGGCCGGCCGCCGGCGCCTCAGCGGCCCAGCGGCAGGGACAGGTTCATGTTGACGGCGTATTCGCCCGTGACCACGTCGCGGTCCGCGCCCAGGGCCAGGCGGACATTGGGAGCCAGCAACATGCTCTGCGACAGGCCGAAGTGGCGTTCGGCCAGGACGCCGTCGGCATCGCGCACCCCGTAATAGGTGCCGGTGAGCGTGCCCCAGCCGCCCATGGGCAAGCCGGCGGACAAGGTGTTGCGCGACTGCCGCGTATCGATGGGACCGGTGGAATAGGTGGACAGGTCGTTATAGCCGGCCTGGGTCTGTTCGTTGGCATAGCCCAGCGTGATGCCGGACCAGACGTCGACCTTGTAGCCCAGCCGGTAGCGCCAGCTTTCCGCCTCGTCATAGCGGCTTTGCGTGGCGCCGGCGTTCAGCGTGCCCCATTGCCCGATCGAATAGGTCGACCCCAGGCCGGTGGCGCTCAGGGCGCGCGCGCTTTGCGCCTGGCCTTCGACCGTCCAGTCCTTGGTGACGCCGTAGCGCAGCGCGCTGCTGCCGGCCGCCGAGCCATAGGCGATGCCGCCCTGGGTGGCCGACGTATCGGTGTAGTCCAGGTGGCCGAACATGGACGAATAGCCCAGCTTGCCTTCCGCCACCGGGGCGTCGGCGGCGGCCGTCAGGTTGGAAAAACCGAAACCGCCTATCGTGGCCGCGCTGCCCCAGGCGGGGGTGTACGTCGATTGCGACCCCAGCGAAAGGGAAGGCCCTTCGACGGAGCGATAGGTCAGGCTGCGATCGCCTTCCTCGATGCCGCCCACGGTCGAGATGCCGGCGAACCAGGGCTTGGGCGCGCCCAGGGGACGGGCCCATTTGACCTTGCCGGGGGTCCCCGGGGCCGGCGGCTCGTAGCTCAAGGCGTAGCGGGATGCGGCGGGCGCCATGAGGTCGTCGGGAAGCGCGTCCTGCGCCTGGGCGGCGGTGTTGCGGCACTGCACAGGGCTGGCGATTTGCGAGGCCGCGGGATCGACCGGCTGCGCGGCCAGTCCGGGATCGGGCCGGCCCAGCACCGCGGCCAGGGGATCGTCCGCCGGCGCCGTTCCGTTTGCTCCATTCGCCCCGTTCGTTCCGTTTGCTCCGTTCGCGCCGCTTGCCACGTTCGCCCCATCCGCAGCATTCCCGGCATTCGCCGCGTCGACCGCCCTTGCCGCGCGCGCCGTGGCGTCCGCGCCCGGCGCGGCCGGCTGCGTCGCGGCGGGCAGCGTAATCCGTCCGGTCCCGCTGCCTGCGTCATTCACCGCGGCGGCCACCGACTCGGCCGTGGGATCGGCCGCGGGCGCGCAAGGCGGCAATTCCGCCGTCAACATCACCGAATTGCCCACCTGGACCGGCAAGGGCTGGGCGGGCGCCAAGTTGCCGATGGTGGCCGCGACATACTGGGGCGGCGCGGCGACGGACAGCGCGGGCACGGCCAGCGCCAGGCCGCCGGCCAGGCGGGCCAGCCGCGCGCGCCGGAGACGGGCAGGTGCGTACGCAGGAGGAAACATGGTGAATGTGATGAGTAACGGCAAGATGGCAGCGAAATAACGACCGGACCCTGGTCAAAGACGGGGCGCGGAAACGGGGATTTTAGGCTGCTTGCTGCGGCACGGAAACGCCTGTGCCCCCATCGTCGGAAACAAACCATGACCGTGTCGCGACGCCGCCACCACCCCGCCCCGGCACGGGCGAAAGCCAAACGTCAAATACCGTATATTTCAGTCGATTTCCCGCCTCTTGCACAGGAAGCCGGACCATAACAATATGGGCGCCATGGATACGTCTACCCCCCACACCAAGCTGTTGGTCATCGATGACGACCCTGCCCTGCGCCAATTGCTGGCCGACTACCTCAACCGGCACGGCTACGACACCCTGCTGGCGCCGGACGCCAGCGACCTGGCCGCGCGCATCGCGCGCTACGCGCCCGACCTGCTGGTGCTGGACCGCATGATGCCGGGCGGCGACGGCGCCGATGCCTGTCGGCGCCTGCGCGAACAGGGGGAAGACATTCCGGTGATCCTGCTGACCGCCCGCGACGAGGCGGTCGACCGCATCATCGGCCTGGAGGCCGGCGCGGACGACTACCTGGGCAAGCCCTTCGACCCGCGCGAACTGCTGGCGCGCATCGAGGCCGTGCTGCGCCGCAAGCGCGGCCCCTCGGCGCTGACGCGCGACGCGCCGGTGACCTTCGGCCCCTTCACCTTCGACCCCACCACGCGCCAGTTGCTGCGCGAGGACACGGTGGTCAAGCTGACGGGCGGCGAGATCAACCTGCTGGAAGCCCTGGTGCGCAACGCCGGCAAGCCCCTGTCGCGCGAACGGCTGCTGGCGCTGGCGCGCGACGACGACGCCGGCGAACGCAACGACCGCGCCATCGACATCGCCATCCTGCGCCTGCGCCGCGCCATCGAGGACGATCCCAAGCAGCCTCGCTGGATCCAGACGGTGTGGGGCATCGGCTATCGTTTCTCGCCCTGATTACGCATGTCCTTTTCGCTCCGCAAGCTGCTGCCCCGTTCACTGCGCGCGCGCCTGACGCTGCTGGTGCTCGGCTGCGTGCTGCTGGCGCAGGCCGCCACCCTGGTGGTCGGCGCCCACTACCGCGACCGCTATCTCGAGGAAGTGGGGCTGGACTACATCGCCACCACCATACGCACCTTGCGCGCGGCGCTTTCGGAAATTCCGGCGGAAGACCGCGCCGACTTCGTGCGCGACGCCTCGCAAGGCCAATGGCACCTGTGGGCGCGCACCCTGCCGGCCGAAGCGCAGATACAGCGCTTCAACTGGGGCGGGCTGCCACCGCCGCCTCCCCCGCCGCCGCCCGAGGCCGATCCGCAAAACGCGCCCAACGCCGGCCGCCAGCCCGGACCGGGCGGCGCCGCGGGCGCCAATAACCCCGCCGGCCCCGCCGCGGGCCAAGGCCAACGCCCGGGCGGCGAGGACCGGGGCGGCGGCCGCGATCGATTCCGCGACCGCCGCGGCGGCGCCGACGGCGACACCCGCAAGGACCTGCGTGAACTCGTGCGCCAGCTCAACCGGCGCCTGAACGACGGCACCCGCGTCGCCCTGTCGCGCGGCCCCACCGCCGAAGTCTTCATTTCCCTGGCCAACAACCCGACCAGCGAGGACGCGCCGCGCCTGCGCGAATGGCTGGTCATTCCCGTCGACCGCCTCGACCCGCCGACTCCGACGCCGCTGATCGTCGCCTGGCTGGGCGGCCTGGGCCTGGTGCTGCTGCTGGCGGCGGGTTTTTCCTGGACCATCACGCGCCCCATCACCCGCCTGGCCCATGCCGCCGACCAGTTGGCGGCGGGACAGCCGCAGCGCGTGGAGCCCGCCGGCCCCCACGAGACCCGCGTCCTGGGCGAGCGCTTCAACGCCATGCTGGACGCCCTGGCCGAATCGGAATCGGTGCGCCGCACCCTGCTCGCCGGCCTGCCCCACGACCTCAAGGGGCCCTTGTCGCGCATGTGGCTGCGCATCGAAATGGCCGACGACCCCGTGCTCAAGGAAGGACTGCGCAAGGATTTGCAGGACATGCAGCACATGGTGGACCAGTTCATCGGCTTCGTGCGCGGCACCGATCCGGCCGGCTACCGCTACGCCCCCATCCCCCTCGCGGAATGGGTGGTGGAGCGGGTGCATAACTGGGCGGGCGCCGGCTCGCCGGTGCAGTTGACCATGGCGCCGGACACCGCCATGACCCTGCAAGGCGACGCGGTGGCGCTGGCGCGGCTGCTGGACAACCTGATCGGCAACGCCCTGCACCACGGCGCGCCGCCGGTCGAGGTGACGCTGGAGAAGCGCGACGGCGAGGCCGTCCTCACCGTGGCGGACCATGGCCCGGGCATTCCGCCGGAGCGGCGCGCGGAAGCCTTGCGCCCCTTCGCCCGGCTGGACGACGCGCGCACCCGCAGCGGCAACGTCGGCCTGGGGCTGGCGCTGGCCGAGGCCATCACCCGCGCCCACGGCGGCCGCCTGACCCTGGGCGCCGCGCCCTGGGGAGGATTGAGCGTGGAAATCGTCCTGCCGCTGCAAAACGGAGAATAGCCCGGCAGCGCCGCGCCGCCCTCCCCTCAGGACTTGCCCGTCGCCGGCGCGGCGGGTGCAGCCGCGGCCGGGCTCGAACCGCCGGCGCCGCCACCCGTGCCCGGCGCGGAGGCGACGGCCGCGGAGGCCGCCGCCGGCAAGGCCAGCCGGGGCGGCTTTTCCTTGCCGAACACGGAGCGGTAGGAAAGGATGTTGAACACCAGGATCAAGGGGATCGCCACCACGGCGCCGGCCAGCACCAGCCGCAGGGACCCGGGGGAAGCCGCGCCGTCCCAGATCGTCATGTCGTCCAGGATGAGATAGGGAAACAGGCTATAGGCCAGCCCGCCCATCATCAGCAGGAACAGGCAGACGCACAGGACGAAGGGGACCCAACTGAAACGCTCGGCCCGCGTCGGCAGGCGCGCCAGGACCATCTCGGTCGTCACGAATCCCAGCAGCATCGCGCCCCAGGTGGAAACGGCCAGCCCCAGGTGCGACAGATTGCTCCATTTATAGAAGATGCCGGCGTTGGCCAGGCCCAGCGTCACCGCGATCGCCACCATGCCCGCGGCGGCCCAGCGTATGGCATGGCGCGCCCAGTTCACGGCGCGCCGCTGCAGGTCGCCCTCGACCCGCATCACCAGCCAGGTCGAGCCCAGCAGCACGTAGCCCGCCACCGCGCACAGCCCGACGAACACGGAAAAGAAGGTGTAGCCCGGCAGGCCCTGGTAGTTGGTGGCGATGCGCCCCAGCACCATGCCCTGGCCGAAGGCCGTCATCAAGGAACCGGCCCAGAAGGCGAACAGCCAGCGCGGCTTGTGCTCGTTGCGGGCGCGGAAGCGGAACTCGAACGACACGCTGCGCAGCACGGCGCCCAGCAGCATCAGGGTCAAGGGCGTATAGAGCTGCCCCAGCACCACGCCCCAGGCGAAGGGAAAGGCCGCGGCGAACAGTCCCACCCCCAGCAGCAGCCAGAACTCGTTGGCGTCGCGCCAGGGGCTGAGCAGCGTCATCATGCGGCCGCGCTCGGCCGGCGGGGCCAGTTGCAGCAGCATGCCCACGCCCAGGTCGAAGCCGTCGAGCACCGTGCCGGCCAGGATGAGGACGAAGAGCATGGCCATGAAGGCCAGCGGCATCCAGAAACCAGGGTCTTGCGGATTCAGGCCCAGCGATGCGGCAAGCGAGGTAAAAGCGGAAATCATGCGGGGGCCCTGGCGAATTTGCGCACCGGCACCACGCCATAGCGCGCGGCATGGAACAGCATGCTGACGAAGGCCCACAGCAGCAGGCCGTACAGCAGCACGTAGCCCACGGTGCCGTACAGGAGGCCGCGGCCCGTGGCCGGCCCCAATATCTCGGTCTGCGTGATCGCGCCGTTGACGATATAGGGCTGGATGCCGACCAGGGTCATCACCCAGCCCGCCAGCAGCACGATGGCGCCGGAGAAGGTCAGCGCGCTGAGCACCCGCAGCCAGCCGCGCGGCAGCACGGCGGGATCGAGCCCGCGCTTGCGCAGGCGCAGCAGGGTGGCCCAGGCGGCCAGGAACATCAGCCCCCACATGATCACCATCACCCGCAGCGACCAGAACGTGAGCGCGACCGGCGGCTGCATGCCGGAATAATTCTCCAGCGCCAGCAGCTTGCCCTTGACGTCACGGCCCAGCCAGCGCTCGCCGGCGCCGGGGATGGACACGCTGGCCAGGTTGCTGCTGGTTTCGGCGTCGGGCATGGCGAACAGGACCAGGTCCGGGCTGTCGCTGTCGTGCCAGAAGCCGACCGCCGCGGCGGCCTTGGCCGGCTGGTAATGCGCGATCATGAGGCCCGCCTTCATCCCCGCCGGGGCCAGCGCCAGGATGGCCAGGCACGCCACCACCAGCGCCGCGCGAAAGCCCAGCCGTTCGCCGTCGTCCAGGGGACGCCGCAGGGCCTGCCAGGCGGTAATTCCCATGACCATGAAGGACACGGTCAGGGCCGCGCACAGGAGGTTGATGCCCAGGGTCAGCTTCAGCGAGGGATTGACGAGCACGGCCATCCAGTCGAACACCTGGTAGCGGCCGTCCACCGCCACCGCGCCGTCCGGCGTCTGCATCCACGACACCAGCGCCAGCACCCAGAAGACCGCCACCAGTTGCCCCAGGGCGACCATGAAGACCGACAGCGTGTGCACGGCCTCGGACACGCGCCGCTGGCCGAACAGCATCACGCCCAGGAAGCAGGATTTCAGCGCGAACACCGACAGGACCGCGAAGCCCAGCAAGGGGCCGGCGACGTTGCCGATGCGGTCCATCAGGCCGGACCAGATGGTGCCCACCTGCACCAGCACCGGCACGGCGGCGGCCAGGGCCAGCACGAAGGCCAGCGCGAAGATGCGCACCCAGAACCGGTAGGCGGCGGTCCAGCCCGGATTGCCGCTGAAACGGGCCTTCAACTTGAAGAAAAGCAGCAGCCAGGACAAGGCCAGCCCCAAGGCCACGAAAAGCGCCAGGAAACCGAGACAGACCGTGAATTGCACCCGGCCCAGAAGTAAAGGGGGAAGGATCATGATGCGCGCTAGTTTAGAGCGACTTGGCGGAATCGGCGCGGAGGCTTCGTCCAGGACAGGTTTCGGGAAGTTTCATCGGGCGCAAGCCCCCCGCTCATCGCCTGGAAGCCCCGGCGCGAGCAGTCCCGGCGCCGGCGGACATGGCGCCGCCAGCGCGATTTGCGCCCGCCCGGGCGGCCGATTCGGACCCCGGCGGGCCCGAAGGACGCGGACGTGGCAAAATTGTCCTTTTGCCGCCGCCCCGACGTAACAGCATGACGACCGCCCCGACGACTCCCGCCGCCCCGAATTTCCTGCGCCACATCATCGAAGCCGATCTCAAGGCCGACCGCTTCCATGCCAAGCGCTGGGCCGGCGTGCCCGGTCCGGCCAGCGTGCAGGCGGCCGGCCAGCCGGATCCGGCGCGCATCCGCACCCGCTTCCCGCCCGAACCGAACGGCTATCTGCACATCGGCCACGCCAAGAGCATCTGCCTGAATTTCGGCCTGGCGCGCGACTACGGCGGCGTCTGCCACCTGCGTTTCGACGACACCAATCCGGAAAAGGAAGACCAGGAATACGTCGACGCGATCATCGACGCGGTGCGCTGGCTGGGCTTCGACTGGAAGGCGGGCGACGGCGCCGAGCAGTTGTACTTCGCCAGCGACTACTTCGACTATATGTACGACTTCGCCCAGGCCCTGATCCGGGCCGGCCATGCGTACGTCGACCAGCAGAGCGCGGAAGAGATCCGCGCCAATCGCGGCACCCTGACCGAGCCCGGCGCCAATTCGCCCTGGCGCGACCGTCCCGTGCAGGAATCGCTGGACCTGCTGGAGCAGATGCGCGACGGCAAGCATCCGGACGGCAGCCTGGTGCTGCGCGCCCGCATCGACATGGCCTCGCCCAATATCAACCTGCGCGATCCCGTCCTGTACCGCGTGCGCCATGCCACCCATCACCGGACCGGCAACAAGTGGTGCATCTATCCCATGTACAGTTGGGCCCACCCGGTGGAGGATGCGCTGGAAGGCATCACCCACAGCATCTGTACCCTGGAATTCGAGGATCAGCGGCCCTTCTACGACTGGACCCTGACGCGCCTGGCCGAACTCGGCAAGCTGGCCCAGCCGCTGCCGCACCAATATGAATTCGCCCGCCTGAACCTCAGCTACATCGTCACCAGCAAGCGCAAGCTGCTGCAACTGGTGCGCGAAGGCTATGTCGACGGCTGGGACGATCCGCGCATGCCCACGCTGTTCGGCATGCGCCGGCGCGGCTACCCGGCCTCGGCCATCCGCCTGTTCTGCGACCGCACCGGCGTGTCGAAATCCGACTCGCGCATCGACTACAGCCTGCTGGAAGCGGCCGTGCGCGACGAGCTGGACCCGGTGGCGCCGCGCTCGGTGGCCGTGCTGCAGCCGCTGAAGCTGATCATCACCAATTACCCGGAAGGCCAGGTCGAGGCCTGCACCGCGCCGCGCAATCCGCACGATCCGGCGCAAGGGCAGCGGGAATTCCCGTTTTCGCGCGAACTGTGGATCGAACAGGACGATTTCCGCGAAGAACCGCCGAAGAAATACTTCCGCCTTTTCCCCGGCAACCTGGTGCGCCTGAAGTACGGCTACGTGGTGCGCTGCACCGGCTGCGTCAAGGACGCCGACGGCAAGGTCGTCGAGGTGCACGCCGAATACCTGCCGGAAACCCGCAGCGGCACGCCGGGCGCGGACAGCGTCAAGGTCAAGGGCAACATCACCTGGATCAGCGCGGCCCATGCCGTCGCCGCGCAGATCCATCTGTACGACCGCCTGTTCGCCGATCCGCATCCGGACGCCGGCGACAAGGACTTCCTGGCCGCCCTCAATCCCGATTCGCGGCGCACCGTTCAAGGCTGGATCGAGCCGGGCACCGACCTCGCTTCCGGCGCCACCTGGCAGTTCGAACGCCTGGGTTACTTCGTGGCGGACAGCCGGACTTCCACGCCGCAAGCCCCGGTGCTCAATCGCGTGGTGACGCTGCGGGATTCCTGGGGCCAGGGCTGAGCCGACAGGGCCGGGACCGGTTCCGGTCGCAGTGAACCTTACGAATCCGCCGGCCCGGGGTCGTCCTCGTCCGGGTCGTCCAGGGGCGGCGCCACCGTGCCGCGGCTCGGCAACAGGCCGCCTTTTTCCGCGTCCAGCAAGGGCCGCCGGCGGGCCAACGAGGGCGCCGGCGGGTCGGAGGGCGCGCGCGCGTCCGGATCGGGCTCGGGCAAGGCGCTGGCTTCGTCGTCATAGCCTTTTTCCCGGGCGCGCAGGTCTTCTTCTTCCTGGCCGCTGAGACCGGTCGGGCGTTGCGGAGGGTTGGGATGGGACATGTCGGACTCCTCGCGATGAGTGCCTAAGAGGAATCTCCACGATAAACGAAGGGGACCGTGTCCATACGCGTCTTGCGCGCAGGTCTCGCAATACGTAGCCCATCCTTACGCTCGATTACCGGTGGGCGCGGGCGGCATATTGCCCGGCACGGGGGCACGAATATGCGCAAACTGTTCGATGAAGGGAAGGCCTCGGTTATCATTCCCCGCTATTCCGCAACCGGAGTCCTTGTCCGGTCTCCAACGAAATGAATAGCGCACCCCTAGCCCTCGACTTCAAGAGCGCCACGCTTTATGCCGTGCGCGTCGTCCTGCACAACGCCGACCTGGCGCAATTGACCGCCGCGCTGGACAAGCGCATGGCCGATGCCGGCAGTTTCTTCGAAAACGAACCCGTCGTCATCGACGCCAGCCGCGTGGAAGACCCGGTGGACTGGCCCGCCCTGCTGGCCGCCTTGCGCGGCCACAAGCTGCCGCCCATCGGCGTGGTCGCCGAAGGCGACAACCTGCGCGCCGCGCAGGCGGCCGGGCTCGCCGCCGTCGAGTTGTCCACCCCGCCGGCCCGCGCGCCGCAGCAAGCCGACACCGGCGGCGCGCCGCCGCCCATGCCCACCCAGCCCGCGGCCGAACTGGTGGCCGCCCCCGAGCCCACGTCCACCGCCGCCGAAGCGGAGACCGCCGCCAAGGCGATCAGCGGCGCGGGCACGTCGTCGTCCGAACAGCAGTCGGCCGCCGAGGGAAAGACCGCCGACGGGAAAGCCGCGGGCGAAGCCGCTTCTCAGCCGGCGCCGGCCGGGGAAAACGCGGCCGGCAATGACAACGCCAATGGCAATGGCGGGCAGCGCCAGGGCAAGCGCGCCGATGGCGCCGCCCCGCGCAATGGCGGAAACGGGAGCAATGGCGGCAATGGCGCCGGCCTGCCCGCCGCGCCGGCGCGCCAGCCCATCCCGGAACGCGCCGCGCGCAGCACCACCTCGGCCGCCGCGCCGACCGCGGCCGATCCGCATTCCTCGTCGGCCTTGGTCATCACGCGGCCGCTGCGTTCCGGCCAGCGCGTCTATGCGCGCCACTCCGACCTGGTGGTGATCGGCATGGTCAGCCAGGGCGCCGAGGTCATCGCCGACGGCAACGTCCACGTCTACGGCCCGCTGCGCGGCAAGGCCATGGCGGGGGCGCGCGGCGACACCACGGCGCGCATTTTCACCACGCACCTGGACGCCGAGCTGCTGGCCGTGGCCGGCGTCTACCGCGTGGTCGAAGACAAGCTGGACGCCTCGCTGCACGGCAAGCCGGCGCTGGTGCGCCTGGAAGGCGACACCTTGCGCCTGGAGGCATTGAAGTCCTAGGCACGAGGATCGGAACCCGGGCTCTGGGAACCCGGGACGATGCGCGCCTGGGACAGGGGAACACGGGACATGGGGACGTGGGATAGGGGACACGGGAAAGCAAGGGCATGCGATGCAATCGTGCCGCCCCATCGCCGATCCCCTGGCCCATCCCTATAACCGATCCCTATAACTTGTAAGAAGCATCCATGGCCGTCGAGGCTGACGGCTTTTTGCATTACGATACTGCGATTTGTTCCGAACATAAGGGCTACTGAGTCATGACGCGTATAGTTGTGGTCACTTCCGGCAAGGGCGGGGTTGGCAAGACGACCACCAGCGCCAGCTTTTCCTCCGGGCTTGCCATGCGCGGTCACAAAACCGCGGTGATCGACTTCGACGTCGGTCTGCGCAATCTGGACCTGATCATGGGTTGCGAACGCCGCGTGGTCTACGATTTCGTCAACGTCATCCAGGGCGAAGCGTCCCTGAAACAGGCCTTGATCAAGGACAAGCAGCTCGACAACCTGTTCGTCCTGCCGGCCTCGCAGACCCGCGACAAGGATGCGCTGACGCAGGAAGGCGTGGGCAAGGTGATCGACGACCTCAAGGAAATGGGCTTCGATTACGTCGTCTGCGATTCGCCCGCCGGCATCGAGACGGGCGCGCTGATGGCTGCTTATTTCGCCGACGACGCGCTGGTGGTCACTAACCCGGAAGTGTCCTCGGTGCGCGACTCCGACCGCATTCTCGGCATCCTGGCCGCGAAGTCGCGCCGCGCCGTGCAGGGCGACGAGCCGGTCAAGGAATACCTGCTGCTGACCCGCTACAACCCCAAGCGCGTCTCCGATGGCGAAATGCTTTCGTTGCGCGATATCGAGGACATCCTCCGCATCAAGCTCATCGGCGTCATTCCCGAGTCGGAAGCGGTGCTGCAGGCCTCCAACCAGGGCCTGCCCGCGGTCCATTTGAATGGCACCGACGTGTCCGAGGCCTACAAGGACGTCGTGGCGCGTTACCTGGGCGAAGAGAAAGAGCTGCGTTTCACCGAATACAGCAAGCCGGGCTTCCTCAAGCGCATTTTCGGAGGAAAGTAAGCAATGTCCCTGTTGTCGTTTCTGCTCGGCCAGAAGAAGAACACGGCAAGCGTTGCCAAGGAACGTTTGCAGATCATCCTCGCCCATGAACGGACCGGCCGCGATGGCTCCTCGCCCGACTACCTCCCGCAACTGCAGCAGGAGTTGATCGCCGTTATCTCGAAATACGTGAAGATCAATCCGGACGACATCAAGGTGAACCTGGAACGCCAGGACACCCTGGAGATCCTCGAAGTAAAAATCGAGATGCCGCAGCCGTAGAGGCCCCCCCGTACCGCGCGGAGCGCGGCCCCCCAGGGGGCGACACCGGCGGACCGGAAGGAGGGGCCCACCCCAGGCGCGCTACGCGCGCCTCCCCTCAAGGGGCGACACCCGCGGACCGGGGGACCCGGATCCGCGGTGTCCTCGATGGGGCTGGGGTTCTTTTGTGCGGTTTCGAAAGGGGGCGTCGCCGTATGGCGCGCTGCCAAACAAAAAGGCCCGTCAGGGCCTTTTTGTTTGGTGGTGTCGTTTGGGGGTTATCGGCCTATCTGGTTGCCGATGACGCCGCCGATGGCGGCGCCGCCTACGGTGCCGAGGACGCCGCCGTTGGTGATGACGGCGCCGGCGAGGCCGCCGACGCCCGCGCCCGCGACCGTGGACCGTTGCCGATGGCTCATGCTGTCCCAGGTGGAGCAGCCCGTCATGGTGAACGCCAGCAGGGCCAGCGCGCAGACTTTGCGCAAGGGTATCCGTTTCATGATTGTTCTCCTTTGCCCGCGGAGATCGGCGCGAGAGGCACGGGTTTGACACGAAACCCCGACCGGACGCGGTGCGGCAGTTAACGAGGCTTTCAGGATCGCGCAAGCCGCCCCGCCGCGGTGTGAGGATTGCCCTAAGGTTGTGTCAATTGGTAGGCCCCCCGCAACGCAACATCCTCGCCACCCCCACCACCCTGTCGCCCTCCGTCCCAACGCTGACGTTACGTAACAGGGATCTGTAACACCCGCAACACTGTTTGCGGCATCCCCGCGACACACCCAAATGTCCCGTCGCCAACCTGGCCATGGACCACTTGCCGCCAGGAATATGTTCCGCCGTGGCGGTCAGGCAATAAAAAAGGCCCTGACGGGCCTTTTTTTTACTTGGCGCTACGGGGTACGTGACAAATACCCAAGGACCGCCGAGCACGCAGCCTCGGATAGATATCTGAAGCCTGTGACCGCAATCAAAAAATCCTGTGCCCTTTATCGAAACCGCGCAAAAGAACCCGATCCCATCGGGGACACCGCGGATCCGGGTCCCCCGGTCCGCCGGTGTCGCCCCCTGGGGGGCCGCGCTCCGCGCGGTAGGGGGGGGCCTACTTCAACGGCTTGTAGCGCAGGCGTTTGGGCTTGGCGCCTTCCTCGCCCAGGCGGCGCTTCTTGTCCGCTTCGTATTCCTGGTAGTTGCCGTCGAAGAAGACGACCTGGGAGTCGCCTTCGAAGGCCAGGATGTGGGTGGCGATGCGGTCCAGGAACCAGCGGTCGTGGCTGATGACCAGGACGCTGCCGGGGAACTCCAGCAGCGCGTCTTCCAGCGCGCGCAGGGTTTCGACGTCGAGGTCGTTGGACGGTTCGTCCAGCAGCAGGACGTTGCCGCCGGCGATCAGCGTCTTGGCCATGTGCAGGCGGCCGCGTTCGCCGCCCGAGAGCTGGCCGACGACCTTGTTCTGGTCGCCGCCCTTGAAGTTGAAGCGGCCCAGATAGGCGCGCGAGCTCATTTCGAACTTGCCCACCGTCAGGATGTCGGCGCCGTCGGCCACCACGTCGAACACGGTCTTGGCGTCCTCCAGCGCATCGCGCGACTGGTCGACGTAGGCCAGCTTCACGGTCTGGCCGATGATCACTTCGCCCGAATCCGGCTGCTCGCGGCCGGCGATCATGCGGAACAGGGTCGACTTGCCGGCGCCGTTGGGGCCGATGATGCCGACGATGGCGCCGGCCGGAACGCGGAAGCTCAGGTTGTCGATCAACAGCCGGTCGCCATAGGCCTTGCTGACGTTCTTGAACTCGATGACTTCATTGCCCAGGCGCTCGCCCACGGGAATGAAGATTTCCTGGGTTTCGTTGCGCTTCTGGTATTCGTACGAGGACAATTCCTCGAAGCGCGCCAGGCGCGCCTTGGCCTTGGCCTGGCGGCCCTTGGGATTCTGGCGCACCCACTCCAGTTCTTTCTTGATGGTCTTCTGGCGCGCCGATTCGGACGCCTCTTCCTGCTTGAGGCGGTCTTCCTTCTGCTCCAGCCAGGAACTGTAGTTGCCCTTCCAGGGAATGCCGTGGCCGCGGTCCAGTTCCAGGATCCACTCGGCGGCGTTGTCGAGGAAGTAGCGGTCGTGGGTCACGCCGACCACGGTGCCCGGGAATTTCTGCAGGAACTGCTCCAGCCACTCCACGCTTTCCGCGTCCAGGTGGTTGGTGGGTTCGTCCAGCAGCAGCATGTCGGGCTTGGAAAGCAGCAGGCGGCACAAGGCGACGCGGCGCTTTTCGCCGCCGGACAGCTTGTCGACCTTGGCGTCCCAGGCCGGCAGGCGCAGCGCGTCGGCGGCGATTTCCATCTGATGCTCGATGTCGTCGGCGCCGCTGGAAGCGGCCGCCGCGATGATGGCTTCCAGTTCGGCCTGCTCCGCGGCCAGCTTGTCGAAGTCGGCATCCGGCTCGGCATAGGCCGCATAGACTTCGTCCAGGCGCTTGCGGGCATTGACCACCGCGCCCAGCCCTTCTTCGACGGCCTGGCGCACGGTATGCTCGGGATCGAGCTGCGGCTCCTGCGGCAGGTAGCCGATATTCAGGCCGGGCATGGGCACGGCCTCGCCTTCGATTTCCTTGTCGACGCCGGCCATGATTTTCAACAGGGTCGATTTGCCGGACCCGTTCAGGCCGAGCACGCCGATTTTGGCGCCGGGGAAAAACGACAGCGAAATATCGCGCAGGATCTGCCGCTTGGGCGGCACGATCTTGCCCACGCGATTCATGGTGTAGACGTATTGGGCCATGGATGTAGGGGGATGATGGAAGTCAAACCCCGATTGTAGCCAGCCCGCGCGACCGTCCGATGTTTGCGCTTCTCCCCCTGGGAGGACGACAATAAGACGATATTGCTTGCAGGCGACTTTCGTTATGCTTGTGAGCCAAGATAGCGACGCCGCCGCGCGGCGAACGCGTCCCCTCGATATGCCAGGAATTTTCATCATGTCCGCCTCCGCCATCCCCCCCGCCTCCGTCTCCCGCTTCCAGACCGCGGAGCTGGACATGCTGGCCAAGACCGCCGACGCGCTCAGCGCCTATCTCGGCAAGCCCGTGCTGGCCGAAGTCGATGCCACCGAGGAAGGCCTCGAATGGGTCACCTTCGGCATCCCCATGGAAGAAAACGCCGCCCGCGACGGCGAAGAACCGGTGCGCGTGCAGATGGGCGGGCCCGGCTCGCGCCTGCTGGGCAATCGCGGCGGCCTGGACCACACCGATGAGGACGTCTACGACTGCCTTTACCTGTGGGCCGTCCAGATCACGCTGGCCGAAGGCGAGCGCTTCGTGAAGCTGGACCAGGACGGCGAGGAAGCCGCCTGGTCCGACACCCTCGCCGACGTGCTGCCCTTCGACCTGACGGACGAGGACCTGTCCGACCTGGACGACGAAGACGACGAGGATGACGACGACGACGAGGACGGCGGCCATGACGGCGCCGGCGCGGGCGTCGACGGCGCGCATCGTCATTGAGGCCGCCCGTCCCCATGCTGTTGAAAACCGTCGGCGCGCTGTTGGCCGCCACCCTGCTGGCGGCTGGCGCCGCCCACGCCCAGATGAAAGTGGGCGTGATCACGTCGTCCACCGGCCCCACGGCCATGGTCGGCATCCCGCAGAAAAATACCGTGCCGCTGCTGCCGCCCAGGCTGGGCGGCCTGACGGTGGACTACATCGTCCTGGACGACGCCAGCGATCCCGCGCAATCGGTCGCGGCCGTGCACAAGCTGATCGACGAGCAGCACGTCGACGCCATCATCGGCCCGCCCGGCACGCCCAATACCCTGGCGATGATTCCCTTCGTCGCGGAGGCCGGCGTGCCCCTGCTGGCGCCCGTGGGTTCGGCCGCCGTGGTGCAGCCCATGGACGCGCAGAAGAAATGGGTCTTCAAGACCACGCAGAACGACGACATCATCGCCCAGGCCCTGGTCGGGCACATGGCCGCCAACGGCGTGAAGACGGTGGGCTTCATCGGCCTGGGCGACGCCTATGGCGAGAACTGGTACAAGGTGTTCAGCGCGCTCGCCGCCGATCACGGACTGCGCATCGTGGCGCGGGAACGCTATCAGCGCAACGACAGTTCGGTCATCGGCCAGGCCCTGAAAATCCTGGCGGCGCGGCCTGACGCCGTCCTCGTGGCGGCGACCGGCGCGGCCGCCGTGCTGCCCCAGGTCACGCTGGCCGACAAAGGCTACAAGGGACGTTTCTACCAGACGCACGGCGCCGCCCTGCCGGACTTCCTCAAGCTGGGCGGCAAGAGGGTGGAGGGCACCGTGCTGGCCGCCAGCCTGATGCTGGTGCTGCCGGAGATGCCGGACACGCATCCTTCCAAGCCCGTCGCGCAAGGCTACATCGACGCCTACGAGCAGCGCTACCATGCCATGCCCGCCACCTTCGGCGCCAATGTCTACGATGCGGGCCTGCTGCTGCAACGCGCGACGCCGCAAGCCGAGCGCGCGGGCCAGCCGGGAACGCCGGCATTCCGCGCCGCGCTGCGCGATGCCCTGGAACAAACCCACGACCTGGTCGGTACGCAGGGCGTGTACGACATGACGCCGCAGGATCACAGTGGATTCGACGCCCGCGGGCGCGAGCTCATCGAGGTCCGCGACGGCGCCTGGAAACGGCTGCCCTGAAGGAGGAAGGCGGGGGGCCGCGCGACGCAGGAACCGAGGAGAAAGCGCAATGACGCCTTGCCCGCCGCCTGTCTGCCCCACCGGCTCCGCCAAGCCGGCGGTGCCGCCGCGCTATCTGCTGTTCGCCCTGCTGGCGCTGCTGGCCGTCGCGCCCGCGCTTCTGCCCGCCCGCTACGTGCTGCTGCTGGATCACATCGGATTGGCCGCGCTGGTGGCGCTGGGCGTGGTCCTGCTTACCGGCATCGGCGGCCTGGTCAGCCTGGCGCAGGCCGCGTTCGTCGGCGTGGGCGCCTACGCCACCGCCCTGCTCACAGCGCAGGCGGGCGCGCTGCCGGAAGGATGGGCCTGGCTGGGGGGATCGCCCTGGCTGGCGCTGGCGGCCGGACTGCTGCTGACGCTGGCGCTGGCCGCCTTGCTGGGCGCGCTGACCGTGCGCCTGCCCGGCCCCTACCTCGCCGTATGCAGCGTCGCCTGGGGGCTGGCGCTGCACTACGCCTTCGGCGCCGTGGCGGGCGAGCGCGGCATCGACGGCATCCCGCCCATCCAGGTCGCCGGCGTGGCCCTGGACACGGCGAACCGCATGTACTACCTGATCTGGCCGGTGCTGCTGCTGGGCCTGTGGGCCCAGCGCAACCTGCTCGACTCCCGCCAGGGCCGCGCCATGCGCGCCTTGCGCGGCGGCTGCGCGATGGCGGAATCGATGGGCGTGAACAGCCGCCGGCTGCGTTTCGCCATCCTGCTCATCGCCGCCGCGCAGGCCTGCATGGCGGGCTGGCTCTACGCCCACCTGCAGCGCCACGTCGACCCCGCGCCGTTCGGCCTGCGCATGGGCATCGAGTACGTCTTCATGACCATCGTCGGCGGCGTCGCGCATGTGTGGGGCGCGCTGCTGGGCGCGGGCATCTTCACCGCGGCCGGACAATGGCTGCGCGAGCTGCTGCCCGGCCTGGCGCAGCCGCCCGCGGGCGACGGCGCCTCCGGCATATACGGCGAATACGGCGGCTATGGCGGCATCGAAGCGATCCTGCTCGGCCTGGTCGCGATAGGGATGCTGCTGCGCGCGCGCGAGGGCTTGTGGCCCATGCTGGCGCGCCGCCTGCCGCTGGACCGCGAGGACGGCAAGGTCAACATGGCGGCCGAGCCGCTGCCGCGCCGGCCCCTGCCGCCGCGCGGCGACGTCATCCTGGAGGTGTCGCGGGTGACGCGCCGCTTCGGCGGGCTGGAAGCCAACCGCGACGTCAGCCTGGCCGCCGAAGCCGGCAGCATCGTGGCGCTGATCGGTCCCAACGGCGCCGGCAAGAGCACCCTGCTCGACCTGCTGTCCGGCGTCGACACGCCCACCTCCGGCGCGATCCTGTTCATGGGCGACCCGGTGGCGGGCCGCGGCGCGCGCCACCTCGCCGCGCTGGGCCTGAGCCGCAGCTTCCAGCAGGTCCATCTGCTGCCCGGGCGCAGCGTGCTGGACAACGCGGCCATCGGCGCGCACCTGCGCGGCACGCACGGCCTCGCCGCCTGCGCGGTGCATGCCGACCGGCGCGAGGAGGCGCGCCTGCTGGCCGAGACCACCCGCCAACTGGAGCGGGTCGGGCTGGGGGACTGCCTGCACCAGCCGGCCGCCGCCTTGCCGCCCGGCCGCCGGCGCCTGCTCGAGATCGCGCGCGCCCTCGCGGCCGATCCCTCCCTGTTGCTGCTGGACGAACCGGCGACCGGCCTGCGGACCGCGGAAAGACAGGAGCTGGCCGTACTGCTGCGCAAGCTGCGCGACGGCGGCATGACCATCCTGCTGGCCGAGCATGACCGGGATTTCGTCATGACGCTGGCCGACCAGGTGCTGGTCATGGACGCCGGCGCCATCACCGCGCGCGGCACGCCCGCGGAAATAATGCGGCATCCGGCCTTGCTGGCGGCCTACGTCGGCAACGTGCCATAGGGCCAGTTAACGCTAGAAGGGGCCTGCGGGGCGCGTGCCCGCGCAGTAGAATGCGGGATCCTTTTTCCGGACCTTGCATGGACGCCGCCAACGTTCAACTGAACGACATTGCCCTGTTCGTCGAAGTCGCCCGGCGCAAGAGCTTCAGCCTCGCCGCGCGCGCGCTCGACATGCCCACCTCGACGCTGTCGCGCCGCATCAGCGAACTGGAAAAGGCCGTGGGCATGCGCCTGCTCAATCGCAACACGCGCCGGCTGGACCTGAGCGACGCGGGGCAGGTGTATTTCGATCGCTGCCAGAGCCTGGTGGACGAAGCCCGCCTGGCCCATGAGCAGTTGCTGTCCATCTCCAGCCAGCCGCAGGGCAAGCTCATCGTCAGCATGCCGGACAGCCTGGCCTTGCTGCTGCTTTCGGATTCGCTGCAGGAGTTCACCGACCTGTATCCCGAACTGGAATGCGAGCTGGACCTCAGCCTGCGCGCCGCCGATCCGCACGCCGCGCCGTTCGACGTGATGCTGCGGCTGGGCGAGCCCAGCATGCAGAACGACGGCATGGAGGTGCGCGAGCTGTTGTCGATGACGCGCTACCTCTATGCCTCCGACGAATACGTGGCGCAGCGGGGCGAACCCCGCACGCCGGCCGACCTGCGCGAGCACGAATGCCTGCGCGGCTTCGCCAGCGAAGCCGCCTCGACCTGGCTGCTCACGCGCGGCGACACGCAGGAACGCGTGGTCGTCGATGGCCGCGTCACGGCCAACAACATGGGCTTGCTGAGCGACTTCGTCAGCCTGGGCATGGGCATCGCCCCCCTGCCCGCCTATGCCGCCACCCAGGGCCGCATGGCGCGCGACCATTCCCTGCGCCGCGTCCTGCCCGAATGGCGGGCCGCCCCCCTGCCCCTCTACGCCGTCTTCCCCTCGCGCATCCTGCCCGCCAAAACCCGCGCCTTCATGGACTTCATCGTCCCGCGCCTCGAAGCCGCCAACGGCGAGGCGACGGAACAGGCCTGACGCCGGGCGGGTTTGCCAGTGACGCAAAAAGCAAAAGGCCCCAAAAGGCCTTTTCTCACCACCGGCGCGCCCCAAAAAAACAAAGACCTGTGCATTGCACAGGTCTTGTAGATCGCAGACACCGCGGAGCCGGCTTTGCCGGTCCGCGGGTGTCGCCCCCCTGGGGGGCCGCGCTCCGCGCGGTAGGGGGGTACCCTTACACTCGCTTAATTTTTTCCAGCATCTTGAACACACCCTTGGGCGAGTTCACGAACAGGCGCTTGAAGGCCTTGCCCAGGCAGCGGCGTTCCAGGGTGTTACGGCGGGTGCGTTTGCGTTCAGCCATGACGATTCTCCGATCAGCGATGGTCCACTGACGGACACATCAAAAGGTTAGCGAGCACATGAAGTGCGGAAAGGGCCCGCGCAACGGCTGGAGGAAACCCAGGCTGGCGGAAACTTTGGAAAACCCGGCATTCTACCCGGAATTTCAGCCCCTTGCCCAGCCAACCCCGTCCCCGTTTCAACGAAGCCGCATCAGGCCGGCGGACCGCGGCCGCCATGCCCGGCAGTAACGCCGATAGCCGCCGCGCCGGCGCCCCATCCGGCCATCGCTTGTGGAAAGCGGAATCGCCGCCATATACCCAGTTCACCGGCGCCGCCGCGGAAGCAGTCCCGCGCGGCCGCTCCTCCCCGCTTTCCCCCAATACCCACGACGCCGACCCCGCCGCGGCCGGCCCCTCTTGACGCACAGGCTACGATTACAGGATGACATCCGAAATTCGCATCGTTGGCGCACGCCAGAACAATCTCAAGAACCTGGACGTAACGTTCGCCACCGGCGAACTCGTCGTCGTTACCGGCGTCTCGGGCTCGGGCAAAAGCTCCCTCGCCTTCGACACGCTCTATGCCGAAGGGCAGCGGCGCTACGTCGAGACCTTTTCCCCTTATGCGCGCCAGTTCCTGGACCGCATGGACAAACCCCAGGTCGACCGGATCGAAGGCATCCTTCCCGCCATCGCCATCGACCAGACCAACCCCGTGCGCAGCTCGCGCAGCACCGTCGGCACGATGACGGAGCTGAACGACCACCTCAAGCTGCTGTTCGCGCGCGGCGCCCGCCTGTTCTGCCGGGGCTGTGGCCGGCCGGTGCGGCGCGACACCGCCGAGTCGATCCGCCAGTCGCTGGCCGAACGCAGCGCCGAAGCGGGCGACCCGCGCCTGGTGGTGACGTTCCCCATCAAGGTGCCGGCGAACTTCACCGAGGACGAAGTCCGCGGCTTCCTGGAGCAACAGGGCTATACCCGCGTCCATGCCCAGGAAGGCGAGGCGGCCGCGCCCGGGCCGGCCCCGGCCGCCGCCGGCAAGGGATCGGCCAGGAAGGCCAAGGACGACAAGCATGCCCCGGTGGCGCAGCGCGTGCTGCACGTGGTGCAGGACCGCTTCCGCTTTTCCAGCGCGGAAAGCGACCGCGTCATGGAGGCGCTGGACACCGCGCTGCGCATGGGCGCCGGCCACCTGGCCGTGCACGTGCTGGACGACGACGGCGGCGACGCCCAGGTCTGGAAATACAGCGACCGCCTGCATTGCGCCGATTGCGACATCGAATACGCCGATCCGCTGCCCAGCTCCTTCTCCTTCAACTCGCCGCTGGGGGCCTGCGAGGCCTGCCGCGGCTTCGGCCGCGTGATCGGCATCGACTTCGGCCTGGTCATTCCCGACGAGAACAAGACCCTGCTGGAGGGCGCCATCAAGCCCTGGCAGACGGCCAGCTACAAGGAATGCCAGGACGACCTGCAGAAGTACGCGCCGCGCGCGGGCGTGCCCCTGTCCGTGCCCTGGAAGAGCCTGACGCCGGAACAGCAGGCGTGGGTCCTGCACGGCGACCCCGAATTCAAGGGCGGCAGCCAGGCCTGGAAGACCCAGTGGTACGGCGTGCAGCGCTTCTTCGCCTGGCTCGAGACCAAGGCCTACAAGATGCACGTGCGCGTGCTGCTGTCGAAATACCGCAGCTACACGCCCTGCCCCACCTGCCACGGCTCGCGCCTGAAGCCGGACGCCCTGCTGTGGCGCGTCGGCACCAAGGAGGAAGCGGACGCCGTCATGCCGCCGGAAGACGGCCGCTACCGCCGCTTCAAGCCGGTCCAGGCCAACTGGTCCGACGAGCTGCTGTATCTGCTGGACGGCCTGTCCATCCATGACGTGATGCTGCTGCCCATCGAACGGGTGCGCGCCTTCTTCGACAAGCTGCGCTACCACGGCGTGCTCGACGCCGCCACCGACCTGCTGCTGACGGAGGTGCGCGCGCGCCTGAAATTCCTCTGCGACGTCGGCCTGGGCTACCTGACGCTGGACCGCCAGAGCCGCACGCTGTCCGGCGGCGAGGTCCAACGGATCAATCTCACCACCGCGCTGGGCACCTCACTGGTCAATACGCTGTTCGTCCTGGACGAACCGTCCATCGGCCTGCACCCGCGCGACATGCATCGCGTGGTGGAAGTCATGCACCGGCTGCGCGACGCCGGCAATACCCTCGTCGTCGTCGAACACGACCCGCAGGTCATGGTGGCGGCCGACCGCATCATCGACATCGGCCCCGGCCCCGGCGAGCGCGGCGGCAGCATCGTCTTCGACGGCACGCCGGCGCAACTGCGCGCCGCGCCGACGCTGACCGGCGACTATCTCGGCGGCCGCCTGCGCGTGGAAGCGCCGCGCCCCATGCCGGTGGCGGCCAACACGCCGCGCCTGCTGCTGGAAGGCGTCAACGCGCACAACCTGAAGAACGTCTCGGTGGAAATCCCGCTGGGCCGCCTGGTGTGCGTGACGGGCGTGTCCGGCTCCGGCAAATCGACCCTGGTGCAGGACGTGCTGTATCCCGCCCTGCTCAAGCTCAAGGGCAAGCCGTCGGAAGCGCCGGGCGCTTTCGGGCGCTTGCTGGGCGCCGAGCAGATCGCCGACGTGGTGCTGGTGGACCAGACGCCCATCGGCAAGACCGCGCGTTCCAATCCGGCCAGCTACGTCGGCGCCTTCGACGCCATCCGCAAGCTGTTCGCCCAGGCGCCGCTGTCGAAGGAGCGCGCCTATACGGCGGGCACCTTCAGCTTCAACAGCGGCGACGGCCGCTGCCCGGTCTGCGGCGGCACCGGCTTCGAGCACGTCGAAATGCAGTTCCTGTCCGACGTCTACCTGCGTTGCCCGGACTGCGACGGCAAGCGCTTCCGAGCGGAAGTGCTGCAGGTCCGCGTCGAGCACCTGGGCAAGAGCGCGTCCATCGACGAAGTGCTGGAAATGACGGTGAGCGAGGCCCTGGAATTCTTCAAGGGACTGCGCGACGTCCAGACCGGCCTGGCGCCGCTGGCCGACGTGGGCCTGGAATACGTGCGCCTGGGGCAGCCGGTGCCCACGCTGTCGGGCGGCGAAGCGCAGCGCCTGAAGCTGGCCGGCCACCTGGCCGAAGCCGCCCGCAGCGGCATCTCCACCGCCAAGGTCGCCAAGAAGGGCAGCCTGTTCCTGTTCGACGAACCGACCACCGGCCTGCACTTCGACGACGTCGCGCGCCTGATGCGCGCCTTCCGCAAGCTGCTGGCGGCGGGCCACACGCTGCTGGTCATCGAGCACAACCTGGACGTGATCCGCGCCGCCGACTGGCTGCTGGACCTGGGCCCCGAAGGCGGCGACGCCGGCGGCCTGCTGGTGGGCGCCGGCACGCCCCGCGACCTGATGGACAACCCCGCCTCGCACACGGGCGCCGCCCTGCGCGACTACGAACAGGCCGTGCTGCCGGCGGAAGCGACGCCCGTGCGCGCCGCGGCGGCGGACGCGGCCGCCGAACTGGCGGTGGAGGAACCCGCCGTGGCCTACGCGAACGGCAACGGCAACGGCAATGGCAACGGCGACGGCATGCCCCTGCAGGCCGCCCTGCGCCGCCAGGCGCCGATGTCCATCGAGATCCGCAACGCGCGCGAGCACAACCTGAAGAACGTCAGCGTGGAAATCCCGCGCGACAAGTTCACCGTGATCACCGGCGTGTCGGGCTCCGGCAAATCGACCCTGGCCTTCGACATCCTGTTCAACGAAGGCCAGCGGCGCTACCTGGAATCGCTCAACGCCTACGCCCGCGCCATCGTGCAGCCGGCCGGCAAGCCCGACGTCGACGCCATTTTCGGCATTCCGCCGACGGTGGCCATCGCCCAGCGCACCAGCCGCGGCGGCCTGAAGTCCACCGTCGCCACCATGACGGAAATCCATCACTTCCTGCGGCTGCTGTACGTCAAGCTGGGCGTGCAGTATTCGCCGGACTACAACGTGCCCGTCCAGCCGCAGACGCCCGACCAGATCGTCGCCCGCATCCTGCGCGAGCGCGCCGGCCAGCGCATCGGCGTCCTGGCGCCCCTGGTGACCGCGCGCAAGGGCTACTACACCGACCTCGCCAAATGGGCGGGCGGCAAGGGCCATACGCATCTGCGGGTGGACGGCGTCTTCACGCCGGTCAGCCCGTGGCCGCGCCTGGACCGCTACAAGGAACACACCATCGAACTGCCGGTGGCCGACGTGCTGGTCGATCCCGCCAACGAGGCGCCCCTGCGCGAGGCCGTGCGCAGCGCGCTGGACTACGGCCAGGGCGCGCTCAGCGTGCTATGGCCCCTGGACGCCCTGCGCGACGATCCCCAGGCGACGCTGGAACAGGCGCACTTCTCCACCAAGCGCACCTGCCCGATCAGCGGCGTCAGCTTTCCCGAGCTGGACCCGCGCATGTTCTCCTACAACTCCAAGCACGGCTGGTGCCCGACCTGCTTCGGCGCGGGCGTGGTCATGCCCGAGTTCGACGAAGAGCAGACCGGCGAGGAAGCGGGCTGGAGCGAACGCTATGCCGGCGAAGCCGTGGTCTGCCCCACCTGCCACGGCCAGCGCCTGAACCGCGTGGCCCTGCACGTGCGCTGGCGCGACCGCTCCATCGCCGAGCTGGCCGCCATGTCGGTGAACGAGGCCCACACCTTCTTCACCGGCCTGGTGGTGCGCGGCCGCGAAGCGGAAATCGCGCGCGACATCCTCGCCGAAATCCGCAGCCGCCTGAACTTCATGAAGGAAGTCGGCCTCGATTACCTGGCGCTGGACCGGGCCGCGCCCACGCTGTCCGGCGGCGAGGCGCAACGCATCCGCCTGGCCGCGCAACTGGGGTCCAACATGCAGGGCGTGTGCTACATCCTGGACGAGCCCACCATCGGCCTGCATCCGCGCGACAACCGCATCCTGCTGGACGCGCTGGGCCGCCTGGAAGGCAACGGCAACACGCTGGTGGTGGTCGAGCATGACGACGACACCATCCGGCGCGCCGCCCACATCATCGACATCGGCCCCGGCGCCGGCGTGCGCGGCGGCCAGGTCGTCGCGCAGGGCACGGCGGACGACCTGATGAAGAACGAGCGCTCCGTGACCGGCCGCTACCTGGCGCAGCCGCTGCGCCATCCGCTGCAGGAACGCCGCGCCGTCGGCAAGGACACCGCCTTCGTGGAGGTGCGCAACGCCCATCTGCACAACCTGCGCAACGTCAACGCGCGCTTTCCCATCGGCCGCCTGAGCGTGGTCACCGGCGTGTCCGGTTCGGGCAAGTCGACGCTGGCGCGCGAAGTGCTGCTGGACAACCTGCTGCAGGCGGTCTCGCAGGGCGCCGCGCCCAAATGGAACGGCTGCACCGGCATCAACGGCTGGGAAGCGCTGGACCGCGTCCTCGAAGTGGACCAGACGCCCATCGGCAAGACGCCGCGTTCCTGCCCCGGCACCTACATCGGCTTCTGGGACGACGTGCGCAAGCAGTTCGCCGAAACGAAGGAAGCGCGCATGCGCGGCTGGACGGCGGCGCGCTTCTCCTTCAACACCGGCGACGGCCGCTGCCCGATCTGCGAAGGCCAGGGCATGCGCACCATCGAAATGAACTTCCTGCCGGACGTGAAGGTGCCCTGCGACGCCTGCAACGGCGCGCGCTTCAACGCCGACACCCTGTCGGTGCAGATGCGCGGCAAGCATGCCGGCGAAGTCCTGTCCATGGAGGTCGACGACGCGCTGGAGTATTTCGCCGCCCATCCCAAGGTGCGCCGGCCCCTGCAACTGATGCAGGACGTCGGCCTGGGCTACCTGACGCTGGGCCAGCCCTCGCCCACCCTGTCCGGCGGCGAGGCGCAGCGCATCAAGCTGGTGGCCGAGCTGTCCAAGGCCCGCCTGACCGACGGCGTCATCACCACCGGCCGCGCCTCGCGCATCCCGCACACGCTGTACGTGCTGGACGAGCCGACCGTGGGGCTGTCCATGGCCGACGTCGAGAAGCTGATCCACGTGCTGCACCGGCTGGTCGAGGCCGGCAACACCGTGGTGGTCATCGAGCACAACCTGGACGTGATCGCCGAAGCCGACTGGCTGCTCGACATGGGCCCGGAAGGCGGCAGCGGCGGCGGCCAACTGGTGGCCCAGGGCACGCCGGAGGACGTCATGGCCTTGCGCGACAAATCGCATACGGGCCAGGTGCTGGCGGAGTTCCTGCGACAATAGAGGACTGTTCGCCCTTTCGACCCCGCAATGTATTGCCGTTTTGAAGACCGCCTGGCTGGCCGGGCACTGGAACTGGTGGGTTTCCGCCGGCGCATCGAAGCCCGTGCGCCGCGGGAACTGCCGGACGCGCTGGCGGCCATCGAGACCGCCCGGCGGGACGGCCATTGGGTCGCCCTGATGCTGGACTTCGAGCTGGGCGAATGGCTGCTGCCCGAGGTCGTCCGCGCGCCCGGCGGCCATGCCGGCGAGCGCAGCGGCCGCAGCGCCATCGGCCGGGCCGCGCAACGCTGCGGCGGCGCCGGGGCCGGCGTGCAGGCCGGGGGAGCGGGCGCGGCTAACGCTGCAAACGCGCCAGGCATCGCGGAGACAAGCGCCGGCGACACAGGCGCCGCGGGAACCGGGACGGACCCGGGATCACCCTCCCCGCGGCTGCGGCCGCGCCTGCGCGCGCTGGTCTTCGACGGGGTCGTGCACGGCCAGCCCTGGCCGGTGCCGGCCGACGCCGGCAGCCGCATCCTGGAAGCCCGGCCACGCACCGCGCACGCGGACTACCTGGCCCAGGTCGAGGCCATCCGCGACGGCATCGGGCGGGGCGAGTACTACCAGGTCAACTACACCCAGCCGCTGGACCTGCGCGTGCAGGGCGACCCGCGCGAACTGTACGCGCGCATCGCGGCCGCCAATCCGGCCGCGCACGCCGCCTACATCGAGGACGGCACCCAGACCATCCTGTCCTTTTCCCCCGAATTGTTCGTGGCCCGCCAGGGCGCCACGCTGACCATGCGGCCGATGAAGGGCACGGCGCCGCGCGACCCGGACCCGGAACGGGACGAGGCCCTGGGCCGCGAACTGCACGCCAGCGCCAAGAACCGCGCCGAGAACCTGATGATCGTCGACCTGCTGCGCAACGACCTCGGCCGCCTGGCCGAGCCGGGCTCGGTGAAGGTGGACGCCCTGTTCACGCTGGAACGCTACCCCACCATCTGGACCCTGACCTCGACCGTCAGCGCGCGGGCCCCGTACGCCACCTTGGGCGAGGTGCTGGCCGCGCTGTTTCCCTGCGGATCGGTGACCGGCGCGCCCAAGATCGCCGCCATGCGCCAGATCCGCCGCGCGGAAACGTCGCCGCGCGGGCTATATTGCGGCAGCACCGGCTGGCTGGCGCCCGACGGCGATTTCTCGCTGAACGTGGCCATCCGCACGCTGGTGCTGGACGCGGACGGCCATGGCGTCTATGGCGCGGGCGGCGGCATCGTTTTCGATTCCGACGCCGAGGCCGAGTGGCAGGAATGCTTGTGGAAGGCGCGCATCCTGGCGCATTGAGCGGCGGCAAGGCGGCCGCCCGGAGCCGGAGCCAGACCAACCGGAGCAACCGGAGCATGGGTCCGCGCAGGCCGCGCATGTGACGGCGCCTGGACCAAGCGGCACGGCGGCACAGCGGCACAGCGGCACAGCGGCACAGCGGCACAGCGGCACAGCAGAAAAGGATCTCATGACCATGATCGATACTCAGCCCTCCCTCATCGAAACCATGCGCGTCGAGGCCGACGGCCGCATCCTGCTGCTGGACCGGCACCTGGGCCGCCTGCAGGTCTCGTGCGCCGCGCTGGGCCGGCCCTTCCATGGCGAGACCCTGCGCGAACGGGTGCTGACCGCCGCCGGCAAGGCGCGCACGCCCGGCGCGCAGCGCGTGCGCCTCCTGGTCGACGCCCAGGGCCAGGCCAGCGCGCAGGCCACGCCGCTGCCCGACCTGCCGCCCCTGCCCGGCGTGCGCCTATGGTCCACGCGACTCGATTCGCGCGAACCCCTGCTGCGCTACAAGACCACGCGGCGGCCCTGGTACGACGCGCCCACCGCGTGGCTCGCCGGGCATCCGGCCTTCTTCGACGTCCTGCTATGCAACGAGCGGGGCGAACTGTGCGAAGGCAGCCGCAGCAACGTCTACCTGCAACTGGGCGGCAAATGGTTCACGCCGCCCGTCGATTGCGGCTGTCTGCCCGGCGTGCAGCGCGCCGAACTGCTCGAACGAGGATGGGTCGAGGAGCGCCTGCTCTACGAGGACGACTTCCCCCGCGCCCGCGGCATCCGCCTGTCCAACGCCTTGCGCGGCTGGTTCGACGTGGAGTGGGTGCGCACGCCAGCCGACGCGGCCTGATCCGCGCCGTCGTCGCCCGGCTCAATCCGCGTCACTCAATCCGCGTCATCGACCTCGAACTCGGCCAGGCGGGCCCCTGGCCACGTTCCCTCGCGGACCAGGTCGTGCACCAAGGTGAAGAGGATTTCCTCGACGCAGCGCACCGATTCGGAGCGTTGCCGCGCAACCGAACAAGCCAGGACCACCCGGCGCGTCAGCGCGGGGCGTCCAAGGGGCACCCTCGCCACATGCCGTTCCAGTTTCTCATCGGCAATGGCGACGCCGGGCAGCACGGTGTAACCGATGCCGGACAACAACAGCGCTTTTGTCAGTTGCGTGGTATCGGCCTCCGCCACGATATCCAGCGCGATATCTTCGACCGCGCAGGCGTGTTCCAGGATGCCGCGCACGCTATGCGAACCACTGGGCAGGATGAGCGGCAAGCCCCGCAGCGCGGACAAGGGTTCCGACTTTTTCCATCGAGGCTTCAGCGTACGCGCCCCCACCAGGTACAAGGGTTCGTCGAGCAAGGGGCGCGTGTCTATGGCGGCATGCGTCTTGGGGTCATAGAGCAGCCCCAGGTCGAGCGCATTGTCCTGAAGCGCATCCTGCAGTTCTCCGGCGTAACCCCCGGCAAGACGCAGGCGTATCTGCGGATATGCGTCGCGCACCCGCTTCAGTAAAGGAGCCGCGACGAGATCGATCACGCTGGGCAGCATGCCGACCGACACCAGGCCGGCGACGACGCCGCGCCTGGGCCGGATTTCGGTCACCGCCTGTTCCAGGGTCAGCAGTGCGCGGCGTGCGTGCTCGGCCAGCACACGACCTTCGCGCGTCAACGCCATGCCGTTGCGGGTACGCGTGAACAAGGGCTTGCCCAGTTCCTCTTCGATGCCGCGCAATTGCCGTGAAAGCGCCGGCTGGACCACATGAAGCAGTTCCGCCGCCTTGGTGACGCTGCCGGTCTCGGCGATCGCCAACACCGCCCTGAGTTGTCTCAATTCCATACGCTGGTTGCGATTGCGGCACGCCGCCTATGCAAAATCCTGATCCGTGACAGGCCAATTTGTTATTGGCGACAGCTTGGGATTACAGCCTAGGATGACAACTCCTTCAATCAGGGGTGATCCTGAAGCGCCGCTCCCGACGCATCCCGGTCGCCCTTACATGAACCTTCCGCGCATGAGCAAGAATGCCGCCAGAGGGGCATCCGCGGACGCCCTCTCCGCCCTGTACGACCGCAGATCGATACGCGCTTATCGTCCGGACCCTGTCCCGCCCGAACTGATCGAACGCATACTCGACGCCGCCAGGCAGTCCCCCAGCGGCACCAATACACAACCCTGGCATGTCCTGGTCGTCGGCGGCGACGCCAAGCGCCGCCTGTGCGATCGCGTGAGCCGCGTACGCGAGACCGAACCGGCACGCGAGGCCGGGAACAATCTCGAAGGCGAATATCGCTATTACCCGGACCCCATCGTGGAACCCTATCTCTCTCGCCGCCGCGCCGTCGGCTGGGAGATGTATCGCCTGCTCGGCATCGAAAAAGGCGACCGCGCCGGCAGTTGGGCGGCGGCGGGACGGAACTACCGCTTCTTCGACGCCCCCATCGGCCTGGTCTTCACGCTGGAACGGATCATGGAGAAAGGAAGCTGGATCGACCTGGGCATCTTCCTGCAGTCGGTGATGATCGCGGCGCGCCACTTCGGCCTGGACACCTGCGCGCAAGGAGCCTGGGCGCGCTACCACGACGTGCTGCGTGAAGAACTCGGCATACCCGCCGGACACGTGGTGGTCTGCGGCATGGCGCTGGGCTACGCGGACGCTTCCGCCGCGGTAAATACCGCAAGGGCCGGAAGGGCGTCGCTGCCCGAGTTCACCCGGTTCGTCGGCATCTCGCCGAGCCAGGATTTCCAACGTTGCACAAAGGCACGCTGATGACAGGCGTACACGTATTTCTGGACAGATCGGCGCTTGCGTCGCCCGAACGGATCGCCGTGGTCCATCGGGGTCGAACGATCACTTATCGTGCCCTGCGCGAGGCCAGTTGCAGATTGGCCAACCGCTTGCTGGACACGTCGCTGACAAGGGGTGACCGCATCGCCTTGCTCATGCCCAACCATCTCGCCTCGTTCGTCTGCCAACTCGGGATAGACCGGACGCCATTCGTCTCGCTGCCGATCAATGCAATGGCCGCACTACCCGAAATCGTCGACATCCTCGAACGTTTCGGCGCGAAATGGCTTTTCGTGCACAGCGATTTCGCGCGGCACCTCGATGAAATCCGTAGCCGTTCTCCTGCCTTGCAAGGCGTCGTATGCGTTGACGACGAACTGCCCGGCGCGTCTCGGCTGGACGACTGGATGGCCGGCGCACCCGCCACGGAACCCATGACCGGCCCGACGCCCATGGATACGGCAGTCCTGCGCACCACCAGCGGCTCCACCGGCAAGCCCAAGGGCGTCAAGCGCACCCACCTGTGCCAGATCCTGCAAACCATGGACTACCTGGTGGCGCTGCCCTACGACGAACCGCCGCGCAACCTGGTCCTGGCGCCGCTCTCCCATGCCGCGGGGTCGGCGGCGCCGCCCATTTTCGCCGCCGGCGGGACCCATTACATCCTCAACGACACATCGCCGGGCGCCATATTGGAGGCTATCCAGAATCATGGCATCACCACGATGTTCATGCCGCCCACCCTCATCTACAAGCTGCTGGCTTGGCCCGCCATCCGCCAGTTCAACCTGAGCTCATTGAAGTACGTGCTTTATGGAAGCGCGCCCATGTCGGCGCACAAGCTGCGCGAGGCCATGGACATCTTCGGACCGGTCTTCGCGCAAATATATGGCATGACGGAGGCGAGCAGCACCATCTCCATCATGACGCCACGCGAACACGACGACGCATTGGCCGTCCATCCCGACCGGCTTGCCAGTTGCGGCCGGGGCTCCGTGAACTACCGGTTGCGCGTGGTCGATCCGCAAGGCGTCGCCTGCGCGCCCCGTGCGCTGGGCGAGATCGTGTGCGCATCGAACGAACTCATGGACGGCTACTTCGAGGATGCGGCGGCCACCGCGCAGGCGATACGCGACGGCTGGCTGCATACGGGCGACGTCGGCTACATGGACGAAGACGGATACGTCTACATCGTCGACCGCATCAAGGACATCATCATCAGCGGCGGATTCAACGTCTACCCGGGCGAGGTGGAGAAAGCCATCCTGCGACATCCCGCCGTGCGGGATTGCGCGGTCATCGGCGCGCCGGACGCCTTATGGGGCGAGGCAGTCGCCGCGGTCGTCGAATTGAAAGCCGGACACACGCTTGAGGCGCAGACCCTGATCTCCCATTGCAAGACACTGCTGGGCAGCGTCAAGGCGCCAAAACAGGTCCATGTGTGGGACGACCTGCCGCGCAATCCGGCCGGGAAAATCGAGAAAAAAAGCATACGCGCGCATTTCTGGCAAAACGCGGCGCGGGCCATCTAAGCCTTCATCGGAAACACTGGCGAGAAATCATCATGGCGATATATGCATTGCACGGCGTTGCACCCACGCTTCCGGCCGACGGCGAATACTGGATCGCGCCAACCGCCGCGGTCATGGGTAATGTGCGCCTCGGCCGGGAGGCCAGCATCTGGTTCGGCGTATCGGCTCGTGCCGACCATGCGGAAATCTCGATCGGCGATCGCAGCAATGTCCAGGAAAACACCGTCCTGCACGTCGATCCGGGATTCCCCGTCAAGATAGGCGCGGACACCACGATCGGACACGCGGCCATCATTCACGGCTGCACCATCGGCAACGGCGTCATCGTCGGAATGGGCTCGGTCATCATGAACGGAGCCGTCATCGGCGACGGCAGCATCGTCGGGGGCGGAGCGGTGGTCACGGAAAACGCGAACTTCCCGCCGAATTCACTGATCGTCGGCACACCCGCCAAGGCCATCCGCACACTGGACGGGGAAAAAGCGAAAAACCTGAAAAGCGCGGCAGCTTCCTACGTCGCGAATTGGCGAAACATGAAAACGTCTCTGGTACCGATACAGGAATCCTGAACCGCGGCGGACAACGCGGGACCATAGCCGCCGGAGTGCGGGGGGCTCGCGGATACAGGCGCAAATCAAGGGGAATGCAAATGGCGAACATCCTTCGCAGAAAAATCCTGCGTGGCGCGGGCATGGCGGCGGCAGCGCTGACAAGCGCGCCTCGCGTAATCCTGGCGGCGGAAAATGATTTTCCGTCCAAGCCGATCCGCATTATCGTGCCGTACGGGCCGGGCGGAATCGGGGACTTCACGGCACGCGCCCTCGCCAGATACCTGGGAGAGGCGTGGAACGCCCGTATCATCGTGGAAAACAAGCCCGGCGCGTCAGGCCTGGTGGCCATGAATTGGATGCGCAGCGTCCCGGCCGATGGCTATACGGCGGTCATGACCTCCAATACGACGGTGTCGGCGGTGCGCCACTTGTTCAAGAATGTCGCCTACGACCCGATGCGGGACTTCTCCCATGTCGGCATGATCGGGGTATTCGGCTCCGTGGCGCTGGCGCCGTTGGAAGCGCCATTCGGGTCCATTCCGGAACTCGTCGAATATAGCCGGCGGGATCCCGAGAAGGTTTTCTACGGATACACGAATGCATCTTCCCAGGTTCCCTCGGAGATGCTGAACGCCTATGCCGGAATCCACATGCAGGGCGTGCCATACAAGGAAACCGGACAGGCGGCCACGGACCTCATCGCGGGCCAGACGCAATTCATGTTCATGGACTACGTCGCGGCATATCCCCTGGTAAAAGGCGGCAAGGTACGCGCGCTCGCGGTTTCGCAACGGGAGCCGGCTCCGCTGTGGCCGAAACTCCCCGTCATGGCGACCTTCTACCCGGGTTTCGAGTTCAGCGGCTACATCACCCTTTCGCTCCCGAGCGGCGCGCCGGCGAATATCATGGAGAAATTCAATTCGGCGACGCGCAAGGCGATCACCGACCCGAATTTCCGCAATCTGCTGACGTCCAACGGGCTCGTTCCCCAGGACGACGACCTGACACGCCTCGACGATTTCATTTCCGCCGAGAACCGGAAATGGGATGAGTACGCCAGAGTCGCGCAATTGGTCCCGCAATGAGGCGCCGGCGCGGCGCCTCCGCGCGCAACAAGGCGCGCCGGCCGCCTTAGCCGCGCCTTTCCAGCGCGTAGACCAGCGTGTCCAGCCAGGTCAGCCCGCGTTCCTTGAACTTGGGTTCCTTGTCCAGCATGGCGCGGCGGTCCAGTTGCCGCACCTGGGTATGGCCTTCATACAGGGCCTGCACCTCGGCGTCGCCGACCGAGAAGGGCGGCCCGGCCATCATTTCCTGGTCGTAGTCCAGCGTGATCAGCAGGCCGCGCGCGCCCGGCGCCAGGCCCGCATAGACGTGCGCCGCGTAACGCTTGCGCATGTCCGGCGGCAAGGCCACCAATGCCGCGCGGTCGTACACGCCCGCGCAGGCCGCCAGCGTCTCGGCGTCCAGCGCGAAAATGTCGCCGCACAGAATCTCGATATTGCCGGCGCGATACAGGTCGCCCGCCGCCGTTTTCCGCATGGTGGGCGTCAGGCCGTTCGCGGCGAAGAACTGCTCGACGGCCAGCGGCGACAGCTCCACGCCCAGCACCTCGTGCCCCTGCTCCGCCAGCCAGACCATGTCCAGGGTCTTGCCGCACAGCGGCACCAGCACGCGGCTGCCGGGCGTCACCTCCAGTCCCGGCCAATACTTGGCCAGCAAGGGCGTGACACGCTCCTGATGAAAGCCCGTGACGCCTTCGCGCCAGCGGTCCAGCCAGAATTGCGCTTCCATGCGAATTACTCCTCTGCCGTCCATTCGACCTGCACGCCCAGGCTGCGCAGGTTTTCGACGAAGCGCGGGTGCGCGCGCCGGATGGGCGTGGCATTGCGGATTTCCGAACGGCCCTCGATGCTCGCCGCCACCATGAACAAGGCGATGGCGACGCGGATGATGTAGGGGCTTTCCACCACCGCCGGCCCCATGGGCGCGCCGCCGCCGAAGGTGATCAGGCGATGCGGATCGGAAAGGAAGACGTGGGCGCCGAACTTGGACAGCTCCGTGGTCCAGCCCAGCGCGCCGTCATAGACCTTGTTCCAGAACATGGCGTTGCCCTGCGCACGCACGCCCAGCGCGATGAAGATCGGCAGCAGGTCCACCGGCACGTAGGGCCAGGGCGCGGCCTCCACCTTGGTCAGCACGTTGCTGGTGAAAGGCGCCTGCACCTTCAGGGGACCGGACACCGACGCGCGCGACCAGCCGTCCTCGTGTGTGATATGCACGCCGAACTTGGCGAAGGTGCGGTCGATCAGCGGGAAATTGCCCGGCACGCTGTTGCGCACCACCACGTCGCCGCCGGTGATGGCCCCCAGCGCCAGGAAGGTGGTGATCTCGTGGAAGTCTTCCTCGAAGCGGAACTCGCCGCCGCGCAAGGCCGCGCCGCCGCGCACCGACAGGCGCGAGGTGCCCAGGCCCTCGATATGCGCGCCCATCATGGCCATGAAGCGGCAGAACTCCTGCACGTGCGGCTCCGAGGCGGCATTGTTCAGGGTGGACAGGCCGTCGGCCGCCACCGCGCACAGCACGAAGTTCTCCGTCGTGGTGACCGACGCGTAATCGAGCCAGTGGTCGATCGCCTTGAGGCTGTCCGCGCGCCGCACCAGCAGCGAACCGTCCTGCCGTTCGATGCTGCCGCCGAAGCGCTGGAAGACGTCGACGTGCGGGTCGATCTCGCGCACGCCCAGCGTGCAGCCCTTCACGTTGTCCTCCAATCGCGCCACGCCGAAGCGCGCCAGCAGCGGCGGCACCAGCATGATGGACGAACGCATTTCCTCGGGCAGGTGATGGTGCGCCGGATCGAACACCGTGTCGCGGTGGCACAGGTCCAGCGTGCGAGTCTCGGGGTCCAGGCTCACCTGGCTGCCCAGCATACGGAAGATGTCGAGGATCTTGCGGACGTCGGTGATGTCCGGCACGCCGTGCAGGCGCAGGGGTTCGGAGGTTAGCAGCGTGGCGCAGAGGATGGGTAGTACAGCGTTCTTGTTGGCCGAGGGCGTGATGCGGCCGCGTAGGGGCGTGCCGCCGTGGACGATGAGATTGGACATGGAACGTGTCTAAAAGAAACAGGCGAATGAGCGGCCGGCTGGCCGGCGTACCGGCGCGCGGGCCGGTGCAAGTGGCAGCAAGTTTACTCGCGTACGTATATCTTCGCGTAGGCTTCGCGGATATACGCGCTGATCTGCTCCTGGCGCCGGTCGATGTGCTTTTCGAGCACGCTGGCGCACAGGTCGGCGTCGCGCGCCCGCAGCGCGGCGACGACGGCGTCGTGATCGTGCGGCACGCCGCGGCGCTTGTCGGCCTGTTCGATGTCGATCCAGCGCACGAAGCGGATGCGCTCGTTGATGTTGCGCAGCACCTGCAGCATCTCCGCGTTGCCGGACAAGGCCATCAGCCGCTGGTGGAAGGTCTCGTCGAGTTCGGCCAGGGCCATCGTCGACAAGCTGCTGGAGCCGGGCCGGGCGCGTTCGAGGAAATCGGCCAGGGCGGCGATTTCCTCATCGCCGGCCCGCGCCACCGCCAGGCGCGCCGCGCCCGTCTCGATGATCTTCCGCATCTCGTACAGCGAGTAGATCTCCCGCGCGTCCAGTTCGCGGCAGAAAAACCCCTTGCCCGGCGAGGATGTCAGCAAGCCTTCCGTATTCAGGCGATTCAGGGCCTCGCGCAGCGGCGTGCGGCTGATGCCCAGGTGACGCGCCAGCGCCGGCTCGTTGATGCGCTCGCCCGGCTTGAACCGGTAGGACACCGCCATGACCTTGACCTGGTCATAGGCGCGGTCGACGGTGCTGTCGGAGGCGGCGGCGCTGGCTGGCATGCTACTCCGCGACGATGTGCGCGCGGTCGGCCACCGCCTTCCAGGTCGCGATATCGTCGCCGATCTTCCTGGCGAAGGCCTCGGGCGTGCTGCCCATGGGTTCGACGCCCAGCCGCCCCAGCACGGCCTTGCCCTCCGCCGAGCCGGTGAACTGCGCCACGCCGGCCTGGATTTTCTGGACGATGGCCGGCGGCGTGCCCGCGGGCGCCACGAGGCCGTACCAGAACACCGCGTCGAACCCCGGAATGCCGACCTGCGCGAAAGACGGCGTATCGGGCAGCAGGTCGGTCCGCTGCGTCACCGCCAGCGCGCGCAGCTTGCCGGACTTCACGTATTCGGCGGAGGCCACCGGGTTGTCGAAAAAGGCCTTGACCACCCCGCTCATCAGGTCGGTATAGGCCTGCGACGCGCCTTTGTAGGGCACGTGCGTCATGGATACCTTCTGGTCGAGTTCGAGCATTTTCGTGATCAGGTAACCCAGCGTGGTCGGGCCGACCGACGCGTATTCCACCTTGCCCGGATGCTGCCGCAGGTAGGCGATGAAAGACTTCATGTCCGACGCCGGAAAGTCCGGCGTGATGGCCAGCACGTAGCCCGTGCTGCCGATCTCGGAGACCGGGGCGAAACTGGTCAGCGGATTATAGGGCGTGTCCTTCATCAGGATCGCCGACGTGACGTGGGTGCTGGACGTGGCGATGCCCAGGGTATAGCCGTCGGGCGGCGCCAGCGCCACCACGTGCGAACCCAGCGTCCCGCCGGCGCCGGGCTTGTTCTCCACGACCACCGGCTGGCCCAGCGTCGTGCTGAGCGACTTGGCGACCGCGCGGGCCACCAGGTCGGTGCCGCCGCCGGGCGGGAAAGGCACCACCAGGCGGATGGAATGCGTGGGCCAGTCGGCGGCGGCGGCCGCGCCACAGGACAGGCCCGCCAGCCCCATCAAGCCCAGGGCGCCCAGCAGGCCCCGCGCCAGCCTGGCGCAGCGCGGCCATGCGGCGCCGGCGCGCCTTGTCCACTTCGAAACGATGACGGACATGGAGATACTCCTTGCGATATGCGACGAGAGGATGTGGAACGGAGATACGGATCGGCGATGCCGATACCGCCTCAGGACGATTGCCTGGCGGTGACGACGCTGGGATAGACCACGTCGTCGCCGCGCGAGAACATCCACGCCATGTCCTCCTTGGACAGGTACTCGGGACGGGTCTTGTGCAAGCCGGAAAGCGTCTCGACGATGATGTTGCGCTTCACCTCCGAGACCAGCACGTTGGTGCGGTGATAGCACTCCGAGACGGTGCGGCCCAGAACGGTGAAGCCGTGGCGGCGCATGATGATGCAGTTGGTGTCGGCGATGAAGGTCTTGATCGGCCCGACGTCCTCCTCGACGTTCAGGCTGGCCGGCAGGTAATGGGCCGGCTTCTGCATCAGGTAGGAGAAGGTGAGCGAGGTGCTGCGTATCTCCTCGAAGCCGGCGGCCAGGAAGGCGATCGTTTCGTCGTGATGCAGGTGGATCACGCAATTCACGTCGGGCCGCAGCCGCAGGATTTCGCGGTTCATCTGGTGCCCCACCGTGGTCGGCCGCTCGCCGTAGAGGATGCGGCCATAGGGGATGTCGGTGATGACCAGGTCGTCGCGCGTCATTTCCTCCAGCGAGACGGCCGAGGGCTTGGCGTAGGCCACGCCGTCGGGATAGTCCGGGTGCGGGGCCCGGATCACCATGCCGCCCAGCGAACTCTGCACGTAGCCGCGCGCGACCAGCATGCCGGCGTACTTGAGGTAGGACTGGGCGATTTTTTCGTCGAAATGGACGTTGGGATCGGGCGTCAGTTCGTTGACGCGGTAGGGAGGCGCAGCGGTATTCATCGGGATCGACCTCGCTTTCGGTGTACCGCCGGATGGCCGGCGGCGGCGGTGGAAAATCAGAATTCCGGTCTGTATACAGATTGGAATTCTGATTTCGACGCCGGTCGCCCTCAATCGGGAAATACCCGCGATACGTATGGCCGAACGCGGTGCGGGCGCCCATTAGGCGCCCGCGCGGTATGAATGCAAAAAAGAATCAGGCCGGACCGAGGATGCGCCGCAGCGCCCGGTCGGCGGCCGCCATGCCCATGGCCGCGGTCACGGTGACCACCGAGCCGTAGCCGGCGCAGGACAGGCCTTGCGGGGCGGGACCCGGCTCCACCTGGGCGCCCATGTCGTCCTCGGCCTCGCTCGCCAGCGTCCAGGCGGCGGGCAAGATGGGCGGCTGGTCGAACCATAGCGCCTCGACCTGCATCTTCGGCACGCGCTTGCGCGCCTTGCCCGCCCGGTCGGCGGCCTTGGGATAACCGTGCTCGCGCCGCAGCTTGTTGCGCAGCTTGGCCAGCAAGGCGTCGTTCAAGGCGGCCGACAGGTCGCCGGCGCGCAGCGCCAGCGGGTCGGTCTTGCCGCCCGCGCCGCCGCAGACCAGCAGCGGGCAGCCCAGCCGGCGGGCGTGGAGCACCATCGCGATCTTGGCCGCGACCTGGTCGGTGCAATCGACGATCATGGCATAGGGACCGGCCAGCACCTCGCCCACGTTATCGGGCGTGACGAAATCGTCCACGCAGCGCACCGCGCATTCCGGGTTGATGCCGGCGATGCGGTCGGCCATGGCCTGGATCTTCGCCGCCCCCAGCGTGCCGGTCAGCGCATGGATCTGGCGGTTGACGTTGGATTCGGCGATATGGTCCAGGTCGATCAGCGTCAGCGCGCCGACGCCGCAGCGCGCCAGCGCCTCGGCGGTCCAGGAGCCGACGCCACCCAGCCCGGCCACCGCCACGTGGGCGGCGCGCAGCCGTTGCGGCGCCCGCGGGCCGTAGAGGCGGGCCAGGCCGCCGAAACGCCGTTCGGCGTCGATGTCGCAGGAAAGGGGAACCGTCGTCATGATGGCGCGATTTTCTCACGCCGCGCGGGCGAAGGGCCGCGCCCGCGCCTCAGTTCAATTCCAGCTTGTAGCCGACGCCATAGATCGAGCGGATCAGGTCGTGGCCGGGCATGACGGCGTCGAACTTGCGCCGCAGGTTCTTGATGTGGCTGTCCACCGTGCGGTCGGTCACCACGCGGTGATCGGCGTAGAGATGGTTGAGCAGGTGCTCGCGCGACAGGATATTGCCCTCCGCCGCCGCCAGCGCCTGCAACAGGCGGAATTCGACCGGCGTCAGCGACAGGACCTGGCCGTCCAGCTTGGCCGAGTGGTGCTCCGGCCGGATTTCCAGCAGGGACTGCGTGGGGATGCCGCTGCTCTTGGCGCGGGCCCGGCGCAGGATGGCCTTGACGCGCGCGACCATCTCGCGCGGGCTGAAAGGCTTGCAGATGTAGTCGTCGGCGCCCATTTCGAGGCCGATCAGGCGGTCGATCTCCTCGACGCGCGCCGTCAGCATGATGACCGGCACGTCGCTGAAGGTGCGCAGTTCGCGGCACACCTCCAGGCCGTCGCGGCCGGGCAGCATCAGGTCCAGCAGCACCAGTTCCGGCTTCTTGGCGCGGATCGCCGCCAGGGCTTCGCGCCCGTCGGCGATGTGCTCGGTCTCGAAATGCGCCGCTTGCAGATAATCGGTGACCAGGGAGGCCAGTTTGGGTTCGTCTTCTACGATCAGGATCATGATATTCCCGCGAGTTCTGTGTGATCGGCCCCTTCGGCCAGGGGAATTTCGATACGGACGGCCAGCCCGCCCAGTGGCGAAGGCATGGCCTTGATGGTGCCGCGGTGCGATTCAACGATGCGTTGGCAGATCGCCAGGCCCAGCCCGGCGCCGCCGCTTTCGCGGCTGCGCGAGGCGTCGACCCGGTACAGCCGGTCGAACAGGCGCGGCAGGTGCTGCGCCGGCACGCCGGGCGCCGAGTCCTGGCAGTCGACCACCAACTGCCGCCCTTCGGTGCGCACGTCGATCTGGACGCGGCCGCCAGGATCGGTGTAACGCAGGGCGTTTTCCAGCAAGTTATTCATCAATTGCATCAGGCGCTGGCGATCTCCCTCGATGGTCGTGCCCGGCTCGGCCACCGTGACCTCGACGGCCAGGCCGCGCGCCTGCATGCGGTCGTGGAAGGCATCAGCGGCCATGGCGGCGATCTCGCCCATGTCCACCGGCTCCATACGATAGGACAGCGCGCCCACGTCCGCCAGCGAAAGGTCGTACAGATCGTCGATCAGCTTGCTCAGCAGGCCGACCTCCGACAGCAGGGACGCCAGCGCCGCCGGCGAAACCGAACGCACGCCGTCCTGCAAGGCTTCCAGCTCGCCGCGCAGCACCGCCAGCGGCGTGCGCAGTTCGTGCGAGATGTCGGCCATCATCTCGCGCCGCAGGGCCTCCGTGCGTTCCAGCGCATGGGCCAGCCGGTTGAAGTCCTGGCCCAGCCGGCCCAGCTCGTCGGCCGAGGTCACGTTCACCCGCGTCGAGTAATCGCCCGCCGACAGCTTGTGGGTGGCGCGCGCCAGGCGCCGCACGGGCGCCAGGAAGACCCGCGCCAGCAGGATGCTGACCACCGCCGCCAGCAGGGCCGACAGGGTGCCGATGACCCAGGTCGCCTCCGACTGCTCGCGCTGGAAGCGCTGGTCCGACTCGTTGGGCATGCGGTCGGGAAAAGGCGTGACCAGCCAGCCCACCGTCAGGCCGTTGACGTTGATCGCGTGCCGCGGCGCGCTGGCCAGCGGATTGCCGCCCGCGACCACGCGCAGTTGCGCATCGAGCAAGGTAAACGGCGGCGCCAGGAAATCGTGCCCGCGCGGCGGCCCTTCCATGCCATCGTCCGGTCCGGCGCCCGGTTCGAACGGGTCGCCGGGGCCCCCCGGCGGCTCCTCGCGTCCCGGACGGCCGCCGCCCCGCGGCCCGGGACGCGGCGGCTGCCACAGGAAGCCGTTGAACTCCGGCGGCAGGTCGAAAGGGCCGCGCGCCCGATACGGGCGCTGCGGCATGCCTTCGTCCGGCGGCGGCAGGGTCAATAGATGGTTCCACAGCGAGTCGTTGCCGCGCAAGGCGTCCCAATTGCCGTCGTCACGATAGACGTCGGCCAGGGTCTGGCGCAGACGTTCGATGCGGCGGCCTTCGCGCTCCTTGACGTAGGAGAAGAAATGCCGCTCGAAGTTCCAGCGCACGGCGGCGCCCATGGCCAGGGTGACGGCCAGGCAGGTGGCCAGGATGGCCAGGAAAAGTTTGAAGGTGATGCCTAATTTCATGGCGGTAGGAGGCGCCGCGCAGCGCGGCGAAAACGGCCTGTGCCGCCCGCATCTTAACCATGGCGCGCGGACTGTGGCGCTGCTTTGCGGCGGGTTTCATAAAATCTGCGCATTAGCTTTCATTCAGCACACAAGTAACAAAGCGGGCGGTGAAATTAATACGGCCAGGTAGGCGTCAGGTTGATGGAAATTTCGCGTATTTGCGCGATATAGCGCTCACGGGGCTTGACAAGCATCAGCGAGGTTGACGTCTTTTGCTGCGCCGCAACTCGACATAGCCGGGAGTACGGCACAGAATAACGACAAATAACGCCGTGTCAGCTACCTCCCTGCCCCCCTCCGATGAAACCGCAGTGCCCGCCATTTCCGGGGCGGCGCTGCTTTGCATCATCAATATGCTGAATCACGTGGCCCTTACCGGCGGCCGCGTCACGGTTTCCCTGAGCGCCCTGCACCTGGGCATGTCGACCCTCAAGGTCGGCGCGCTTATCGCCGTTTTCGCCATACTTCCCATGCTTTTCTCGGTAAAAGTCGGAAGATGGGTGGATCGGGTGGGCATTGCCCGTCCCATGTCCTATGGCACCGGCCTGCTGATCTGCGGCACCCTGGCGCCGGCGCTGCTGCCCAGCCAGATCACCCTGCTGCTGGCCTCCAGTTGCATCGGCATCGGCTTCATGCTGCACCAGGTGGCCACCCAGAACATCCTGGGCATGGCGCCGCCCCGCATCCGCCTGCGCAATTTTTCCTGGATGTCCCTGGCCCTGGGCGCCTCCGGTTTCTGCGGCCCGCTGTTCGGCGGCATCGCCATCGACCACATGGGCAACGACGCCGCCTTCGGCCTGCTCGCCCTGGGGCCCATCGCGGCCGCGGCCGGCCTGTATCGCCTGCGCGCCGAACTGCGCAGCGTGCGGCCCAACGCCGCCGGCGAGTCGGGGCGGCGCAATATCCGCGAACTGGTCGCCCTGCCCGCCCTGCGCCGCATCCTGTTCGTCAACACCATTCTTTCGGGGGCCTGGGACAGCCACTTGTTCATCGTGCCGATCTTCGGCGTCTCCATCGGCTTGTCCGGCACCACCATCGGCGTCATCCTGGCGTCGTTCGCGGCGGCAACTTTCGTCATCCGCCTGCTTCTCCCCCTCATCCAGCGCCGCGTGACTTCCTGGACGCTGATCCGCATGGCCATGGGCACGGCGGCGGCGGATTTCATGATTTACCCGCTGTTCACCGATGTTGTCTTCCTGATCGCGCTCTCCTTCGCCCTCGGACTGGCCCTGGGGGTCAGCCAGCCCAGCATCCTGGCGCTGCTGCACCAGCACTCGCCGCCGGGCCGCGCGGCGGAAACCGTGGGGCTGCGCATGGCCCTGATCAACGGCTCCCAGGTCTCCCTCCCATTGACCTTCGGCGCGCTGGGTGCGGTAATCGGGGTAGCTCCGCTGTTCTGGGCCTACGCCCTGGCCCTGATGGCGGGCGGCTGGCTCAACCGCAACCCGCCCGTGGAAGCGGAGCGCTAGCCTTTTCCTGCAACTCCGCGTGAAGTGAACCTGCGTGAAACCCGCAACACCCTCCTGCCTCGTTCCCTCCGACATTCCCTTCCGGCTCTGGACGCCGGACGAGCGCCAGGCCTCCCTGGAAGACGCCCTGCGCGACTGGCGAAAAGGAGAAGACGTCTGGGTCTTCGGCTACGGCTCGCTGATCTGGCGTCCGGAATTCGACTTCCTGGAACGGCGCAAGGCCACCCTGCGCGGCCACCACCGCGCCCTGTGCCTGTGGTCCAGGGTGAACCGCGGGACGCCGGAGACGCCCGGGCTGGTGTTCGGCCTGGATCGCGGCGGCTCCTGCCAGGGCATGGTCTACCGCCTGCACGGCCACGCCGTGCGCGAACGCTTCACCGCCCTCTGGCAGCGCGAGATGTCGACGGGTTCCTATCTGCCGCGCTGGCTGAACTGCGCCACCGGCGAGGGGCCGGTGCGGGCGCTGGTCTTCGTCATGAACCGCGCCAGCCCCTCCTATATCGCCGCCTTGCCGGACGCCGAGGTCGTGGCCATCGTGCGCCGCGCCAGCGGCAAGTACGGCCCCTGCACCGACTACGTCATGCAGACCGCGCAGGCCTTGAAGGAGGCCGGCATCCACGACCTGCGGCTGCAGCGCCTGGCGCGGCTGCTGGAGGCCGCGGAGGAAGCGCTGCCCGAGTCCTGAGGACCGAATCCCGAGGCCCTGAACCTGGCCGATGCGCGCCATTCCGTCCCTGCGTAAAACCGGCCGGACGGCAACGGCGTTACACTGGGTGCGTTTCTTTTGCATCGCGGCGCTTCCGCCGCCGCGCCCGCCATCATGAGCCTTGCCGATCTGCGCCAGACCTACGACAAGAACGAGCTGCTGGAGTCCCAGGCCGCCGCGTCCCCCTTCGATCAATTCGCCAGTTGGTTCGACGAGGCGCTGGCCGCCGAGGTCCCCGAACCCAATGCCATGACGCTGGCCACCGTCGACGCCGCGGGCCAGCCCTCGGCGCGCATCGTGCTGGTCAAGGGCGCGGACGAGCGCGGCTTCGTCTTCTATACGAATTACGAATCGCGCAAGGGCCACGACCTCGCCGCGAACCCGCGCGCCAGCCTGTTGTTCTTCTGGCAGCCGCTGGAGCGGCAGATCCGCATCGAGGGCCGCATCGAAAAAGTGTCGGACGAGGAATCGGACGCCTATTACAAGAGCCGCCCGCTGGGCTCGCGCATCGGCGCCTGGGCTTCGCACCAGAGCCAGCCGGTCACGCGCGAGGCGCTGGAAGCCAGCACCCGTGAATTCGAGCAGCGCTATGGCGAAACCCCGCCGCGCCCCCCGCACTGGGGAGGCTATCGCGTCGTGCCGTCCCGCTTCGAATTCTGGCAGGGCCGCCCTTCGCGGCTGCACGACCGCCTGGTCTACGCGCTCGATGACAAGCAGCAATGGCGATTGAGCCGTATCTCGCCCTGATTCCGGATTCTTGCGCCTCCGAGCGCCCTATCGCAGCATGCCCGCTTCCCCGCCCGATTTCGACGCCACGTATTTCCGCACCGCCCTGGGCCGTTTCGCCACCGGCGTGACCGTGGTCACGGCCATGGCCGAAGACGGCCAGCCCATAGGCATGACCGTCAGCTCCTTCAACTCGGTCTCGCTCGATCCGCCGCTGGTCCTGTGGAGCCTGTCGCGCGACTCGTCCTCGCTGGCGGGACTGCAGCGTTGCCAGCGCTACGTCGTCAACGTGCTGTCCGCCGACCAGTTGACGCTGGCCAAGCGCTTCGCGCGCGGCAGCGCGGCCGAGCGCTTCGCGGACCTGGCGACCCGGCGCGCGCCGGGCGGCACCCTGATGCTGGGCGACGAATGCGCCGCCTGGTTCGAATGCCACAACCGCAGCCGCTATGAAGAAGGCGACCACGTCATCATGGTGGGCGAGGTGGAACACTGCGGACACAGCGGCGCCTTGCCGCTGGTCTATCATGCGGGCGGTTTCGACCTGACGCCGCAAACGGAACAAACCCGCTGACGCTCTCTTTCCTACCGGTCCTTCCTACTGGCCATGCAGCATAACGACTACATCCTGACCCTTTCCTGCCCGGACCGCACCGGCATCGTCTATCGCGTCAGCGGCCTGCTGTTCGAGCTGGGCTGCAACATCCTGGATTCGCAGCAATTCGGCGACGACGAGACCGGCCGCTTCTTCCTGCGCGTGCACTTCGACCTGCCGCCGGCCACCAGCGCCGACGCATTGCGCGAACGCTTCGACGTATTGGCGCGGGACTACGACATGGACATGCAGGTCCACGACGCCCGCCGCCGGCAGCGCCTGCTGATCATGGTCAGCAGGCAGGGCCATTGCCTGAACGACCTGCTGTTCCGGGTCAAGAGCGGACAACTGCATGCCGACATCGCGGCCGTCGTGTCCAACCACAACGACTACGCGGACCTGGCGGCGTCCTACGGCATCCCCTTCCATCACCTGCCGGTCAGCGGCGAGAACAAGGCGCAGCAGGAACGCCAGATCCTCGACCTGGTGGAACGCGAAGGCGTCGACCTGGTCGTCCTGGCGCGCTACATGCAGATTCTGTCCGCGGACATGTGCCGGGCGCTCTCCGGGCGCGCCATCAACATCCATCACAGCTTCCTGCCCAGCTTCAAGGGCGCGCGGCCTTATCACCAGGCGCACCAGCGCGGCGTCAAGATCATCGGCGCCACGGCCCACTACGTGACGGCGGACCTGGACGAAGGCCCCATCATCGAGCAGGACATCGAGCGCGTCGACCACACCATGACCGCGCAGGATCTCACCCAGGTCGGCAGCGACGTCGAGTCCCTGGTGCTTTCACGCGCGGTGCGCAGCCACATCGAGCATCGCATCCTGCTCAATGGGGCGCGCACCGTCGTTTTCCGCTAGGGGCAAGCAGGGCGGGGGCAATGCCCCTTCAGTGCGTGAGGATCTTGGAAAGGAACTGCTGCGCCCGGGGCGAGCGCGCTTCCAGGTTGCCGAAGAACTCTTCCTTCGGGCAATCCTCGACGATGTGGCCGCCGACGTCCATGAACACCACCCTGTTCGCCACCTTCCGCGCGAATCCCATTTCGTGGGTCACGACCATCATCGTCATGCCCTCGCGCGCCAGGTCCACCATCACGTCCAGCACCTCGTTGACCATTTCGGGATCGAGGGCCGACGTCGGTTCGTCGAACAGCATCGCGACCGGGTCCATCGCCAGCGCCCGGGCGATCGCCACCCGCTGCTGCTGGCCGCCGGACAACTGCCCGGGGAACTTGTCCTTGTGCGCGCTCAACCCCACGCGCTCCAGCAGCTTCAGGCCGCGCGCGTAGGCCTCGTCCTTGCCGCGCCCCAGCACCTTCATCTGGGCCAGCGCCAGGTTTTCCGTCACCGTCAGATGCGGGAACAGCTCGAAATGCTGGAAGACCATGCCCACGCGCGAACGCAGCTTGGGCAGGTTCGTCTTCGGATCGCCCACCGACGTCCCGTCGACGATGATCTCGCCCTTCTGGAAGGGCTCCAGCGCGTTCACGGTCTTGATCAGCGTCGACTTGCCCGACCCCGAGGGTCCGCAGATCACCACCACCTCGCCCTTGGCGACCGAGGTGGTGCAGTCGGTGAGCACCTGGAAATCGCCGTACCACTTGCTGACATGCTTGATTTCTATCATTGTTCCTACCCTTGGGGCCGCCCGCGTCAGCGGATGATGGCCATGCGATGCTGCAAGCGCCGCACCAGACGCGACGCCACGAAGCAGATGATGAAGTAAACCGCCGCGGCGAACAGGTACATCTCCACCAGGCGGCCGTCGCGCTGCGCCACCTTGGCCGCCGCGCCCATGAAATCGGTCAGGGACAACACGTACACCAGCGAGGTGTCCTGGAACAGCACGATGGTCTGCGTCAGCAGCACCGGCATCATGTTGCGGAAGGCCTGCGGCAGGACGATGTTGCCCATCACCTGGGCGTAGTTCAAGCCCAGCGCCTGCCCGGCGGCCACCTGCCCGCGCGAAATGGACTGGATGCCGGCGCGCATGATCTCGCAATAGTAGGCCGCCTCGAACAGCGTGAACGTGATCAGCGCCGAGGTGAAGCCGCCCACCGTCAGCGGCCGGCTGGCGCCGGTCACCCAGGCGCCGATGTACGGCACCAGGAAATAGAACCAGAAGATCACCAGCAGCAAGGGCAAGGCGCGCAGGCCGTTCACGTATGCCGTCGCGATGCCGCTCAGCAGCCGGTTGGAGGACAGCCGCATCATGGCCAGCAAGGTCCCGAGCACCAGCCCGCCCAGGGCCGACAGCACGGTCAGTTGCAAGGTGAACACCATGCCGTCGCGGAACAGGTACGGCGCGGTGCGGACGATGACGTCCCAATCGAATCCGTTATTCATGTCCGCCCCCTCAATGCCCGCCGGTGTCGACGCGGGATCCCATGAATCCCGGCACCGACACGCGCCGTTCCAGCAGCCGCGCCAGCAACTGCACGACGATGTTCAGGATGAAATACAGGATGGTCGCGCCGGCGAAGGCTTCGAACACCTGGAAGCTGAATTCCTGCATCGAACGCGCGCTGCCGGTCAGTTCCAGCAAGCCGATGGTGAAGGCGATGGACGTGTTCTTGATCAGGTTGAGGAATTCCGACGTCAACGGCGGCAGGATGATGCGAAACGCCATGGGCAGCAGCACATACCGATACACCTGCTTGGGCCGCAGGCCCAGCGCCGTGCCGGCCATGCGCTGGCCGCGGGGCAACGCGCCGATGCCGGCGCGCACCTGTTCCGCCACCCGCGAAGACGTGAAGAATCCCAGGCAGAGCACCGCCGGCCAGAACATCGCCCACGGCGGCGCCATCTGCTTGATCTCGTCGCCCAAGGCGCTGGGCATCAATTCCGGCAAGACGAAATACCAGAGGAACATCTGCACCAGCAGCGGAATATTGCGGAACAGCTCCACATAGCAGGTGCCGATGCGCTGCGCCCACTTGCTCTCGGTGGTGCGCATCACGCCGACCACGGCGCCCAGCGACAAGGCCAGCGCCCAGGCCAGCAGCGCGGTCGCCACCGTCCACCCCAGCCCGCGCCACAAACTATCCAGATAGGACCCCGACCCATCGGGCGCCATCTCGAAAAAGATGGACCAATTCCAGTTGTAATGCATGGTTTTCCAAGAAAACGGACATCCCCACCCCGGACATCCTCGGACCCCGATACGCCGAAGGCAAGAACCCCCGTAAAGAACCCCACCCCCATCGTGGGCACAGCGGATCCGGGTCC